>JANPDI010000263.1:0-70300 GCA_031431435.1 Burkholderiales bacterium
CGAACGCACACAACACCATGCCCTGCTGACGCCGGCTATTGCCACCGCGCTGGATGAAGGCGCACGCATTACCGACAACACCTATCGGCGCGCGATGGCCGCCGCTGACGAGGCGCGCCTGGTTGCGGATGAACTGTTCAAGCAACAGGATGTTTGGCTACTGCCGGCCGCACCGGGTGCCGCGCCGCTTGGGCTGACGTCGACCGGCGACCCGGTCTTTAACCGACTGGCATCGGTTTTGCACACACCGGCGATCAGCATTCCGGCGCTGACCGACAGTAGCGGCATGCCGTTGGGGTTGCAGTTGGTTGGCGCGCGCGGCAAAGACGACGACCTCCTCCAAACAGCGGGGGAGATTTGCGCTGCGCTTATTTCTAGCGTCAACCCGAAAAGATAGCGCGAGCGTTTGCCACCCGATTATTTCCCGCCAATTGATTTGGCGAGTTGGACAAACAGTGCGCCACCGGTAAAAAATGCACAGGCAACATCGGGTCGGTTTGCCAGTATGAATGCGTCCGCCACCACTTTCGGGCCATCGCCATAGGCCCATTTGTAATCATCAAACACAATCCAGCCGCCATCCATTACAAGTCCGGCCCACGCTTTTGTATCGTCGTCGACGGCATTAAGGGCGTGGTTGCCGTCAATATGCAAGACCGATATTCTTCCGCTATACCTCGTCTCGCCGAACGCGTCACTCGACACAATTGAACTCGCGCGATAACACGCGGCCCCTTCGACGGACGGCATCCGGATGAAGTTGATATTGTCGCTGTTATAGGGCAAAAGATTGGTCAAAAACACCTGGTGTGCCTCTTCAGCGCTCATCTCCGCCGACGCGTCATCCACTAATTTATCTTCCTGCACAAGATGCGCATCCGACCAGGGGTCAATACAAAGTAGATTCCCCACGTGATAGCGACGTCCGAGGTGCGCCAAAATGAAGGCCGACTTACCCCACCAGCTGCCAATCTCAACAACGTCACCCGGCGGGGCAAGACGAAAAATCTCAGACAAGGTCAACAACTTTTGATGGTCACACATTCCCGGGATGGCATCGGCATGCCGTACCAACGCCGTGAATTCTTCCGATCGCATGCGGGAACATGCCAGGTCATTCATCGCCAAAAAATCGCGATGTCGCCAAAGCAGATTGGCAATGTGTGTTGATGATCGGTGACCCGCTAACATCTCTGCCGCGGGTGACTCCCCCAGAAGTTCAACGCCAGGTGCAATTGTTGGGAGGGTGCTTTTCAAGACATCCCAGACGACCGGGTTCGCGCTATAAATCTCGGTAATTCCATGGCGACCAATCACGTCGACCAATGCTGCGGCAAAATTTGGCTGATTGACGTAGGGCAGGTGCGCCCACTTCGGATACTGGCTGCGGCTTGTGTCCTGCAACAACGAAGACGCACAAACAACGTCCTTCTTTTGCTTAAGGCAATTATTCAGGAACGCTACGGCTCTTGGCATGCCGGAAGGAAATATCAATATGGTCATGTTGAGTGGGTTCGCAGCGTTACGTTTGGGGTGATGCCTGAGGTGAATGACGCCGGGGGCCCACCCTACGCGATGGGCGCTTGGCTACCAAATGAAAACACTATTTTTTGCCTTTGCGGCAGACCAGAAAGATGCTTGAACACAAGTCGGGATATTGCTGGCCCAATGCATAGCAACCATCCAGATAGTCCTTTGAAATGATGTCTGTTTGGAGAAGACGATCCCATTGAAAATTTGCGAGCGCCTTAAAAAATATGCCGGACCGATGAATCACCTGCAAGCCCGCCGCCGTCGCGTCTCGCTCAAGTGTATCCAACGAATAGGTGCAGCGGTGACCATGCTCATGCTCAGCAGGGGTAACTGCAGCATTGTGCGAAATCAGCCCCATCTTCACCGCGATTTGCCTCGAAGGGGCATTCGCATTGGGACAAACCAGGAAAAAATAACCGTCATCGGCCAACCATTCATCGTTGACTCGTTTCAACACTGACACCGGATCATCAAGATGTTCCAGCACATGGGTCATGACGATGTTGTCGTAACGTTTTGGTAGCACCGCATTCTCGAACATCGAATTGACAAATTTGATGTTGTCGCCAAGCGCTTGGTGCGCTTCCGACATGGCGATACTCGAAGCCTCTACGCAGGTCAAATCCTCAAAAAATGGCAACAGCCTTTTTGTTAAGGCGCCCTTAAAACTCCCAAGCTCAAGCAAACTGCCCATTCTAAAGAACGGCTCGAAGGAGTTGATCATGTAGCCATGCATCACATCAAAATCGAAACCATATGCATACCGATGGTCACGTACGTCTTCAATTTCAATATTGTAGTCACGCTTGCTATTCATTTTTTCCCTCGGCGTTCAACAAAAAAGTCATCGCCATCCACTGTCCTCGTGACTCGCTGACAACAAACCCAATCTTCTCATACAACTTGATCGCAGCCACACTATTGCTTGCCACTTCTAGGTTGACTGCATGCATGCCGGAGGATTTGGCGTACTCAATACACTTGCCAACGAGTTGCGTGGCAAGTCCTTTACCTGCCCACTTCATCAACACACTTACGCTGGTAATGTACGCAATATGTGTCTCTTGATCGTTACAATAGGCCGCCACCAATCCAACCAACTCTTCGCCGGACCACGCCTCTACCTTTAAGGCATTACCAGCAATCTTCTTGGCATATTCACCGATGTCGACTCGGGAACTTAGGTGCGGAATAAAATCTGCATCGCTAAGCCGCAGATGTTTGCAAATTTCCGCTTCCGATGCTCTATTCAAGAAATATTCGACGTCGCCACTCATTTTTCCAGCTCTGCCAAGCCAAAACCAAATCGTCCAAACTCGTTACCGTTGTATAGCAAGTAGATCTTTGAATCACACTCGAATATGTGCGGATAACACAACATATCTGAATCCCATTCGTCCGGCGTCACATCCAGCTGCGGATTTTCATCGTCACGAATCCAGTTTTTCAGGTCATCTGACCACGCATGGCCGATGCGATAGCCCCGATTAGAATTTTTTCTGAAGTCGAATGACTGACGATAGCAAAAAAACATATGGTAACGACCGTCAATTTCGATCACGGACGGAAGCGCCTGACTCTCGTCGGAGCCCAGCCGATCTGAAATGATCTGCCGCCCCTCTTCCTTTGCCCACTTTATGCCGTCATCAGAAACAGCGTGCCCAATCCTATAGGTACGGTCAGGCGCTGCACCATCGACAAACGTCTTCCAACCAGTGCCAAAGATGTACCACATATGAAATACGCCACCGATGACTTTCACGAAGCCGTCGCCAACCAGACAGGGCTCGCGCAATGATGCGGCCAACACCGGTCCGTTACCAACACGTTGAAACGTCACCCCTTGGTCGCGGCTGATCACCAGGCCAATTGCGGTATCAACCGAAACAGATACACGACGATTCCAGCCGCATGTGTAGCCATAAATGTTGTTGCCATGCCGAAGAACGCTCATTGGAAAGATACCATGCTCATCAAAACAACCAAGTTCACCAAGCGGGATGACGGTTTTGTCTGACACCGCAATAATTTCGCGCAGGTTCTTTTTCATGTCAACGAAGGCGATATGGCTAAGATACTTGCCATTTCGCTGGTCTACTGAGCGGGTTGAAAAGTAGATACGGATAAAGTCATCGAATACCAGCGCCTGCGGTGACTGCGCAAATTGCATGCAGCCGTTTGGCAGCTGATGTTCTGTCGGGTCAAATAGTTTGCCGCGCTTTCGCCACTTCATCGCCCCCATGATCTACGCCAGCTTTCCATCTAACTTTGCCAAGCCAAATCCATCGCGACCGACTTGATTGCCGAGATAGAGAAGATAGGTGCTTCCATCTAGCGCGAATACATGTGGGTAGCTGATCATTTCGGCATCCCACCCGTCCTCTGACACATCGATTCCGGCTTTTGTATCGTCGCGAATCCAATCCATTAGGTTGAGGCTGGAGGCATAGCCGATACGATAGCCATTCTGTTTGCCCCTGAAATTGCTGCTGTAGCGATAACTGAAAAACATATGGTATTTGCCATTGGCGAAAAAGACATCCGGACTGGCTTGCGCTTCATCTTCTTCAACTCGGCTTTCGATCAGATCTTTGTTAACCTTGTTCCAATGTATGCCGTCTGACGATGAAGCCATGCGAATCTTATACACTGGCTCTGCGCGGCCTTCCACTATCTTCCATTTTCGCCCTGCGATGTACCACAAATACCAAGTATCGTTGAACCGCCGGATCTTTGGCCCACTCAAAATGAACGGCTCATCAAGCGAATATGACAGCACCGGACCGCTACCGAGCTTGGAAAAACTTTCGCCCCCATTGTTGCTGACCGCAACGCCAATTGCGACATTAAAAGGCACTGATTCGCAACGAGTCCATCCGGCGTAATAGGCGCGCACCTCTGAACCATTGCGAATAACAGAAACCGGGTATGTACCGAATTCGTCGAACTCTCCTAGGCCGCCCAGCTCGAGAATTGGTCGTTCACTGACGCGTCGCACGTTAAACATGTCGGCTCGATCCAGATCAACGTACGCGGAATAGCTTACATATTGGCCACTCTGATCGGGAGGCGGTCGGCATGAAAAATAGACGCGCACGAAGTCATCGAACACCAGTGTTGCAGGTGCCTGGGCAAATTCCTTCAACCAGCTACGACCTTCGACTGCCTGCGGCGTAAAAACCTTACCGAGTTTTTTCCACGAAAACATGGGTCAGATCAATTCGCAGTTTGTTTTGAGGCAGGCGTGAATCGCTGAATGCGAATTGAACATCATCACATCGATAATTGACAGCCAGGGCACAAACGCCTCACCGAATTGCGCATATTCGAATGGTTTGGACTGAATAAACTTCAGATCCACATTCTTCGCTTGGAACGTCTCCACTGAATACAACTCCCTACCGCCATTCGCGTTCACGTACGTTTTTGCGCCGACTGCCTGACAAAGCGCCAGCACCTTTTCCTGATTCGTCAGGCCATGATCAATCGCAATTTCTGATGACACCCGGATTTCGGTTGTTATGCCGAGATGGGCGCAGGTTTTGATGATTGACTGATGCAAAAAACCGAACAGATTTGCCTGGTCATTTCGAACGACTTCTTCAACCAGTGGAAAGACCTCGGCGAAAAATGGCGCGCGCCGATATGCGCCAACAATCTTGTTCAATAGTTTTTCCCGGTCGAAATTTGCAGCCACTACCCGCTGGTCGATATTCAGCGAATCTGAATCACTTTTTAACGGCAATGAAAACATTTCATCCCGTCCGTTGACCAACATGCGATTGCGGTTGATCCACCCCTTTTTTGTATATTTGATGTTGTCGTACACAATAAACAAATCGACCGCCGCAATCAGCTGGAAATAACCGATGTAGGGCATGAAATACGGCTGCATGATCGCAAGACGCATCGGCAATCCTGACGACGATTGGTTAGCCAACGATGCCGGCGATGACGCGCGCCTGCTCGTCCTGTTTGAGCGCTGGAAAGATGGGCAGGCACAAAACCTGTTCAGCCATTTGGAAGGCGTGCGGCAGGTTGTCACGCTTGGACGACGGCAATCCACGATAGGCGGAAAATTCACTGATGAGCGGATAAAAATATCGTCGCGCGTAAATACCCTGATCACGCAAATGCTGATAGAGGGCATCGCGCGACATACGGTATTCCGGCCCAACAAGAATTGGGAAATAGGAATAGTTTGGTGCAACGTTGTTCTGTTGGTTGATGAACCGAATGCCCTTTACACCCGCCAATGCCTCTCGATATCGCTGGTCAATCGCTGCGCGCGCCGCCAGCGCCTGATCGATGCGGGTGAGCTGCAGCAACCCGAGGGACGCCTGAAATTCGTTCATCTTGGCGTTGGTACCCGGCGCGACTACCGTCACTTCATCTGCAAACCCGAAATTCTTTAAGTAATCGATGCGCTTTTTTGTTTCAGCATCATGGCAAATAATTGCGCCGCCCTCAAAGGTATTAAATACCTTCGTCGCATGAAAGCTTAACGCGGCCATGTCGCCGTAATTGGTCACGGATTGGCCGGCTTGGGTGACGCCAAACGTATGCGCAGCGTCGTACAACACTTTTAGACCGTAGATATCGGCAATGCGCTGGATTTCGGCGTGGTCACATGGATTGCCATAAACATGCACCGGCATGATCGCGGTCGTTTGCGGGGTGATCGCGGCCTCAATATTTGCCGGGTTCATATTTCCCGTCGCAGGATCAATATCGATAAACACCGGCTTGATGCCGTTCCAGTGCAGGGCATGCGCGGTTGCGACAAAGCTGTAGGGGGTTGTGATCACTTCGCCACTAATGCGCATCGCCTGTAGCATCGTTATAAGCGCCAGCATACCGTTGGTAAACAGGCTCAAATGCTCAACGCCCAAGTATCGACAAAGTTCGGCTTCAAGCTTTTCATGAAAAGGCCCGTTATTGGTCAGCACTTTCCGATCCCAAATTTCGCGTAAATAGGGGATGAAATCGTCCAACGGCGGCAGGTCTGGCTGCGTAACGTAAAGATTCTTCATATTTTTTGATTTTACCGGACAGGCAGGCAGAAAAGGCGCTAATGGCCAACGGTTACCGCCAGCGCCGTGTAAAACCGCAAATGAACCAATACTTGCCTATAACTACTTGTTTTGGTTATAATTTCAGGCTTTCCTGGATAGTTCAGGCGTTACCCGTTCGCAACGGGCCCGTTTCCGGTTCTCAATCGGATGATTCTCTACCCTTAGGAGTTAGCATGGTTGTTATTCGCATGGCACGCGGTGGTTCCAAGAACCGCCCTTTTTACAACGTTGTGGTTGCCGATTCGCGCAATCGCCGTGATGGCCGCTTTATCGAGCGCCTCGGTTTCTACAATCCGGTTGCATCCGAATCCGAAGAAGGTTTTCGTATCGCGATGGATCGTTTGGTCTTCTGGCAGGGCAAGGGCGCACAAGCGTCGGATGCCGTCATGAAGCTGGTCAAGCGCGGCAAAAAAGTCGCAACGGCGTAATTCTCTCTGGCAGGATGGGTTGTGGCGTTGCATTTTCGCGCCGCCACCTGTTCGCAATGATTTTTGTCAGGCCGTCCGATGGCTGCGATCAAAAAGCCGGCAACGGCAACCGACAACATGGTGGTGATGGCGCGCATTGGTGCGCCGTTCGGCATCAAGGGTTGGATCAAGCTGCAGACGTTTACCGAATACGCCGATAGCCTGGATGCATTCGACAGCTGGTTTTTGTCCACGCCCAAGGGCTGGGAAGAAGTTGACGTTGAAGATTTTGCGGTAAATGTGAAAGCGACAGTCGCCAAGTTGCATGGTTGCGACGACCGGACTGCCGCGGAATTGCTGCAAAAGCGTGAAATTGCCGTCCCGCGTGATTGGCTGGAGACCGCGGACGATGGCGCCTATTACTGGATCGATTTGATCGGGGCTGAGGTGGTTAATGAGGCAGGTGAGCGCCTCGGCAAGATCGAAACCCTGCTGGAAACCGGCGCGAATGATGTGTTGGTGGTGAAGTCTGACGCGGCTGAAATTTTGATTCCGTTTGTCGGTGAGTATTTGCTGAATGTGGATCGTGACAAGAAGATCGTGACGGTTCGGTGGGAAAAAGATTGGGACAAGTCGGAAAAACATCCGGGCAATGTGGCCGGTGAAGATCTGCAAAACAACGCCTGATCCGGAAAGTTGGTGATGAAGCGCTACGACGTAATCACCTTGTTTCCGGAAATGTTTGATGCCATTGCCGATAGCGGCGTGACTCGGCGGGCGTTGGACAAAGCGGTGTGGGAACTTACGTGTTGGAACCCGCGGGATTTTGTTGATGATAATCACAAGACCATCGACGACCGCCCGTTTGGTGGCGGGCCGGGGATGGTGATGAAGGCGGCACCTTTGTATTCGGCCATTGCGGCGGCAAAGGCGCGGCAGCAACAGTTTCAGGGAAAGCCCCGGGTGATTTATTTGTCACCCCAGGCCAGACCGATGAAAGACGTTGATGTTCGACGGCTTTCTGCAGAGGACGGATTGGTTTTTTTGTGTGGCCGGTATGAGGGAATTGATGAGCGTTTGATTCAAACGCATGTCGATGAAGAACTCTCAATCGGCGACTACGTGTTGTCAGGCGGTGAATTGGCGGCGATGGTGGTGATTGATGCGATGGTGCGGTTGTTGCCCGGCGTATTGAATGACGGTGCATCAGCGGTGGAGGATTCATATTCACCGGCCCGTGATGGATTGCTCGATCACCCGCACTACACACGGCCAGAGGAATGGATTGACGGGTGCGACAGCCAAGGCAGTCGTTCCGTGCCACCGGTGTTATTGGGTGGCAATCATGCGGAAATCGCCAAATGGCGACGACGCATGGCGATAGAACGAACATGGTTGCGTCGGCCTGAATTGTTGGACAAGGTGACGTTGACCAACGAAGAATTGCGATGGCTTGACGAAATCAAGAAGCGGTAGCAAGTTGTTGAAAAAAGCAGTACAGCAGGCACACATCAACGGGCAGCAGGTTTCAAGGGTGCAAATATCGGCCCGCGTTGCGCTGTGTGATTAGGTGGATGGGCAAAACGGCCATCACCATTGATTAACAAAAAGGAAACAACATGAACCTGATTCAAATTTTGGAAGAAGAAGAAATTGCCCGCTTGGGCCGCAAGATCCCTGACTTCGCCCCGGGCGATACGGTGATCGTCAACGTGAACGTGATCGAAGGCGAGCGCAAACGCGTTCAGGCCTACGAAGGCGTGGTGATTGCCAAGCGCAATCGCGGCCTGAATTCATCGTTCATTGTCCGCAAAATTTCATCCGGCGAAGGCGTCGAGCGTACGTTTCAAAGCTATGCGCCGACCATCGCGTCGATTGAAGTCAAGCGTCGTGGCGACGTGCGTCGCGCCAAGCTTTATTATTTGCGCGATCGTTCGGGCAAATCGGCGCGCATCAAGGAAAAGCTGGACTACGTGTCCTCGCAGACCAAGGGCGAAGCGTAAGTCTTTTTTCCCGGTGTGTGCAGCAAAAAAACCGCGACCCTGTGTCGCGGTTTTTTTTGACGCCAAATTAGTGTCCAAAATTGCAATGTGCAACTATTGTGACAATTAATATTTACATAAGTTGCGTTTTTTGTTCGGGTAGTCCACACTCTCGCTTGGGACAATCGCCCAGATCTATCTGCGAGGAAAAATATGAGCCAACGGAATCAACCTCACTGTCTGTCTTTCTTTCTGTCTTTCTGTCTATCAATTGCGTTTGGCCTGTCAACAAAGCCTGCCGAAGCATCGCCGCGAAAACTTACGTCGAATGATCTTTATGCAGAACTTCAGAAAAAAGAGGGCTCTGAGCAATTAAGCAGTGGTCAACTCAGAAAATATTCCGGCTTGGCCAGAGTGTTGCGGTTAACCGGACGAGAACGCTCCATCAGTGTGGAAGAGTTTGCGCAAAAAATAAATTATCATTCGTACACGTTAAAACATGCGTTTGCGGTCATCGACAAGAATGGTGATTACCGCCTTTCGTTTGCCGAGGTCGCCTCCACTGCGCCCGTTTTACTGCGACACTTTGGTGTTCTTGACCTGAACGCGGATGGCGCGATCACGCTTGATGAACTGTTCAAGTCGCGGATTCATATTCATGTTGCCAATGGAGGGAACATCGAAAGGAAAAATTCAACTGCTGGCGTTGCGGAGCAGATACAAGATACTGATGATAGCCAGATTTCGTTGGCAATTGAGGACTCGGCCACGCCGATTTCCGAGCAAGCCGGCATAATTTCCGGTGTGCAACGCAAATCAAATCCAGATGAAGAAGAAATCATCGTGATTGCACCGCCAATTGAGGATGAACCAGACCTTTGGATTCCATTCGATCCGTGGATTCCCGTCGAAATCTTGATCATCACGCCGCCGCCACTTCCGCCGGAGGAGGTCATCGCAATGGGGCGACTTCCGGTGAGCGCAGCCGTTCGGCAGATTTTACGTTCCATTTGCCGCGGGCAAACTGAGTCCTGCGATGGCTGGGCGGCAAGGGCGATTGCTACCTGTGTCAGAACTTTGAGCGTTTCTGCTGCGGATATGTGCGGTCGAGAAGGAAACCAAATGTCTGTTGAGTGCAGCATCGATGGCGGTGGCATTCCAATTTGCCCCTAAGGTCTATTGAAATGAAAATATTTCCACTATTGAACAAAACACAATGGCTTAGGATCGCCGCGCTCTTCATTGGCATCATTGCCTTGATATGTTTGGCATACCTCAAGGGATCCCGTGACGGATCGCATGAGGCTTTTCGGGAATACAGCATCAAGGCTGGTTTTACGCATGCCCAAAATGATCTGGCAAACTCCCTAACCTTACTCAAGGCGCTCAAAAATGGTGAAAGCCTCACATTGCAGGAAAAACTTTCATCACAGGCCGTCATCAATTCGCTGATTATGAAATCGCTGATGGATGCATATGCACTTGACGGCAATACTCCCTTGGACTGTAATGCGAAAATCATGAAATTTTTTGCCGGTTGGGATTTTTCGGAAATAGTTTTGCCAAATTATTTGCCTGACTTACAACAAAATCTTAAATCGCTAAGAGTTGGATGCAGGATGCCGAATTGAATTTCCGCAGGTTTAGTCTCTAAAAACCGCGACCCTGTGTCGCGGTTTTTTTTGTGCCCGCTGGGTCAATCAAACGATCAACACAGCCAGTCTAAATCGCCCGCGCCACACCCAGCCAAATCGGGATCGACAACATGCCAAACAGCGTGCTGACGGTAATCGATTGCGCGACCACCGGGCCATTGCCGCCCATGCGAACGGCAAGAATGTAAGCCGAGGTGGCGGTCGGTAGCGCGCCAAACAGCACCACCATATCAAAATACACGCCGCTGACGCCAAACCATCTTGCCAGCGCGATGGCGGTGACCGGCATGATAATCAGTTTGACCACCATGTTGTAGGTGATCAATGGCGCGTTGCGCCCGACGTTGGTCATGGTCAGCGCCGCGCCCACCGCCAACAGTCCGCAGGCGAGCGACGCCGCACCCATGCGCGAGATCAGCATTTGCATCACCTCGGGCAACGGCAGCCCAGAGAGTGAATACAACACGCCGCCCACCGTCGCCAGGATCAACGGGTTCTGGATCAATTCCTTCCAGACCGACACCTCCGAACCCTTGGCCAGCATCCAGACTGAGGCAATATTGCACAGCGGCACCACCATACCAATCACAATGCCAAAAGCAGCAATACCGGCTTCGCCATGCAATCGTCCCGCAATGGCCAGACCGACGTATGAATTAAATCGAAACGCGGTTTGAAAACTCGACGTGTAGGATTTTTCGTCGGCCTTTACCACCCACTTGGCGGCATACGCCACCAGGATGCCGATGGCGACGGTTAGCAAGGCGGTCTTTAACGCGGGTGCGGCCAACACAAAATCCAGTTTCTGTTTGGCAATCGAGTTAAACAATAACGCTGGAAACAGCACAAAATAAATCAGTTTTTCCAACCCGCTCCAGAAATCGCGTCCCCAGTTGGTGATGCGATTCAAGACGAATCCAAACAGAATCAGCGCAAAATCGGGGATGAGCAGGATGGCGAAAGACATGCTGAATTATAGGGCGCGGCACTTGATGCCACGACTTTAGGCCCGTTATCCCGGCGGACAACCACAGGGGTTGCGCCGGGCCGGGATCCAAGTTGCCGTTTGCCGCCCGCTCGCTGGAATTGGACCCCGGCCTACGCCGGGGCGACACTTTTCACATTGCCATTCAGTTCACCAATTTTGTTTCTCAAGGCGTGGAATTCCGCTTAGGGCAGTGCCACGAGGGGCGGCACTTCATGCCACTACTTTAGGCCTGTCATCCCGGCGCAGGCCGGGATCCAAGTGGCCGTTTGCCGCCCGCTGGCTGAAAATGGACCCCGGCCTATGCCGGGGAGACACTTTCCACGTTGCCATTCAGGTCACCAATTTTGTTTCTCAAGGCGTGGAGTTCCACTTAAGGTAGTGCCATGAGGGGCCGGCATTGTTACCATGTGGTCGTGACGACTGTGTAACCAGCAGGTTCTGCGGCCCGGCGTTACAAATCCGCGATAATGAACGGCATATGACGAACCCATTTGAAATGCCAAAACCAAATAAACACGGCTATTTCCAGCCATTTTTGCCTGTAAACGCCCGCGCCTGCTTGGGTTTTAATTTCAACACTCGCCCTTCGGCGGGAAAATCCTTTTCCCATTGAGCACCACCACACCATTCTGGAAAACCATCATTCCCGGCCTGACGGCCGCGGTCGTGATTGCCATCGCCGCGATGTTTCTGGCCGAGCACTATCGGGCCTCGGCCATGTTGTTTGCGTTGCTGCTTGGCATGGCGTTGAATTTTCTGGGGCAGGAGGGACGCACCGTGCCGGGCGTGATTTGGACTGCATCGCCGCTGCTGCGGATCGGCGTCGCACTGCTCGGCCTGCGCATTACCTTCGGCGAGATTGCCGGGCTCGGACTCAATGTGACGCTCCTGGTGGTCACCGCCGTCATCGCCACCATCGTGTTTGGCGCAATCATGAGCCGCTTTGTGCGCGCCGAAAACAATTTTGGTGTACTCACCGGCGGGGCGGTTGCCATTTGTGGCGCATCTGCCGCGCTTGCCGTCTCGGCAATTCTGCCCAGACATGCCAACAACAACCGTGATGCAACATTCACCGTGATTGGGGTCACCGCTTTGTCGACCATTGCCATGGTCATCTATCCGCTGCTATCGCATGCCATGGGTTTCACCGATCGCCAAGCCGGCATTTTTTTGGGCGCCACCATTCACGACGTCGCACAGGTGATCGGCGCCGGTTATTCGGTATCGCCGGAGGCGGGCGACACGGCGACGATTGTCAAACTGCTGCGGGTGGCGATGCTGCTGCCGGTTATCTTGGTGCTGTCGATTGTGTTTCGCAATCAGCACGTCGCCAATGCCGATGGCACCCATCCAAAAAAGCCGCCGTTGCTGCCGTGGTTTGCGGTGGCATTCGGCGTGCTGGTCGCATTGAATAGCCTGGTGGCATTGCCAAAAGAATTGCTGACCTTTGCCAATGAGACCTCGCGATTTTTGCTGGTCACCGCGATTGCCGCCATTGGCATGAAAACCCAACTCAAGGAGCTGGTGTTGTTGGGCTGGCGACCGGTGGTGTTGATTGTCGCCGAGACGGTGTTTCTGGCCGGCATGATCATCATCGGTATGAAGTGGTTTTTGTAACCAGCTTATCTGGCCATACAACACGTGACACCTACCGCCCTCCCTCACACTGAATACAATGCGATCCTGGTTGCGCCATTCGGCGGTGTCGGTATTGTCAGCGACGACCGCCATGTAACGGGCATCCATTTGTTGCCTGCCGGTATTGCCGCCAAACCGCCGCAAAAAAATTCGCTGGCGCATCTGGCGTGTGTGCAACTGATGTCGTATTTCAACAATCCAAAATTTCGTTTTGATTTGCCGGTTCGCCTTAGCGGCAGCAAACATCAGCTCGATGTCTGGCAGGCTATGTGCGACATTGCGCCGGGCACCACACGGACTTACGGCGACGTTGCCACAACCATCGGCTCAAATGCCCGTGCCGTCGGCGGTGCCTGTGGCAAAAACCCCGTACCGATTGTGGTGCCCTGTCACCGCATTGTTGCCGCCAACGGGCTGGGTGGCTTTATGGGTACCCGCGACGCCAAAACAAATCCACTCGCCATCAAACGCTGGTTGCTGACCCATGAAGGCGCACTTGCCGCGTCCGGGTCGCTGATATGAAAGTCGATAAACAATACGATCCGATCATCGATCAATTCACCGACAGCCTTTTTTTGTCCGATGGGTTGGCGAAAAATACCATCGAAAGTTATCGACGCGATTTGGTGCAATTGGATAGCTGGCTGGTCAATCACAAACGTGCGTCACTGCTCAAACTCGATACGACTGATCTACAAGCGTATTTTGCCGATCGCATCAGCATTGACCTCGCCAGCCCACGCACCACAGCACGCCTGACCTCGACCCTGAAACGTTTTTACCAATATGCGTTGCGCGAAAAACTCGCCGAGGTTGATCCAAGCGCACAACTCGATGCGCCGAAGTTACCGCGCAGTCTGCCGAAGTCGTTGTCGGAAGCCGATGTTGAGGCATTGCTGGCCGCGCCAAATATCGATACACCACTTGGCCTGCGTGATCGCGCCATGCTCGAAACACTGTATGCCGCCGGCTTGCGCGTCAGTGAACTGATTGCGCTGCCGGTGTCGCAGCTCAGCTTGAACCAGCAGGTGGTGCGCATCATGGGCAAGGGCAGCAAGGAGCGGCTGGTGCCGATCGGGCAAATTGCCGCCGATTGGCTCGACCGATACATGCGTGACGCACGCCACACAATTCTTGACGGCAAAAAATCGGATGCGCTGTTTGTCACCGGGCACGGTAAATCCATGTCGCGGCAAATGTTTTGGAATCTCATCAAGCGATACGCGATACGCGCCGGCATTCAAGCCGCCATATCGCCGCATGTGTTGCGCCATGCATTCGCCACACATTTGATCAATCATGGTGCGGATTTGCGTGTGGTGCAGTTGTTGCTCGGGCACTCGGATATCACCACCACCCAGATTTACACCCACGTTGCACGTGAACGGCTGAAGCTGATTCACGCACAACACCACCCGCGCGGCTGAACTTGACCAATGAGCAAACATTCTGAAACACCCGCCACTGCCATGCTGAAGTCGCATGGCGTCGAGTACACCGAACACATCTATGAATATGTCGAGCACGGCGGCACCGGCGTCTCGTCGAGTTCTTTAGGGGTCGATGAGCATCGCGTGGTCAAAACACTCATATTTGAAGACGACAAACGCCAGCCGTTGTGCGTGTTGATGCACGGCGACCGCAAGGTGTCAACCAAAGAACTCGCACGACAAATCGGCGCCAAGCGGGTCGCACCGTGCAAACCGGAGGACGCGTTCCGCCATTCGGGTTACATGGTGGGCGGCTGCTCGCCATTCGGGCTGCGCAAACCCATGCCGGTCTATCTGCAGAAAAGCGTGCTTGATCTTGCGTGCATTTACATCAACGGCGGCAAGCGCGGATTTTTAGTGGCGATGGCACCACAGGAGATTGTGCGGGTTGTCGAGCCGGTGCTGGTGGATGCGTGTTTGATCGAAACGCCGCAATAGACATGCAGCGCTAGGCGCCGGCCGAATCAGCAATTCCCGGCGGCGCATGTTTGGCGGCCACAGTCGGATCATGTCGCGAACGTGCAATCGTCACGCCGACGCGTTTGACGCCGCGCATATGGCCGATCTTTGCGACGCTGATTTTTACCCAATGCGCGTTGAAATCATGGAACAACACCTGCACGACGTGTTCCGCCAGCGCTTCAAGCAGCTTGAATTTCACGTCGGCCAGATCTGCCTTGACGCGCTCGACAACCTTGCCGTAATCGATGGTATCGCGGATCGAGTCGCTCTCACCGGCGCGGTGTGTGTCCAGGCCAATATCGATGTCGAGTTCGAGCGTCTGCGGGCGTTGCTGCTCCCATTCGTAGACACCAATCCAGGCGTCGGCACGAAATTCGCGAATAAAGATGATGTCCATAAATGAGATGCCGGCGTGCCCGGAAGTAATGCAGAAGTGTTGGTATTGTAAACTACCCCCTCAATGACTACGACCCTCGCCATCCTCGTCGCCTACCTCGTCGGCTCACTGTCGTTTGCAGTGATTGTCAGCAAACTCATGGGCCTGCCCGATCCGCATACCTATGGCTCGGGGAACCCCGGCGCGACCAATGTTTTGCGCACCGGCAAAAAGCTGGCGGCGGTCTTGACGCTGGTTGGTGATGCCGGCAAAGGCTGGTTTGCGCTGTGGCTGGCGCAGCATTTCGCCGCGGATTACGGCCTCACACCAACAGCACTTGCCGGCGTCGCCTTCGCCGTTTTTATCGGCCACCTGTTTCCGGTATTTTTTCGCTTTCAGGGTGGCAAAGGCGTGGCGACCGCCGCCGGCATTTTATTTGCAATCCACTGGTGGCTGGGCGCGGCAACCCTCGCCACTTGGCTGATTGTCGTGGTTTTCTTTCGTTACTCATCGCTCGCTGCATTGGCCGCGTCGGTGTTTGCGCCTTTCTACACTTTTTTGATGTTTGGCTTCACACCCTATCTACCAGCGGTGATTGTCATGTGCGCCTTGTTAATCTGGCGCCACCGTGAAAACATCACCAAGCTCATGAACGGTACGGAATCAAAACTGGGCGCAAAAAAGCCGGCGTCGACAACCGACACGCCGGCTTAGTTTGTCCCGCCCGCCTACTTGGGCGCGCCGATGTGTTTATTGAGAAATTGCAGCATCGTGTTGTAGGTGTCGATACGATTTTCCACCTTGGCAAAGCCATGTCCCTCTTCGTCTTTGGCCAGCCACTCCGGCTCCCTGCCAACCTTGCGCAGCGCGTCACGCATGGCTTCGGCCTGTTCAATCGGTGTGCGTGTGTCTGCCTTGCCGGAAATAATCAGCAGTGGCGCTTTCATTTTGGCCGCCTGACTGACCGGTGACGACGCGCGCATAAATTCTGCGTCGGTTGACGGGTTACCAACCATCCGATACCAATAGTTGAGCGCCGCCTTGCTGCTGCCAAAGTCGGTTTTGTTTGATGTCAATTGCAGACTCAAATCGCTCACCACCAGCGCGGCAATACCGCACTTGTATTTATCCGGCGTCTTGGCCAGCCCCATGAGTGTTGCATACCCACCGTAGCTTGCGCCGTAGAGACAAACCCGCGCAGGATCGACGATGCCTTGTTTGACAAGATGATCAACCCCGTCCTCGATATCATCCTGCATCGTGGTTGCCCAATTGCGCAGGCTCGAGATCATGTGTTTGTGACCGAATCCCATGGTGCCGCGAAAATTAGGCAATAACACCGCATAACCATTGTGCGCAAAAAACTGCGACTCCATCGGCCCCCACATATCGAGATGCCATTTATCGGCGCGCACCATCGGTCCACCGTGGATATTCACCAGCAGCGGCAATTTTTTGCCGTCGCTGTTTTTTGGCAGAAATAAATATGATGGAATCACCAGGCCATCGCGTGCGGCATAACGTAACGGCTTCATCTCAACCATGTCTGCCGGCTTGAGCCATTCGCGGCTGGACACCAGACTTTCAATGGTCTTTTCGGTACGGTCGAGCAACAGCCATGAGCCTGCGTCACGATCGGAGTACGAGTACACCACCACACGATTCGAATATCGCGGTGGATACAAAATGTTGGTGCGGTCGGGTAAGGCGGTGTCGATGGATCGTTGTTGCGTCTGCCAGTCGGCATCCAACCACTTCACACCCGGCTTATCGCCCTCAAAACGAATGCCGGCAAGCGACTTCTTTTTATGGTCAAAAATCAAACGGCCAACATCAGGCATCACACCCGTGTCAAACACACCAACATCCACATCGGGGTGCTCAAACACCAGATCCTTGACGGCCTTTTTTGCCACATCGTAGGTGTAAATGGCGTATTTATCGCGCCCTTCGTTTGAGATGACATACAACGTGTCATCGTAGCCAAACCCGAGCGGCATGGTATTTTTTTCAAACAGTCCATACTCGCCGAGCTTTTGCCAGTCTGCGTCACCGTCGGGGCGCCACCAGGTGGTTATCTTGTTTTGTTCATCACTCGAAATGGCGGCGCGAATATTGCCCTTCATGTCGGCGACCCATGAATTGACGTCGCCCGGATTGCGGAAGCTCAGCAGCGTTTTGCGACCGTTACGGGTGTTCACGCGGTAGACGTCTGCGGCATCGGCGCGCCGCTCGTTGGCGATGGCAAAAACCTCGTCTGAAATTTCAGGTGTACGGCCCACATATCCCATCGTGCGATAAACAAAATTGCCGCTACCGATTGCCTGTTTTACGGTTGGCGCCAGAATGCGGCTATCTTTTCCATCTTTATCAATCGCAAACAGTCCGCCCCCCTGCCGTCTTTCCGATCCGGACGGCTCATTGATATTGCCGAGTGAAAACACCAGTCGCGAGTTATTTACCCAATCAAAACCCACCACGTCGTTATCCAGAAAGCTGGTCAAGATAATGGCCTTGCGTGTCTTCAATTCCATCGCCACCAGCGCCATGCGTCCACGCAATGGGGTGGTGGCCGCAAGTGACAGCCCATCGGGGGACAACTGGACACCGCGAAATTCGGGGTGCCGAAAAAAATCGTCGGTCTTGTATTGTGTTTTGCCGGTCGCCGGAGCCGCCGTGGTTTTTGCCGTGGTGGCGGTCTGCGCGCCAGCTGGCGGGGAGACATTCAAAGCTGCAGCGCAAACCGCCGCAAGAATTGCCATTGTTTTCATCTGTTCACCTCAAAACGTTTTGGTTCGATGCGTCATTATTACCTGCGCAGAACTGTACTTCCCGCAAAATGCGACAAGAGCCGCAAAATCTGCGACCAAACCCCATCTCATAGCAACGGACATCTTGCGTGCAGTTTGCAAACGTCTTTGCCCCAAGATTCCGGCTTGCTGACGAATTGCACGGCTCGTCAAAAGGACATTTTAGCAACTGCGCGAGGGACTCTTTGCGGGTTTTGTTGGTTGGCTGGTTGGCGGAACCAGCCACCACGTCCAAACGGACAGCAAGAACCAAGCAACATAGGCGATCACAAACACCCAAAGCGGCAGATCCCAGTACAACCAATGCTGTATCCAACGCGCGATAAAACCTTGCGGTGCAGTCGCCGAAAGCGGGTCAACCCGTAACCAATCCTCCAACAGCGTCAGCGGACAGGTCAATCCAAGCAGGGCCTCGAGGCTGACAAATCCAAGCGCACCGAGATGCGTGATGCGAAAGCCACGGTGGCGCACCCAACGTAGCGCGCCAATGTCGAGCAGCCCGCCCAACCAAATGGCGATCAGGCCGCCGACGTTGAACACCACCACGGCGGCATGTATCAGCAAAACAACGTCAGCGAGCATTTACTGAAATCCTTATGCAAAACAGTCGGTTTTGTCGCCCAAGGCGGGCCATCCGTCGCCAACATTCGTCACTCGTCACACCAACAGATTATCAATCGAAAAATCCTTGCGAAACAGCGTAAAGCACCATAGACTTCTTCGGCTGCAATTGTTGGATTGTGGTTACGCGTTCCGCGCGATCGCCTCATTTACTTTAGGGTTTTATGATGAATCTTCGTTATCTCTTTACACTCGCGGCGGGGCTTGGCCTCGCCACCGCCGGCACCCCGCTCGTCGCCCACGCCCAGACAAAAGCTGAACAGGCCGCGACCGGCGCGTCAACGGCCAAGCCGCCCATCATTCCGATTGAGACGTTTATGCGTCGTGCGGAATTTACATCGATGTCAATCTCGCCAAAAGGCGATCGGCTTGCCGCACTGGTGCCGTTGAAAGACCGCGATAATTTGGTCGTCATTGATTTGGTCAAACGTACCCGCACCACCATTACCAATTTCACCGAAAACGACGTTATCAACTTTAACTGGATCAATAACGACCGCATTTTTCTGCGCGTGGCAGATGGTCGTGATGCGCTGGGTGAGGCACGTTACCGCGGCACCTATGCCATTGATGTTGATGGCTCCGGGATTCGCGATCTGACTGAGTTGCGTGGACTTGCGCCGCTCCGGCCTATCGCCAACGATACCAAAGGCGAAATGTATGTGACGATGCGCCTGCGTAACCGCGTCATTGCCGACGTTTACAAACTCAATACCAAGACCGGCAAATCCGAACTCTTGACCTTTGATAACCCGGGCGAAACCCAAGACTGGGTGTTGGACTGGAACGATCAACCACTGATTGCGGTGAGCCCGGATCCGGATTCCACGGAAACACAAATTTGGTACCGGCCGGATATGCAGGCAAAGTGGCAGCCGCTTTGGAAAAATCCGCCTGATGACGCGCAGGATTCAATGGATGCTGTGGCGTTTATGCCTGACGGCAAAAGCCTGATTGTGTCGTCAAACAAAGGCCGCGACAAATATGCCCTTTATCGTTATGACCTTGCCACCAGAGCAGTGGCGGAGTTAATTTTCGAACACCCCCTGATTGATGTCCGTGGCGGCCTGATCTGGAGCCGTAGCGAAAAGAAGCTGATGGGCGTGGCTTACAACGCAGATGAATACAACATTATCTGGGTTGATCCCAAAATGGCAACGTTGCAGCGGCAAATAGACGCGGCACTTAAGGGTACCCGCAACATACTGAGTTTCAATTCGCTGTCTGATAATTCGCGGATTTTGGTCGGCGCTTCATCGGCCACCAACCCCGGTGGCTACTATTTGTATGATGCGGCGCGTGGACTTGAGGAATTGCCAAAAAGTCGGCCTTGGATCAACCCCGAGCATATTTCGCCACGCAAATACATGCCTTATACCGCCCGGGATGGCTTGAATATTCCGGCGTGGGTCACCATTCCAAAGGGAACCACCGGCAAAAACCTGCCGTTGATTGTCAATATCCATGGCGGACCCAACGCACGGGTCTTTGGTGACAATCCGTGGGGTCGCTATTCGGAAGCACCGTTTTTTGCCAACCGCGGTTACGTGGTGTTGGAACCCGAGCCACGCGCTTCGACCGGATTTGGTCGCAAACATCTGAGCGCCGGTTACAAGCAGTGGGGCCAAACGATGCAAGATGACATTACCGATGGTGTGTTGCACCTGATCAAGGAAGGCATTGTCGACAAGAATCGTGTTTGCCTTTATGGCGGAAGTTATGGTGGCTATGCGACCTTGCAGGGATTGGTGAAGGAGCCTGATATGTTCCGTTGTGGTTTGCCATGGATTGCCGTTTCTGATCTGGTGCAATTGCAGACCGAAACAACCAGTGATAGCAATAATTCGCGTTACAACATGGATAACTTCTACAACCGCACCATCGGCAACCGTAAGACCGAACTCGCCATGCTGGAAAAATATTCGCCGGTGAACCATGCGGATAAAATAAAGGTGCCGGTGTTGTTGGTGATGGGCGAATTGGATGTTCGCGTCCCGCTGAAACATGGCACCGCCATGCGTAACGCGCTGGACAAGGCGGGGGTAAAAAATGAATTGGTCGTCATGAAAGGTGAGGCCCACGGCTTCAACAAACAGGAAAACGTGATCGACTTCTTCACCCGCGCCGAGAAATTTTTTGCAGAGAATCTGAAGTAGAAAATTAACTGGCGGCATCAAAAAGGCGTCCCGCGGGACGCCTTTTTTTGTTGTTGCTACGCTATTTTTCTAACAGCGTCTGTTGCAGAAACTGAAGTTGCACATAAAACAGAAAATCCCGGTTCGATTTCTTTGTAAATGTCCGGCCTTCGTCTCGCCCCACCAACGACCAAACATCCCCGTCTTGTTTCTTCAGTTCATTTGTGAGCTGTGACAATATTCCATTGGGCGTTTGTCGGTCGTTGTTGCCGGTCACATTCAGGCGCGGGTTTGCTACCGGTGATGTTGTGCCGTTTGTCGGGATGCTGTTGGCACGATTAACAACCGTACACCCACCCGCCTCGTCCATCATCACAATCCTGCCAACATCCAAGTCAGCCTGGGCGGCAATCCAGTCAGGCACACCATCGGTTGGCGAGCCGTCACCAACAAAAATGGCAATGCCCATTTTATTGATCAGGTAATTATCACTGCCGACAAAGCCATACCGCATCTGGCCGGCAATCGCCCCGCCCTTTTTGACAACGACCGGGCGTTTGCCGGGAAATTTTGCGGCGTCGGGCAAATAGAGCATGCCCGAGATCACCGACCCATCTTCGCCTTTCGCCATCACCCGTTTGGGTTCAACGAAGTCAAAAGGGTTGAGACCGACCGCAGCACCATTGGTCCAACGTGTCAGTTTGGTGGTTTTGACGTCGTACGAAAAAATGTCGCTCGGCGATTTTGTTGACGCCAGATGAAAACCGAGCAGGGTGCCGGAATTTTTGCCGACGTCGTCGCTATCCATACCTTTCCATTGCAGGCCTGATATCTCCCCGGCTAACAGTGCCGGACGAGGCAACTCCTTCTTGCCATCCAAATCAAGAAAACGCAGTACCGAGACACTATCCTCATTGGTGATGAATGCAATACGCCGTGCGGCAACCGAAATTGAAAATTCGTCAACATCGGCATTCAGATGGCTGGCCAATATTGTCTGCCTGCCGTTCGCAAGGTCAATTTCCACGAGTCGGCGAACCTCCCCGCGGGGGCGCGACGTTGCATAGAGACTTTTTCCATTGGCGCCGAAACGAACGCCGCCATAGGCCACCGGCCGATCATTGCGCGCCGTTGTTATCCGTCGTTTCTTGCCAGACGCAATATGGATTTTCCAGATACTTGCTGCGTCCGCCGAAGCCGTCTCAATCAGCGCCAACGAAGTCCCGTCGGGTGAAAAACGCACATCCGACCATTGCACGCCGACGAGTGTGGCAACCCGCTTGGCGCGTGCAGGCATGAATGGGTCGGCAACAATAATGTCGGTCGTTTCTGCACGCTTGATGGCGGCGCTGACGCTTGCGTGATTCGCGCTGGTGAATACGATGCGATCACCCTTTTGATTCCAGGCCGGTACACCTGCCACCGCGCGATCGGACGAGACGGGCATGATTTGTTTGGTTGCCAGATTGAATCTGAACAGACGAAATCGTTTGTCGCCGCCCTGATCCTGCCGATACAAAATAGTCTCCCCATTGTTCGGGTCGAACCAGGCGCCATCGACGTCATCCAAAAGACCGGTAATCGGCACAGGCTTGTCGCCAGGCGCGGTCATTAGGTGTAATTGTTGCGTTTCACCGTTTTGTGTGCGGATCAACATGGCCGACGATCTGGGATGCCATGCGACGATGTTCGACGGCCTGAACGTCGTATAGGGCGCGACCTTATTGACCAACTCAACGGCAATCGGCGGAATGCCGGTTGCCACCATGTTTGCGGGCGGCAAAACAAACTGCGCCGATGCAGATGTGGAAACGGCGGCGCACGCTGCCGCAATGCTGCATAGCCCCCGCCACAACATTAGCGGTCCGCGCCAACCTTGATTGGTCGCGACGGATCACTGATCCATTCCGACCAAGAGCCTGGGTACAAGCTGGAGCCGTTCAAGCCGGCGTATTCCATGGCAAAAATGTTGGCGCATGCGGTGACACCCGAACCACATTGATGGACAACATTCTCCGGCGTCTCACGACCAAGCATTGCATCAAATGCTGAACGCAACACGTCTTTCGACTTAAAGGTCAAATCTGCATTGAGGTTCTCTTTGTAGAAGCGATTCATCGCGCCGGGAATGTGGCCGGCAACCGGATCAATCGGCTCGACGTCGCCGCGGTACCGCTCTGCCGGGCGCGCATCGATCAACACATAGCCGGACGCCCCCTCGTTGGTTTGTTTCGGCAGGCGGGGCAATAACGCGGCAGCAGAAATGACCATTGTTGGATTGGCATGACCGGCGAGCGGCGAGACCTTTGGCAGGGGTACGGTGCGGTCGGTCGTGCGACCGTCCTGCACCCACTTTGTAATACCGCCATCGAGCAGCCCGACCTGCGTCAATCCAATCCACCGGCACATCCACCAGAGCCGCGCGGCAAACTGTCCGCCAACATCATCGTAACAAACCACCGTTGACTGATTACTCACACCGTGGCGTGCAAGAAATGCAATGAACGAGGCAGGTGAAGGCAGCGGGTGGCGGCCGTTTGTGCCGGTTTTTTCGCCCGACATATCGACGTCGACGCTGGCAAAGTGTGCGCCGGGGATATGGCCTTCGCGATACAGTCGTTCCCCTTTGGCAAGGTCCATCAGATCGTGACGGCAATCAAACACAACCCATGCGGGGTCGGTGAGGTGTTGTGCAAGGGTTTCGGTATCGATGAGCATGCTGGGTGGACTCCAATGAGAGAGCAAACGATGAAACTAATCTTCTTCCGCCGGCAGGGTTGGACGTTTGTTGTCCTGTTTCTCGCTCGCCAGTTTCGCCATCATGCCACTTGCGACAATGATTGCCATGCCGACCCATGCAATGGGCGGAATTTTTTCGTCAAAAAACACCCAGCCAAACAGCGCGGCAAAAATGACTGTTGAATACGCAAATGCGCCGACCACCAACGTATTGCCGCTGTGATACGCGCGTGTCATGGCCAGTTGGGCAACCGTTGCGGCGAGCCCCATTGCCAGCAACGGCCACAGGCTGCCGGTGGTCACAGGATGAAAACCGCCCTGCCAGACCATTTGGACAATTGCCGAGCCAATCAAACCGATGACGCCAAAGTAAAACACCACGCGCCACTCAGGCTCGCCCGCTTCACCGAGTTTTTTCACATTCACGTACGCGCATGCGGCAAAAAAGCCGGACGCCAGACCAATCAAGCCGGCGGTCAAATTGTCGTCCGAAAAAGTCGGCCGCAACAACAACGCAACACCCACCAAGCCGAGCAAAATCGCCGCCACCAATACCGGCTGGAATCGTTCGCGCAGCAGCAGCTTTGACAACACCGTCAGCCACAACGGCGAGGTGTAGTTAAGCATGATCGCCGTGGCCAATGGCAGTTGTGTCATGGTGTAAAAATAGCCCACCAGCGAAATGGTGCCGGTGAAGCCCCGCCAGAAATGGCCTTTCCAAAATGGCGTCGCGAGTGACTGACGCCGTATCAGCACCACCGCACCAACCGCCGTCAGCGCGATCAATGAGCGATACATCGACAATTCGGCGCCGCTGAATTGATTGCTCAATAGTTTCGCAAATGCGCCCATGGTGGCGAAAAGTGCGCCAGCCAATAACATCCATGATGACGTCAAGCGGCACCTCCGCTGGCGCAATCAAGCAGCCTGCGCGGTCGCATCCCCGCCTTGCGGGGCCCCTGCTCTGCGCTCCGCCGTCTTCCAGCCAACAACATCCATGACGACGTCAAATCACACCTCCGCTGGCGCAATCAAGCCGCCTACGCGGTCGCATCCCCGCCTTGCGGGGCCCCTGCTTTGCGCTCCGCCGTCTTCCAGCCAACAGCATCCATGACGACGTCAAATCACACCTCCGCTGGCGCAATCAAGCAGCCTGCGCGGTCGCATCCCCGCCTTGCGGGGCCCCTGCTCTGCACTCCGCCGTCTTCCAGCAAGCAGCATCCATGACGACGTCATGGCCGAATCTTCGTTGGGTCAACAAACAAATTAGAAACACGAATATCGGCGGCATTCTTCAGCCAATATTGGCCGAAAGTGGCCGTCTTTGCTGCTTCTTGTATGTAGGCCATCTCAACAAAACCGTCCTTTACCGGCGTAGGCCGGTACCCAAGTTTTGGCTGCCATTGAACCCCAAAAAAATTGGGCCCCTGCCCCGGCGTTAAGCATACCGGGGCAGGCTCTGCGCAGGGAAGGGGGATTGTTAGATTGTTTGACGTTCCCTGAGCGTTCGACGTGCATGCGAAAAATTTACGCACCCATCTCCCGCCGTACAAACTCATGAAAATGCACCATGCCATCTTCAAACGGCGTCTGGTATGGCCCCTGTTCGTCGCGCCCGGCCTGCCACAGCAACTTGCGGCCATCATTCATGCGTTGACAAATTTCTTCGTCTTCAACCGCAGTTTCCGCGTAGGCTCTTTGTTCGGCCTCGACAAACTCGCGCTCGAACAAGGCGATTTCTTCGGGGTAATAAAACTCGACAATGTTGGTGCATTTTTCCGGGCCGCGCGGCAGGATGGTCGAGACCACCAGCACATGCGGGTACCACTCGATCATGACGTTGGGATAGATCGTCATCCAAATGGCGCCGTACTTCGGCGGTTCACCATTGCGGTAATTGAGCACCACATCGTGCCATTTTTTGTATGTTTCGGTTCCCGCGCGCGCCAACTTATTTTTGACGCCGACCACCTGCACGCTATACCAGTCGCCGTACTCCCACTCGAGCGAATCGCAGTCAACAAATCCGCCGAGGCCGGGATGAAATGGCTCGACGTGATAATCCTCCAGATACACTTCAATGAACGTTTTCCAGTTGAAGTTGTATTCGGTCACTTCCGCCTTGTCGAACACAAAGCCGGAAAAGTCGAGGTCCTTCGCCCATTTTATGTTAGCCAGATCATCAACAATCGGATTCGGCCCCTCAAACAGCAGACCATTCCAGCGCGATAACGGCTTTTTTGGCAAATGCAAACACGGTTGCGCGTCGAAATGCGGTGCGCCCAGTAACGTTCCGCGATTGTCATAGGTCCAGCGGTGCAAAGGACAAACAATGTTGCCCGATGACAATTGGCCGGCGCCATCAAGCATCACCGCCTGACGGTGTCGACAAATATTCGACACGAGTTCGACGGATTCACCATTGTTGACGAGCGCCCACGCCGGCGTGTTCAACACGCGGTAGTCATTCTTGTTTGGCACCATCAACTCGTGGCCAACATAGACTGGCGCGCGCTGAAAAATGCGGGCGAGCTCCTGCTGATGGATGGCCGGATCGAAATACCAGCCCACGGGGAGCTGTGTTGTTGCAATGAAGGGCTTTGAGAGCTCGCGCTCGCCCAAAAGTTTGGACATAGTCCTTACCTCCAATCAACACGTAGCTTCAAACTGCCGCGTCTTAACCAAAGTAAAAACGACACCCGGGCGATCGAGAAACTAGCTTTTAACTCTGCTTGCTCCGTCCCGACTCTGCTCTTTGTGCTTGAATTTGGAACCGGCAAAAGAGGGATGTTGATTTTGCCAAAAAGCGGACAAGTTCGCAACCGAATCCCCCATTTTTCGCAATCTTTACCGCTTGCGCCTTCTCGGGGACCCCGGCAGCGCACCGAGGGAAAAGGACCACTTTCCGGTAAAATGACGGCTTTCGCGCCACGCGCGATGCCCGCGCCCGCCATCCATGCCAAAAATTACCGACAAAGAACCCAAGAATTTTGAGGCCGCCATGGCCGAACTCGATGCGTTGGTCGAAAAAATGGAAGCCGGGCAATTGCCGCTTGAAGAATCAATCACCGCTTACCAGCGCGGCACCGAACTGCTGAAATATTGCGAAAAAATTCTCGGCGAAGCCGAGCAACGCATACAGATTCTTGCGCCAGCAACGGCTGGCGGGCCGGCATCGCTGGAAGACTTCAAGCCATCTTTGTGATGGACGATTTCCAGGATTGGGCGCGCCGGATTGCCGGCAGCATGGAACAAACACTTGCTGAACTACTGCCTGCAAAGACCAGCCAGCCAAACCGTCTCCACGACGCGATGCGTTATTCCACCCTCGGCGGCGGCAAACGGGTGCGTCCAATGTTGGCGTTTGCCGCAGGCGAATTAACCGGTGCCGCCCCGGATCGCACCAAGATTGTTGCCGCGGCGGTTGAGATGATTCACGCTTACTCGCTCATCCACGATGATTTGCCGTGTATGGACAATGACGTGCTCAGACGGGGACGACCGACATGTCACATTGAGTTTGACGAGGCGACCGCGCTGCTTGCTGGGGACGCACTACAGGCAATGGCTTTCGAGATTGTAAGCGCCTACACACTAAACGATGATACCGCTATTCAAGTCGAGCTGATTCGGCTGTTGGCAGAGGCCTGCGGATCGCGCGGCATGGCCGGCGGCCAGGCGATTGACTTGGGTAATGTGGGGAAAACGATCTCGTTGCCTGAGCTTGAGTTCATGCACATGCTCAAAACCGGCGCATTGATCCGCGCTTCAGTCACAATGGGCGCACTTTGTGGGCGCAGCATGTCGATCGACGAGCGCACAAAACTTGATCATTACGCAAAGTATGTCGGTCTTGCCTTTCAGGTGGTGGACGACATTTTGGATTGCGAGTCTAATACGGAGCAATTGGGCAAAACAGCAGGCAAGGATGAGGACGCAAACAAGCCGACCTATGTCAGTTTGATGGGTCTGGATGCGGCCAAACTTTTTGCCGATGAGCTGTTGAACAATGCGCACGACAGCCTGAACGTGTTTGACGCACGCGCTTCACGATTGCGCCAGCTGGCGGAATTTATTGTGCGCCGCGACCACTAGCCTGCCCGCCTTAACAAAATGACGACAAACACCAAATACCCGCTGCTCGACACCATCAACGACCCGGCCGATCTGCGCAAGCTGGATCGTCGTGAGCTTCCCGCGTTGTCGAAAGAATTGCGCGAATTCATCGTCGAATCAGTCTCAACCACAGGTGGGCATTTTTCGTCCAACCTCGGCACAGTCGAACTCACCATTGCGCTGCATTACGTTTTTAATACGCCGGTGGACCGTCTTGTTTGGGACGTCGGCCACCAGACCTATGGGCATAAAATCCTCACCGGCCGCAAAGCCGGTATGCCCAAGTTGCGGCAAAAAGGCGGCATTGCCGGGTTTCCACGGCGTGAAGAATCAATTTACGACACCTTTGGCACCGCACATTCGTCGACGTCAATATCCGCCGCGCTCGGCATGGCGGTCGCCGCGCGACTGTCAGGCGCGGTTGGCGAGAAACGGCGTCACGCCGTGGCGATCATTGGGGACGGCGCCATCACAGCGGGCATGGCGTTTGAGGCGATGAACAACGTGGGGCGCGAAAACATCATCGTGATTCTGAATGACAACGACATGTCGATTTCGGAATCGATCGGCGCGCTTAACAATTATTTTGCCAAGCTGATGTCCGGCCAGTTTTATGCCGCAACCAAAAAGACCGCTGAAAAGGCGCTGCAATACACCCCGACCTTCAAGGAAATTGCCAAGAAGCTTGAGGAACACGCCAAGGGCATGATCACGCCCTCGACGATGTTCGAGGAGTTTGGTTTTAATTACACCGGCCCGATTGACGGTCACAATGTTGACGTCTTGATTGATACGCTCAACAACATCAAACAGCTTGACGGTCCGCAGTTTTTGCACGTGGTCACCAAAAAAGGCCAGGGCTACAAACTCGCCGAGGATGACCCGATCAACTATCACGGGCCGCCAAAATTTGACCCGAAGATCGGGCTGGTCAAAGCCGTTGCCGCGCCGGATGCCAAACCAAAGCCGACCTATACCCAGATCTTCGGCGACTGGATCTGTGACATGGCGCGCGCCGACAGGCGTTTGATCGGCATCACGCCGGCGATGCGGGAAGGATCGGGCTTGGTCAAGTTTTCACAAGAATTTCCCGATCGCTATTTTGATACCGCCATTGCCGAGCAACACGCGGTGACGTTTGCCGCCGGACTGGCCGCCGATGGCATGCGCCCGGTGTTGGCGATCTATTCAACGTTTCTGCAGCGTGGTTACGACCAGCTTATTCACGACGTTGCAATTCAAAACCTGCCGGTTGTTTTTGCATTGGATCGCGGCGGACTTGTTGGTGCCGATGGGCCCACCCATCACGGCGCATTCGACCTGTCGTTTTTGCGCTGCATTCCGAATCTGGTGGTGATGACACCGGCGGATGAAAACGAATGCCGGCAAATGCTCACCACCGGCATGAGAATTGACCAACCTTCAGCGATCCGTTACCCGCGCGGCGCGGGGCCCGGCGCGGTGATTGACAAGGCACTGGTCACGCTGCCAATTGGCCGCGGCGTGGTGTTACACGAGGCGAAGGGTTTTGCAGTTGGCCAGAAAAAACTCCGCATTGCGATTCTGGCCTTTGGTTCGATGGTCAAACCTGCACTCGATGCGGCAGACGAGTTGAATGCAACGGTCGCCAATATGCGGTTTGTCAAACCAATCGATCATGAGCTAATTTTCAAACTCGCCACCACCCACGATGTGATTGTGACCATCGAAGAGAACGTGGTGATGGGCGGCGCCGGCAGCGCCGTCTCCGAATCGCTCGCCGAACAGCGCCTGACACTACCGGTGCTCCACCTTGGGTTGCCCGACCACTTTGTTGAACACGGCGACCCTGCCGTATTGTTGGCCGATTGCGGACTAAACCGCGATGGTATTTTAAAATCCGTCCGAAGCTGGTTGGCTGAAACCGACGCCAACTTCAACATCACCCATAAAGCGGCAAGTTGACCTATTTGCCATTGAGGATTTGTATGAGAAAAATGTTTGTCATTTTGTTGTCCGCCCTTGTTTCAAATGCCGCCATGGCACAAGAAAAGAAGGCCGCCGCGCCCGCGGCCCCAACAACGGCCACTGCAACCGCGTCAACGCTGCCGCCGCCACCAAAGCATCAATGCAAAGGCCCTGAAGCGCTTGGAAAACTGGCCAGCAACAACCAGCAAAAACAATTTGTCAAAGAAATCGATGTGTATCGCGATTGTTTAATGGCGTATCGCGATGACATGAACAAACTCGCCAAAGCGACGGTTGATCAGGCGAACGCGGCGGTTGAAGAATTCAACGCTTATGTGGCCGAATTGAATAAAAAGTAATCCACATTGCATCATCAACCCGTCAAACAAAACGCCGCATTCATGCGGCGTTTTGTTTGACGGTGTCCGCCACCATCTATGATTTGACCGTCGACTTGTCTTGGCCAAACAGAATTTTTCGTTGGGCATCCGTCATGGCGGCCACCGGTGTGCCATTCACAACTTCTTTTTTTGCATAGGCGCGGGTGGTGGCTGGGCGCGCCTTGATCAAGGCATGCCAGCGCGCCAGATGCGGAAAGTCCTTCATGTCCTGCCCCTGTCGTTCTGGAATGATCCACGGATAACACGCCATATCCGCAATGGTGTATTGCCTGCCGGTGATAAACACGCGACTGGCCAGTTGTTTGTTTAATACCCCATACAACCGCGACGTTTCCTTGGTGTAGCGGTCAATCGCATATGGAATTTTTTCAGGCGCGTAGTTGGCAAAGTGATGATTCTGGCCGAGCATCGGACCGAGCCCACCCATCTGCCACATCAGCCATTGCAGGGTATCAACCTGCCCGCGCAAGTCCTTCGGAATAAATTTTCCGGTTTTACCGGCAAGGTACAACAAAATCGCACCCGACTCAAATACGCTAATCGGTGCCTTGGCATCAACCGGCGCATGATCCACAATCGCCGGCATACGATTGTTGGGTGAAATCTTCAGGAAGTCCGGTTTGAATTGTTCACCGATACCAATATTAACGCCGATGATCTTGTAGGCGATTTTTGCCTCTTCCAAAAACATGGTGATCTTGTGGCCGTTCGGGGTCGGCCAGTAATAGAGGTCAATCATTCGGGATTCCTTTTTTCATTTATGAAGCAATCACACATGTTTGCCTTAGGCTGTGCACGCAGTTCATTTGCCAAACGCGTTTACCGCCGCACGTTTGTATTGATCCGGCCATTCTACCGCCACGCCCAATGACGCCGCTGCATGCAGCGGCCAATAGGGATCACGCAACAATGCGCGCGCCAGAAACACGCAGTCGGCATCACCGTCCGCGACAATCTGTTCGGCTTGCACCGGCTCGGTAATCAAGCCAACCGCGCCCGTTGCAATATTTACCTGTTCGCGAATGGCGCGTGCAAACGGCACCTGATATCCCGGCCGCACGGTTACCTTCGCATCGACCACTGCACCCCCGGATGAGACATCGATCAGATCGATGCCGATACGTTTGGCTTCTTTCGCAAACGCGATCGACTGCGACAAATCCCATCCACCATCCTTCCAATCAGTTGCTGATATGCGCACGAACACCGGCCAGTCAACCGGCCAGACATCGCGCACCGCAGTGGAGATCTCAAGACAAAAACGCATGCGGTTTTCCAATGATCCGCCGTACTGATCTTGGCGGTGGTTGGAAAACGGTGACAAGAATTGATGCGCCAGATAGCCGTGGGCCGCATGTACCTCGGCAACAACAAAGCCGGCCTCAAGCGAACGTTTTGCGGCCGCCGCAAACGCATCAATCACGGCACGAATCTCACTCACACTCATTTCATGCGGCACCGGGTATTTTTCCGAAAATGCTTGGTCGCTCGGCCCGACCACCGGCCAGCCGCCGTGTGCCGCATCAACCTTGCCGCTACCGCGCCACGGGGCATAGGTCGATGCCTTGCGTCCCGCGTGTGCCAGCTGGATTGCCGGCATACTGCCGTTGGCGTGAATAAACGCCGCGATTGGTTTCCATGCGTCTCGTTGCGCATCATTCCAGATACCGGCGTCTTCGGGCGAGATACGTCCGTCCGCCGTCACCGACGCCGCCTCGGTCATCACCAGTGCCGCGCCGCCTACCGCGCGCGCACCCAGGTGCACCAGATGCCAGTCATTCGGCATGCCGTCGACACACGAGTATTGACACATGGGCGAGACAAACACGCGGTTCTTGAATTGTGTCTGGCGAAGCGTAAACGGTGAAAAAAGCTGCGACATGGTTATTTTTCTATAGACGTGGTTTTTAACGATAATAGTATCCAAGAAAAACACACCGGCAAATGTATTTTGACCAAAGCTTTTTGTTCACTCGAAGACTGGCGTGCTGGTGGCGAGTATTTTCCGCACCGGTCCCACCGCGTATTCTTCAAACGATCAATTCGCGATCTGCCACGCATCAACGACCGCCCGGTACTGTTGTTGATTCATGGCTTTCCGACCGCGTCATGGGATTGGTCGCCAATGTGGTCGCAACTGGCGGCGCGATTTACGTTAATTGCGCCCGACTTGCTCGGCTTTGGGTTGTCGGCAAAGCCGCTCGACTACCAATACAGCATTCTCGATCAGGCAGATTTATGTGAGGAGTTGTTGTTGCGCTTTCATGCCGAGCGCTATCACATCATGGCGCACGACTATGGAGACACCGTTGCGCAGGAGTTGCTGGCGCGCGCGCAAGACGGCTCGGCGCGGGTTGAGTTGAACAGTATTTGCCTGTTGAACGGCGGCCTTTTCCCGGAGACACACCGGCCGCGGTTTGTGCAGCGGCTGTTGCTGTCGCCGTTTGGCCCGATCGTGGCCAAACGCACCACCAAGGCGCGTTTTGCCGTCAATATGGCCAATATTTTTGGCCAAAACACCCAGCCGACAAAAGCGGAAATCGACGTGATGTGGGCGTTGATCAATGAAAACGACGGGCTGCTGGTGTTTCCAAAACTCATCGAATATATGCGTGAACGCCGTCGTTATCGCACGCGCTGGGTCGGCGCGCTGGTCAATGCAAAGGGCGACCAAACGCACCCCCAAATTCCAATACGATTGATCGACGGCGCGGACGACCCGGTCTCCGGCCGTCACATGGCGGAGCGTTATCGGCAAGTTGTTCCAGACGCGGACATCATGCTGCTTCATGGTGTCGGCCACTACCCGCAAATCGAGGCGCCCGAGATGGTGCTGCGTGGCTTTATTGATTTTGTTGATACCAGGCTCGACCGATGAGCATGCTGTCGATTCAGGCGGGTCCGCGCGCCATTGCGCATATTCGCGAATACGGTTTACGTCCGGAGGACATTTCGATTGTCCCCGGCGCCGCCGGCGGGCCCAAAGGTCTCGGGCTGGCAAAGCTCGATGAGTGGCTGTTTGCCGATTGGTTACCGCAGGGGTTTGCCAACCGCCAGGCACCGATTGATTTGATCGGCGCCTCAATCGGTGCGTGGCGGTTTGCGGCAGTTTGTCGTGGTAATCACGGCGGCGTATTTTCGGCAGACGAGACACGCGAAACGTTGGTCTCGTTTGCCAACGCCTACAGCGAGCAATATTACCCGCGCCGGGTGAATGCGGCGTACATCACCGCGTATGCGCGCGACTTGATCAACAACCTGTTTGTTGGACGCATCCATGATGTGCTCTCGCATCCACATTACCGCCTGCATGTGCTGGCGGTGCGCGGCAAGGGTATTCTTGCCCGCGAACAACGTGGCCGCACCCACGCCGGTTATGCGCTGGCCGCACTCGCCAACGCGGTGGGACGCCAGCACCTGCGGCATTTTCTGGATCGCACCTGGTTTTACAGCGGTGAACGTGAATTGACGCCGTTTGCCGGCGACGTGCGCGGCAAACGCGGCGGCGACCACAAATTTGACCCGTTTCATACCGAATATGCGCGGCTCAACGAAGCCAATTTCGGCGATTCACTCATTGCGTCCGGCTCGATTCCGCTGGTCCTCGAAGGCGTCAAACACATTGCCGGCGCCTCCGAAGGAACCTATTGGGACGGCGGCATTATCGACTATCACCTGCATCTGCCGTATGCACAGCGCGAAGGCCTGGTGCTGTATCCACACTTCACCAACAAGATTGTGCCGGGTTGGCTCGACAAAATGCTGCCGTGGCGCAAGGCGCGGGGTAAATGGCTGGACAACGTGGTGTTGGTCTCACCCACACGCGCGTACCTTGATCGATTGCCGATGAAAAAATTGCCCGACCGCAACGACTTCACACGCTATGTCGATGACTACGAGGGGCGCCTTAGATACTGGCGTTTTGCGATGGGTGAAAGTGCGCGGCTGCGCGACGAATTGGCGGGGCTGATTGCCGACGGGAGCATTGTTGACCGGCTGGCGCCGCTGTGAGCCACCCATGCAGGCTCATCAAATCAAATCGTAAACTCGAGAGAGGACGGGCGTCTACAGACAATTTAGGCTGAAAATGCCCGCCGATAAACGCGTTTACTTTGTGACTTTTAATGCCTTGCCGATAAACGAGAGCAATGCAAACAGCGCCGTGGCCAACAGCATCGCACTAAACACGGTTGCCAGCGCCAATGGAATGCCGTCGAGTCCGACCGCCTTCCATGCCCACGACGAAAAAATCGCCGAAGGAACGGCGCAGCAGACGATCGCAAGAACCGAAAGTAAATAGAATTTCATCGGTGACGGGAGGTGGGTGTAAGAGCCGGCGAGATTTTTCGATGTAGACATTTTGCGCGTGTTTGGTGATATTTTTGAATAGTCTTTGTTGCCTAGCGTCATTTTACGCCGGACGCGCAGACTTGAGAGCGCAGAATTGCCGTATAAAGGGCGGCCTGACCGGACAATTGACCCAAGTCACAGAAATTCGTCAGCCCATATTCGGCGCCAACCACCGCTCCGCCATCGGGATACGCCAGCCTTTGCGTCCGGCGTAATCCTCGACCTGGTCGTGATCGATCTTGCCGATCGCAAAATACTGCGACTGTGGATGGGAATAATAGAAGCCCGAGACGGCCGCCGTCGGCCACATGGCGTAAGAATCGGTCAGTGTGATGCCCGCACGCTTGGTGGCATCCAGCAGTAAAAACAGCGGCGCCTTTTCGGAATGCTCCGGGCACGCAGGGTAGCCAGGCGCGGGGCGGATACCGACATAACGTTCCGCAATCAACTCGTCCACTGCCAGTGACTCCGTCTTGGCGTAACCCCAATCATCGCGCCGCACCCGCTGATGCAAGTATTCGGCAAACGCCTCCGCCAGGCGGTCTGCCAACGCCTTGAGCATGATGGCACTGTAATCATCGTTGGCCGCTTCAAATGCCTTGGCGCGTTCATCACAACCGACGCCGGTGGTGACGGCAAACCCACCCAGGTAATCGGGAATGCCGGTCGGCGCAATAAAATCCGCCAGACATTGATTCGGATTGCCGGCCGGTTTTTCATTTTGTTGGCGCAGGTGATGAAATGTCTGCAACAGCGTTGTGCGCGATTCGTCGGCATAGACCTCAATTGAATCTGCGCACGATGCTGTGGCATTTGCCGGCCAGAAGCCGAACACGGCATTGGCTTGCAACCATTTGCCCTTGATTATTTTGTCGAGCATTTTTTGTGCGTTGGCAAACACGTCTTTGGCCGTCTCGCCGACCACAGAGTCTTCCAATATTTGTGGATACTTTCCCCACAGGTCCCAAGTTTGGAAAAACGGACTCCAATCGATATACGGCACCAATTGTTCGATCGGGAAGTTTTTGAGCTCCTTGACGCCGAGCCATGCCGGCTTCGGCGGCGTATAGCCGGCCCAATCAAGTTTGGTCGCATTGTTGCGGGCGGCCGCAAGTGTCACCAACTTCACGCCTCTTTTATTGGCGTGTTGTTCGCGGACCTTGACATAGTCGTCGCGAACATCATTCACATATTTGTCGCGCAAATCATCCGATAACAAATTGCTGCACACACCAACGGCACGTGATGCGTCTGGCACCCACACCACCGGCCCCTTATAGTGCGGCTCGATTTTCACCGCGGTATGTGTACGCGAGGTGGTCGCACCACCGATCAACAGCGGAATGGTAAAGCCGAGCCGCTGCATCTCTTTGGCGAAATGCGCCATCTCTTCCAATGACGGCGTAATCAAACCGGAAAGGCCTATGATGTCCGCCTTATGCTCAATCGCTGCAGCCAGAATTTTCTCGGCGGGCACCATCACACCGAGATCAACCACATCATAGTTGTTACATTGCATCACCACGCCGACAATATTCTTGCCGATGTCGTGCACATCGCCTTTGACGGTGGCCATGACAATTTTGCCTTTGGCCTTGGCATCCGCCGCGCCGGACAGACGTTTTTCTTCTTCAATAAACGGAATAAGATGCGCCACCGCCTGCTTCATGACCCGCGCGGACTTCACCACCTGCGGCAGGAACATTTTGCCGGCACCAAACAAATCGCCCACCACTCCCATGCCATCCATCAACGGCCCTTCAATCACGTTGATGGGTCGCCCACCGGCGGCCTTGATCTTCACCCGGCACTCTTCGGTGTCCTCCACAATATATTGGGTGTTGCCACGCACCAGTGCGTGGCTCAAGCGTGCCTCGACGGTTTCTTCGCGCCAGGCGAGGTCTTCAATCTGATCTTTTTTCTGGCCCTTGTATTGCTCGGCAAACGACACCAGCCGGTCGGTCGCATCCGCGCGCCGGTTGAACAATACATCTTCAACACGTTCCAGCAGATCCTTGGGAATCTCGTCGTACACACCGAGCTGCCCGGCATTAACAATACCCATGGTCATCCCGGCGCGGCCGGCGTGATACAAAAACGCGGTGTGAATGGCTTCACGCACCGGTTCATTGCCACGGAATGAAAATGACACGTTGGAAACACCACCACTGACCTTGGCGTACGGCAAATGTTTGCGGATCCATTCGGTTGCGCGGATAAAATCCACGCCGTAGGTCGCATGCTCTTCGATGCCGGTGGCGACGGCAAAGATATTCGGGTCAAAAATAATATCTTCCGGCGGGAAACCCACTTCCTCAGTGAGAATTTTGTACGAGCGCGCACAAATTTCGGTCTTGCGTTCAAACGTATCGGCCTGGCCCTTTTCGTCAAATGCCATGACAATCACGGCGGCACCATAACGGCGGCACAGTTTGGCGGCCTCGATAAATTGCGGGATGCCCTCTTTCATCGAAATAGAGTTGACGATGGCCTTGCCCTGCACACACTTCAGGCCGGCCTCAATCACGCTCCATTTGGACGAATCGATCATGATCGGCACACGCGAAATATCCGGCTCACTCGCCACCAGATTCAGAAATTTTGTCATCGCCGCCTGTGAATCCAACATGGCTTCATCCATGTTGATGTCAATTACCTGCGCACCGCTTTCGACTTGTTGCCGTGCCACCGTCAGCGCGGCGTTGAAGTCGTCGTTGAGGATCAGTTTGGCAAATGCCCGCGACCCGGTGACGTTGGTGCGTTCACCAACGTTGACAAATAACGAGTCATCACCAATGTTGACCGGCTCCAACCCGGACAAACGCAGACGTTTTTCAATCACCGGGATCTGACGTGGTGCAAACGGCTGGACGATGTCAGCAATCGCCTTGATATGTTGTGGCGTGGTGCCGCAACAACCACCGGTGATATTAAGCCAACCCGCCTCCGCCCAATCCCGGATAAACGCCGCCGTTTCGGCGGGCAACTCGTCGTATTCAGCCATTGCGTTGGGCAGGCCCGCATTCGGATGTGCGGAGACGCGACAATCCGCAATTCGCGCCAGTTCTTCGACGTGTGGCCGCAATTCCCTTGCGCCGAGTGCGCAGTTAAAACCAATTGAAATCGGGTTGGCGTGGCGTACCGAATTGTAAAACGCTTCAACCACCTGGCCCGACAGCGTTCGACCCGAGGCATCCGTGATGGTGCCGGAAATCATGATCGGCAACCTGAACTCGCCGTCGATTCCGAGCGCCTCAAACTCCTCCTCCACCGCAAAAATGGCGGCCTTGGCGTTGAGCGTGTCAAAGATGGTTTCGATGAGAATGATATCGGCGCCACCGTGAATCAACCCGCGTGTGGCCTCGCGATACGCATCCTTGACCTGATCAAAGTTCACCGCACGAAAGCCCGGGTCATTCACATCTGGTGACAACGACAGTGTGCGATTCATCGGCCCCAGCACGCCGGCAACGAAGCGTGGTTTGTCGAGTGTCTTGGCAGAAAATTCATCTGCCACCGCACGCGCCAGTTTTGCGCCTTCCAGATTCAACTCGTAGGCGAGCGACGCCATGTGGTAGTCGGCCATAGAGATGGTCGTCGAGTTGAAGGTATTGGTCTCGAGAATATCCGCGCCGGCATTGAGATACTCAGCGTGGATTTCTCGAATCACGTCCGGTTTGGTCAACGTCAACAAGTCATTGTTGCCGCGCAGATCCGATTTCCAATCGGCAAAACGGATGCCGCGATACTCCGCCTCGGATAACTTGTAGCGCTGAATCATGGTGCCCATGGCGCCGTCCAGCACAAGAATGCGCTGCGCGAGCGCATCCATCAGCTGCTGGGTTCTGATCGGGTGATTGGATATGACGTGGTCCATTGGTTCGGTTTCGATCTGTATTGATTCTGTTGCAGCAATGGCATTGAATATTGAAGGCGGCGGCGAGATGTCGGAAGCGTCCCGACAAAACCCATTATCCAACTCCGCTTCATATTGCGCCCACAAAAAAAACCCATCCACAAGCTGGACAGGTTTTTCAACATCACCGTCTCGCTTTAGCGGTATTTTGGGTTGTTGGTTCACCACCCGGCGCCCGCAAGCAGAAGCAAATCGGCGCAATCAATATTTTACGCGCTTTGTGTCTAACACTCCACCGCGGCCAGTGCCAACCCGCCGAGCGACGTTTCTTTGTATTTGGTCTGCATATCCGCACCGGTGCGACGCATGGTCTCAATGACTTGATCAAGTGTGACATGGTGGGTGCCGTCGCCGCGCATCGCCAGAGATGTCGCTGAAATTGCTTTGATGGCTCCCATCGCATTGCGTTCGATGCACGGAATTTGCACCAGGCCGCCAATCGGGTCGCAGGTCATGCCGAGGTGGTGTTCGAGCGCGATCTCGGCGGCGTTTTCAATTTGTTCATTGGATGCGCCAAGCACCGAGGCCAAGCCCGCTGCCGCCATTGCGGCGGCCGACCCGACTTCGCCTTGACAGCCCACTTCCGCACCAGAAATAGACGCATTCATTTTGCACAGCGCACCGATCGCCGAAGCGACCAGCATGAAGTCGCGCAGCTTCGCTTGGTCCGCATGGCAAAAATCGCGCGCATAACGCATGACCGCCGGCACCACACCCGCCGCACCGTTGGTTGGCGCCGTCACTACCCGGCCACCTGCGGCGTTTTCTTCGTTGACCGCGATGGCGTACACGCTGACCCAATCCAACACCTGATGCGGCAATACCGCCCGGCCGCGATCCTCAACCAGCAATTTTTGATGGATGCCATGGGCGCGCCGCGGTACATTCAAGCCGCCCGGGAGTTGACCTTCGGTAGCCATGCCGCGATCCATACAGTCAAACATGGTTTGGGTGACGCGATCAAGAAACTGATTGGTCTCGGCAGCCGGCCTGAGCGCGTCCTCATTGGCGCGTAACAGCGTCGCCAGCGTCAGACGTTCCGTGTTACAGGTCCCAAGCAAAGCCTTCATCGAGGCAAACGGATACGGCACAACATGTTCATCACCACGCGCGGTGCCAACAAAAATCTCATCTTCATCGACCACAAAACCGCCGCCAACGGAATACATCGCCCGCTCGGCGACGATTGCGCCGTCGGCGTACGCACGAAACATCATGCCGTTCGAATGAACCGGCAGCAGATCGCGTAAATTAAAACGAATATGCGTGAGTGGCGAGAACGTGATCACATGTTTGCCAAGCAGGGAAAGTGATCCTTGTTTGGTTACGCCGGCGATGAAGCTGGTGATGTTTGCGGTATCAACGTCATCCGGAATGTCGCCATGCAATCCAAGAATGATTGCGACATCGGTCGCGTGACCCTTGCCGGTGTGCGCGAGCGAACCGAACAATTCGACTTCGAGTTTTGTGATTCGCACAAAGTCGCCTTCTGGCAGCTCCATCAAAAAACGCCGTGCCGCTCGCATCGGCCCGACCGTGTGTGAACTCGACGGGCCAATGCCAATCTTGAAAAGATCAAAACAACCGAGATAACTCACGGCGTCTTGCTGGTATTTGCATCGAGCCAGTCGAGCGCCAACGTTGTCAGCGCCTTCACGCCGACCTTGAGACCACTTTCATCGACAAAAAAGCGCGGGCTGTGGTTTGGCGGCGCGTATTTACAAACTTGATCGGGCGGTGTGCAGCCGATATTAAAAAAGAAGCCGGGCACTTGTTGTTGGAAAAATGAAAAGTCCTCGGCGCCGCAGCTCTTCGGACAGATGCCGACATTGGCGTCGCCCGCAGCCCGTTTTAGCGATGAGACAGACCAATCGGTCAATGCCACATCGTTCACTGTGACCGGATAGCCGCGGTAAATATGCACATGCGCCTTGGCGCCACCGGCTTCGGCAATCATGGTGGAGATTTTTTCGACAAATGCGTGAATGTCGGTCCGATGTTGTTCATCAAAGGCACGGATCGTGCCCTCCATCTTTGCCTCATCGGGAATGATATTGGAACGATTGCCGGCCTGAAAACTGCCAACCGTGACGACCGACGGCTCTTCGGTCAGATTCATTTTGCGCGAAACAATGGTCTGCAGCCCGAGAACCACCTGTGAGCCAACCACAATCGGATCAATGCCGCTCCAAGGTTGCGCACCGTGGGTTTGATTGCCGCGAATGAAAATACGAAACTGGTCGGCGCTCGCCATAAACGGGCCGGGCCGATAACCGATCTTGCCGGCGTGCAATTTTGAGGTAATGTGCAAACCAAAAATCGCATCCACCTTCGGCCCTTCCAAACAGCCCTGCTCGATCATCAACTTCGCGCCGCCCTCTTCACCAATCGGCGGCATTTCTTCGGCCGGTTGAAAAATAAATTTAACGGTGCCCGCGATCTCATGGCGCATCGCCGACAAAATTTCCGCAACCCCCATCAAAATCGCCACGTGTGTGTCGTGACCGCAGGCATGCATGACCCCGCACTTCGCGCCATTCCATTCCGAGGTGACGGTACTCTTAAAGGCGACATCCGTTTCCTCAATCACCGGCAGACCATCCATATCGGCACGCAGGGCAACGCAAGCGCCGGGCTTTGCGCCCCTCAAGACACCAACCACACCGGTGTAGGCAACTTGTTCTTTGACATCATCAAAACCGAGCTTGCGTAAATGCGCGGCGACCAGACTGGCGGTCCGAAATTCACGGTTGCCCAATTCCGGGTTGGCGTGCAAATCGCGCCGCCAGGCAATCACCTGCTCGTCGAGTCGTTCCGCATGGGTTGCAATCACGGCGTCACGCGGCGTCGCGGCGGTATTCGAGATGCCATTTGCAACAATCGGGTCTGGTGCGTTCATTGTTGGCTCGTGATGTTTTCGGATAAACAATTATGACACCCCGCCACGGTGTCGGCTGGGCGCGGTCGCTATAATCAACGTTCAAGGAGCCGCCATGGATCATCTAGAACCGAAAGACGCGTTTACGTTCCTCGCCAAGGATCCGACCGCCGTATTCGTTGATTGCCGAAGCGAAATGGAGTTCTTGTTTGTCGGCCATCCAGTCGGTGCACTGTTGATTCCGTGGAACGACGGCCCCGACTGGGACATCAATCCACACTTTGTCGGGCAGGTTAAAAAAGCCTGCGGGCATTCCACCCATCGACCGGTGGTGCTGGTGTGCCGCTCCGGCAATCGCAGCGTTGATGCCGGTTTGGCGCTTGAGGCGGCCGGTTTCTCGAAAGTCTATAACGTGCTTGAAGGCTTTGAGGGTGATTTGGACGACCACCACCAGCGCGGCAACCTCGGCGGCTGGCGCAAAGCCGGACTGCCGTGGGAACAAGTCTAACCGGCATCCCGCACCACGATACCGTGGTTGACATGAAATTGAAGGTGAGCACGCAATGAAAGTCTTTTATCTTGTCGCCAGCATCGTCGGTGCCATTGCGCCGTATGCCACCTATTTTGGCTATCTCGCCTATGTCCCGGGCACATCCGGTGCGTTGTCGCTCGCCTGGGGCAGCCCGATTGCGGCAGCCACGTTGGTCGATTTCAGTATTGCGTGTTTGGTGTTCTGGCCGTTTATGTACACAGAATCACGTCGGCTCGGCATCCGGTTTTGGTGGGCGTTTATCCCGGCGAACCTGGTTATCGGCTTGTCGTTTGCGCTCCCCGCGTTCCTTTACGTGCGCCACATTCGCCAATCGCAATTGACAACACCACCGATATCAAAATGACGTCCCCGCCGATCTCGTTGGCGTGGCTCATTTGGGGCCTCGGTGCCAGCTTGTACTTCATTGGTTTTTACCAACGTGTGGCACCTGCCGTCATCACCGCCGAGCTGTCAGAGGCGTTTACATTAACCGCTGCGGGACTGGGAAACCTTTCCGCATTTTATTTTTACAGCTATGTGGCCATGCAAATTCCCACCGGCTTGTTGGCCGACAAATACGGGCCGCGCATTTTATTGGCCTGCGGCGCCGGTGTTGCCGCCCTCGGCACCGCCGTTTTCGCCATGGCACCCGACGTGTTTTGGGCCAACACCGGGCGGCTGTTGATCGGCGGTTCGGTCGGGGTGGCATTTGTTTCAATGTTGAAACTCGCCTCGCACTGGATGCCGGCCCGGCAGTTTGCGCTGGCCTCTGCGGCGGCATTGGCGGTCGGTGTGTTTGGTGCGGTCACGGCGGGTGCACCGTTGCGGCTGTTGGTGGATGCATTCGGCTGGCGCAGCATCATGTGGGCAAGCGCGGCGGTCACGTTGTTGATCGGGGTTGTGTCCTGGCTGGTGGTGCGTGACGATCCATCCGAGCGCAACTTCAAGTCATTTTCAAACCATCATGAATCGGCACGGACCCAAAGCGTCTGGACCGGATTGCGCGAAGTATTGGGCTACCGCAACACGATTTTGTTGTTTTTTTTATCCGGGTCGATGACAGGCCTGGTATTGACCTTTGCCGGACTGTGGGGCGTGCCTTTTCTGACAACACACTATGGCTTCACACAAGCCTATGCCGCCGGCGTCTGCTCGACCATGATGGTGGCATGGGCGTTTGGGACACTGGTATTCAGCACCCTGTCAGATCGCATCGGCAAACGCCGGCCACTCTATTTCGCCGGCGTCATCGCTGCGCTTGGCTTGTGGTTTGTGTTAATCCATACCAAGATTGATTCCGTCGGCGTACTCATCATGCTCATCGCGTTGATCGGGTTTTGTGCCGGCAGTTTTATCATCAGCTTTGCGTTTGCCAAAGAAAGTGTGCCGGCACGGCTTGCCGGTACCGCATCAGGCGTGGCAAACATGGGCGTCATTTCCGGGCCGATGATATTGCAGCCATTGGTTGGTGTGGTGCTCGACAACTCCTGGACCGGCGCGCTGGGTAGCGGTGCCTTTGCCGGCAAACGTGTTTTTGAAATGTCGGCCTACAGCGGGGCATTCAACATGATGTTGGTGTGGGGTGCGATCTCAATTGTTTTGTTGTTATTCACGCATGAAACGCATTGCCGTCAACGAGCGTGATATGCGGGTGACGTTAGCGTAAACCCGTTGCGCGCGTCACCATGCGTCGATAGGCAAACCAACAGGCCCACCCGGCGATCATCAGTCCGCTTGTGCCAATCGCCAGCCACATCGATGAATGTGACAACGCCGGCGAAATGACCCCCGCCACCAACACGTTGACCATGCCCGTGACAAATCCGGACAGCGAGGTCGCCATGCCGCGGCGTGCCGGGAACAGGTTCATCACCATCAGCGAAATCGACGGGAACGCCAGCGCCGAACCGGTTGCATAAAGTGCGATCGGGACAATCGCCCACGGAACGGTTGGTTTGAACATCGATAGATAAACGAGGTTCACAATCGCGGCAACAAACATGATCATGTATCCGGCGCGCACCGTTTTTTCGAGTGACCATTTACCCGCGACGCGTCCTGAAATAAAGGCGCCCGCCATGATGCCGCCAATGCCGGGCGCAAACAACCACGCATATTCGGTTGGTCCCAAACCAAGCTGCTCGGGAAGATAGACCGGCGCCGACAGGATGTAGAGAAAAAACCCGTTGAAATTAAAGCCGGCGGCCAGCGACAACAAAATCATCGATGCACTGGAACCGACCTGTCGATAGCCTTCAAGCAGCGGCACCGGATGAAACGGGTGACGCTTTTCAACCGGCAATGTCTCATGAAAGACCGTGGCGCTCAGAACAATCAGAAAAAACGTGAAGACGGCGAGAAACCAAAAGATCGAATGCCAACCAAGCCTGCTATAGAGAAAACCACCGATGACAGGCGCAATCGCCGGGGCGATGCCAAACCATAGCGTGACCATCGACATGACCCGTTGCGCTTCAACATCGGCGTATAAATCACGCACCATCGCGCGACCAACCACCATACCGGCACCAACAGACAGCCCTTGCAATACCCGCCAGAACAGCAATTGGCCGATGGTGGTCGACAACGCGCAACCGATGGTCGCAACAAAAAACACCACCAATCCACCCATGATGACCGGCTTGCGACCGAAGCTGTCTGACAACGCGCCGTGAAACAAAAACATGAACGCAAAGGCGAACAGGTAAACCGAAAACGTTTGCTGCATTTGCAACGTGCTGGCGCCGAGGTCGGCGGCGATGCTGGGAAACGCCGGGATGTAGGTATCGACGGCAAATGGCCCTAACATGCCGAGCGCGGCCAGCAGCAGTGCCAGTAACCAGCGTGGCGTGGCGTGATGTTGATGGCGCGGGTGCGATGGGTGAGGCGAATGCGGTGTGTTGCCGGGCTGTTTCAATGAAGTCAATCTCGTTTATTGGCGTGCCGTTTCAGGCATTTTTGCCTGAAAATGTCCGCCCCCTCTGGGGTTTTAATTTTGGTTTGACTTGTCCATGCGGCGATATTGAATCGCCTCGGCAATATGTCCCGCCTCGACCGATTCGCTGCCCGCCAGGTCGGCGATGGTGCGTGCCACTTTCAACACGCGATGATACGCCCGCGCCGACAAACCCATTTTTTGAATCGCACTCTTGAGTAGCGTTTCCCCGGCTGGTGACGGCGCACAAAGACGGTCAATATCTTTGACGTCCAACTTTGCGTTTGGTTTTTGCTGGCGGGCAAGTTGACGTTGAAACGCCGTCTCCACGCGCGCACGAATGACGCTGCTCGATTCACCGGCTGACGCTTTCACCAGTTCAAGTTGCGGTACCGCCGGCACTTCGATCTGTAGATCAATACGATCCAGCAATGGCCCCGAAATCTTGCCGCGATAACGCACGATCTGATCCGGCGTACAGCGACACTTGTTGGTGTAATGCCCCAGATAGCCGCATGGACACGGGTTCATCGCGCCGACCAACTGGAATTCGGCCGGAAAGTCCGCCTGTCTGGCGGCACGCGAAATGGTGATGCGTCCCGACTCGAGCGGTTCACGCAGTACTTCGAGCACGTTACGATCAAACTCCGGCAATTCATCAAGGAACAGCACGCCGTGATGGGCGAGTGAAATTTCGCCCGGCCGCGGATTGGAACCGCCACCGACCAGCGCCACGCCCGACGCGGTATGGTGCGGATTGCGAAACGGGCGCTGCTTCCAACGTTCTAATTTGAAACCGCCGGTCAGCGATTGCACCGCCGCGGCTTCAAGCGCTTGATCGTCCGTCATCGCCGGCAGGATTCCCGGGAATCGTTGCGCCAGCATGGTCTTGCCGGTGCCGGGTGGTCCCATCATCAATATGCTGTGGCCGCCTGCCGCGGCAACTTCGAGCGCACGTTTGGCCGCACCCTGCCCCTTGACGTCGGCAAAATCGGCATACATTGCCGCGGGTGTTCCGGTGCCAGCCGCCGGTACGTAAGGTGTAATTGGTTCGCGCCCGGCAAGATGGGCGCACACCTGCAGCAAACTATCCGCCGCCAGCACGGTTGCGTCGGCCACCAGAGCGGCTTCAACCGCCGAGGCTTTTGGCAAAATAAATGCGCGGCCGTCACGATGTGCTTTGAGCGTCATCGCCAACGCACCCCGGATCGGACGCAGCTCACCGGTCAGGGCAAGTTCGCCGGCGAATTCATACAGATGTAATTTATCGCCCGGCAACTGGCCGGTGGCCACCAGAATGCCGATGGCAATCGGCAAATCAAACCGTCCGCTGTCTTTGGGCAGCTCGGCCGGCGCAAGATTGACCGTGATGCGGCGCGCGGGAAATTCAAAGCGGGCATTCAGTAATGCGGCCCGCACACGGTCTTTGCTTTCTTTTACTTCAAGTTCGGGCAGGCCGACAATGGTAAACGCCGGCAAGCCGTTGGCAAGATGCACTTCCACTGTAACCGGTGGCGCCTCCATGCCGGTCAGCGCACGACTGGTCAAGACCGCAAGCGACATTAGCCGGTTTGCCCGCGCGGTTGACTGTTTTCGAGCTGGTTGATTTTGGCTTCCAGCGCCGCCAGCTTGGCCCGTGTTTTCTCCAGCAGCGCACGCTGTGCATCAAATTCTTCACGTGTCACCAGCCCCTGTTTGGCCAACTGTGAAATGAAGTGCTGTCGTGCATTTTTTTCGAGGCCGGCGGCGGGGGACGCGGCAATCGCTTCACCCACGCGTTGTGCCAATGCGGTCAGCTTATCGAGATTTGGATTGGGTGTGGACATGGCCTATTTTAGCTTGCCCGACGCGCTGCCATCGTGAAGTACCGCCACCGCCGGGTGATACCAATAGACAATAACCACAAATCGCACGTCGCTATCACCGCACGCAATTGGTGCATCGGCCGGTTTGACGGGCTTGCAAATGGTGCATCGCGCGTTGCGAATCGGCCATTTAGGCCGGTTTTTGTGACATTTTGATGGATTTGGACGTCGGCAAGCGTGGCACGCAACGTGCTATTCCTGTTCAGGAAGTTTTTTTTACGAAAGGGAAAACCAATGAAAAAGCCATCAACACCACTCGCCATTGCCGCCGCAGTTGCCTCAACCCTCATGATGTCCGTGGCACAAGCCCAAACGGCGCCAGCCGCACCACCGGCACCGGAACATACACTCGCCACCAAAGTTTCTGTTTATAGCGAATATGAATATCGCGGCATCACCCAGACGTCTGAAAAGCCCGCATTGCAATTTAATTTGGACTATTCCCACGCTTCTGGTTTCTACGCCGGCGCATTTCTGACCAACATCAAATGGTTGAAGGATGGTGCCAAGGCAGGCGGGTTTAACACCAACGCAAGTCTGGAACTTGATCTGTTTGCCGGCTATAAGTTCGAGGTCGTCAAAGACATTACGATGGACATTGGTTATCTGCGTTATGAATATCCCTCGAGCAATGCATTCACGCCTTCGCCCAATACCGACGAGATCTATGTTGGTCTTGCCGGTGGTCCGTTCAGCGCCAAGTATTCGTATTCAACCAGCACACTATTTGGTGTGGCGAACAGTAAAGGCTCGACTTTTGTTGAGCTGAACTGGGCGCAGGAAGTGATGCCGAAACTGACGCTCAATGCACAGATCGCGCGGCAGACAATCAAGAAGAATGATCCGCTCACCTATACCGTCTACAAGGCCGGCGCGACATACGATTTGGGCGATGGTTGGGCAACCGGCGCGTATTACAAAACGACCAATGCCATTGAAGCCAATTACACCGTACTTGGCAAGGACTGGAGCAAAGGCCGACTGGTTGCGTTTGTCTCAAAGAGCTTCTAATAAAAACAAGACAGTTGCAGGCTGATCGGTCTGATCGGCCTGCCCCATTCACACTCACGGGAGTCTCAACATGAAACTGGTCACCGCCGTCATCAAGCCGTTCAAGCTCGATGAAGTCCGCGAAGCCCTATCTGCCATTGGCGTACAGGGCATCACGGTTACCGAAGTCAAAGGATTTGGCCGTCAAAAAGGTCATACCGAACTGTATCGCGGCGCAGAATACGTCGTCGATTTTTTGCCAAAGGTCAAGATTGAAGCCGCCATCAAAGACGACATGCTCGATCAGGTGATGGAAGCGATCGAAAAATCCGCCAACACCGGCAAGATTGGCGACGGCAAAATTTTTGTCTTCGATCTTCAACAGGTTGTTCGTATTCGTACCGGTGAAACCGGCGCGGACGCGTTGTAAAGGGAGCCCGACAAATGAAACTGAAAACGCTACTCGCCTGTCTGACTCTTTCTACCGGCGTCATCTTTTCGCATGCGGCGTTAGCCCAGGATAAGAAGACTGACGCTGCACCCGCGGCCGCACCTGCCGCCGCAACCGCTGCGACACCCACAGCCGCACCGGCCGTGCCACCTGTGGCCGCTGCTGCAGCCGCACCTGCTGCAGCACCTGCCGCTGCACCGGCACCCGTGCCAAACAAAGGTGACGTGTCATGGATGTTGGTTTCAACCGCATTGGTGCTGTTGATGAGTGTGCCGGCCCTCGCGCTGTTTTATGGCGGTCTGGTACGGTCAAAAAACATGCTGTCGGTGTTGATGCAGGTATTTGTGACCTTTTCGCTGGTGACCGTGTTGTGGGTCATCTACGGCTATAGCCTGGCGTTCACCGAGGGCAACGCCTTTATAGGCGGTTTCGACCGGCTATTTTTCAAGGGTATTGCGGATGTGGCCAAGGGCGAATTTGCCATGGCCGCCACCTTCAGCAAAGGCGTGGTCATCCATGAAATGTTGTTTGCCGCTTTCCAGGCAACCTTTGCTGCAATTACCTGCTGCCTGATTTTGGGTTCGGTTGCAGAGCGGATGAAATTTTCCGCCGTGCTGCTGTTTATTGCGCTCTGGTTCACCGTCAGCTACCTGCCGATCGCACACATGGTCTGGTTTTGGATGGGTCCGGATGCCTACACCGATCCGAAGCTGGTTGATGGCTTGAATGCCAAAGCCGGTTACCTATGGCAGCTCGGCGCACTTGATTTTGCCGGCGGCACGGTTGTGCATATCAATGCCGGTGTTGCGGGTCTGGTTGCCGCCTATATGCTCGGCAAACGACTCGGCTACGGCAAAGAAGCGCTCACACCGCACAACCTGACCATGACCATGATCGGCGCGTCGATGTTGTGGTTTGGCTGGTTTGGCTTTAATGCCGGTTCGGCGCTTGAAGCGGGCAACTCGGCCGTGCTGGCGTTCATGAACACCTTCCTGGCAACGGCTTGCGCAGTATTGGCCTGGACATTTGCTGAGTGGCTGCTCAAGGGCAAACCTTCCATGCTTGGTGCCGCATCAGGTGCGGTCGCGGGTCTGGTTGCCATCACACCGGCGGCAGGCAACGTTGGTATTCCGGGCGCATTTGCCATCGGTACCATTGCCGGGTTCGTCTGTCTATGGGGTGTCACCGGCTTGAAGCGTATGCTCAAAGCAGATGACTCACTGGACGTGTTTGGCGTTCACGCCGTCGGCGGCATTCTCGGTGCACTCTTGACCGGCGTGTTTGTTTCGCCGGATCTGGGCGGCCCCGGTTTTGTCACTGACTGGGTGAAGGCAACAACCGGCTTTACGTCGATTGGCGAGCAGCTCGTCATTCAAGCCAAGGCGGTCGGTGTGGCGGTGGTGTGGTCTGCGGTTGCCACGGCCGTGTGCCTGTTTATCGTGAAAATGATTGTTGGACTGCGTGTGTCTGAAGATGACGAGCGCGAAGGTCTGGATATCACTTCACACGGTGAGACCGCGTATAACAAGTAACTGAACACCCGGCGACATTGTCGTCGGGCACCAAGAAAAGGGCATCCGAAAGGATGCCCTTTTTGTTTTGGGGGTTTACAAACTCGGCAGCAAACGCGGCGGACGCCGCCCGCGATTTGATCGCGCCGGGCAGTGCTGCCATGGGTTACTGTCTGCCGCCAACGGTTGTACCGGCTTGCGCCGGACGCGAACAGGGTAAAATGACCCCTACTTAGACGGAACAATATGAACCAACGCGACCCCAACCTTTTGCCTGATCAAGCCACATCCAACGCCTCGTCCGACATCGCCGACGTGCAGGGTCGTGTTGACGAACGCCATATTGCCATCGACCGGGTGGGTATTCGTGGCATCCGGCATCCATTGATTGTGAAATCCGCCGATGGCAGCGAGCAGCACACAATCGGCACCTTTTCGATGACCGTCAAGTTGCGTGAAGATGTCAAAGGCACACACATGTCGCGCTTCATCGAATTGCTCGAGGCCGAGCGCGCCAGCAAGATCGCGTTCGACACGGTTGAAATCGCGGCATTGCTGAAACGCATGACCACCAAGTTGGCGGTTGTTGATGGTCATATCGAGGTGACATTTCCGTACTTCATCGAAAAGACCGCGCCGGTTTCACTGGTTAAATCACTGCTCGATTACGAAGTCACCCTATCGGGCGAAATTCGCGACGGTGTCACCCGCGTCACCACCAAGGTGCTGGCACCAGTCACGAGCCTGTGCCCCTGCTCAAAGGAAATTTCGGCATACGGTGCGCACAACCAGCGTTCCCATATCACAATCACGGCCGAGACCGCCGGTGACAGAATGTCCGCGGATGAAATTATCCGTCTCGCCGAAGACGAGGCATCGAGTGAGCTTTACGGCATTCTCAAACGCGTCGACGAAAAGTTTGTCACCGAACGTGCCTATGACAATCCCAAGTTCGTCGAAGATCTGGTGCGTGACATTGCCGCCGCCTTGAATCGTGAAACCCGCATCACCGCGTATACGGTTGAGGCGGAGAATTTTGAGTCGATCCACAACCACACCGCGTATGCGCGCATCGAACGGCGCAAGTCACCGGATTAAAACGCATTGACTGGCGGGCGATTTCAGCCAAAAGGTGCTGAAAAACGCCGCCAATGGTTGTGTTTACCTGGTCAGCCGCGTCAGCGCTTCGCGATATTTGTCACTTGTGCGTTGTGCAATCTCAGCCGGTACGTTTGGTGCCGGCGGCTTGCGATTGAAGTGAATCGAATCAAGCCAGTTGCGGATGTATTGTTTGTCAAAACTTTCCGGCGACACACCCACTTTGTAGGAATCCAGCGGCCAGAACCGCGATGAATCCGGCGTCAGCACCTCATCAATGACATGCAGTTTGCCGTTGGCATCGAGCCCGAACTCAAACTTGGTATCAGCGATGATGATGCCTCGGGTCAGCGCGTATTCAGCGGCTTCAGTGTACAAACGAATCGCCACATCCCGCACTTCGGCCGCACGCGCCGCACCAATAATCTTTTCGCAGGTCGCGAAATCGATGTTCTCGTCATGCTCACCGGCCTCAGCTTTGGTCGCAGGCGTGAAAATCGGTTCAGGCAATTTCGACGCACGCTGCAATCCCGGCGGTAGTTTCACCCCGCACACCGATTGAGACTGCTGGTACTCGCTCCAGCCCGAGCCTTCGAGATAACCACGCACCACGGCTTCAATCGGCAGCACCTGGTACTTGTTAACCACAATCGCACGGCCCCGCACTTGGTCGCGCTCATCGGCGGCCACCACACTTTCGGGATCGATACCGGTCAGCTGATTGGGTACGATGTGTTTGAGCTTTGCAAACCAAAAATTGGCCAGGCCGACAAGGATTTCGCCTTTGTGCGGGATTGGTGTCGGCAGGATCACATCATAGGCGGACAGCCGATCACTGGTCACCAGCAGCAACTTGTCGTCACCAACAGCGTAGATATCGCGCACTTTGCCGCGCGCGACAAGGGGAAGCGACTTAATGTCGGATTGGTACATGGCTCACACGATCGCAGAAATTAGAAGGACACCACCGGTCATCAGCACCAGCAGCATGGGATAAACGATTCCAAGCAGGGAAAATCGTAATACGGTTACCCACCATCGACCACCAAAGTAGCGTTGCAGGGCGACGCCATAATAGACCAATGACAAAAACCACACCCATTCACCGAGCCACTTGGGTAGCAGGGCGATGGCAAGCAATGAAAAAAAAGCAAACGCATGGCGTAAACCATGTGTTCGCCGAAATAGAACTTGCGACGCCGGTAAACAAGTGCGGTCAACCAGGCAAACACCGGCAACATAAAAAACATCGCATACGGCAGATTCAAAATCACGCCGCGCTTGAGTGTTTCAACAATGTCGGCGTTGGTTTTGCCTTGCCACTTGCTTTCGAGATGCCGTTGGAAGCGTTGGCAATATTGATCATCCTTGCCGCATCCCAGATCGGTAATCACCCGTGCCTTCAATGTCTGGTCAGATAGACCGGCTTTTGCCTTGGTGCCGGTGTTGGCAGCCACACCGTCGGGCGCCGGTGAAACGTTGGGCCGCTGGGTGGCTGACAGTTGATTCCCGGGGTTTGCTGGTTTCTCGATGACCGTGACGAGATTGCCAAAACTGGCGACTTTCACCACCAGAAAAAACAAAAAGCTTGCGGTAATGTAAAGCCTTAGTGGCGCGACGTATCGAACTTTCCGGCCGGCGCGATACGCCTTGGATAGTTCGCCGGGCTTGAAAAACAATAGCAAAAGCGTTTTCCAAAGCTTGCCCTCAAGTGCCACATAGTGCGTGATGAACTCGTGAACAAACTCCCACGCAGACGGCGCGTGCTCGTGGGTATCCTGACCGCAGGACGCGCAAAAAGATGGCTTGGTGAGGCCAAATTCGAACCCGCAATTGCGGCAGGCAAACGAACCAACCGACTCGGTGGATAAAGTCGCGTCCACTAGTTTGCTAATTGACAACCTGCTTCAACTCGCCTTTTGCGTACCGATCCGCCATCTTCGAGAGGGTAATGGGTTTGATCTTCGACGCCTGGCCGGCGCAATTAAACTGCTGATAACGCAATTTACAAATATCTTTGGCGGCTGCGCGCGCCGGTTTCAAATAATCGCGCGGATCAAAGTGTGATTTATTTTCGTTCAGAAACTTGCGCACCGCTGCCGTCATCGCCAGACGAATATCGGTATCGATGTTGATCTTGCGCACGCCGTGTTTGATGCCTTCTTGAATTTCTTCCACCGGCACCCCGTAGGTTTCTTTCATCTCGCCACCGTTGGCGCGAATGATGTCGAGCAACTCCTGCGGCACGCTGGATGAACCGTGCATCACCAAATGTGTATTCGGAATACGCACATGGATGGCCTTGATGCGATCGATGGCGAGAATGTCGCCGGTTGGTTTCCGCGTGAATTTATACGCCCCGTGTGAGGTGCCAATGGCAATCGCCAACGCGTCAACTCCGGTATTCTTAACGAAATCGGCCGCCTCATCCGGATCCGTCAACAATTGATCACGCGTCATGGTCGAGTCAGTGCCGTGACCGTCTTCCTTGTCGCCCTTCATGGTTTCAAGCGAGCCCAAACAACCCAGCTCACCTTCGACTGACACACCAATCATGTGTGCCATATCGACCACCCGGCGGGTGACATCGACGTTGTATTCATAGGTGGCAATTGTTTTGCCGTCAGCCTGCAACGAACCATCCATCATCACGCTCGAAAATCCAAGTCGCATTGCCTGCTGGCAAACGCTCGGACTTTGACCATGGTCCTGATGCATTGCCACCGGAATGTTCGGGTAGGTGTCGACCGCTGCTTCGATCAAATATTTCAGGAACGTCTCGCCGGCATATTTCCGCGCGCCGGCACTGGCCTGCATGATGACGGGCGAATCCAATTCCGACGCCGCCTCCATGATCGCCTGCACCTGCTCCAAATTGTTAACGTTAAACGCCGGCAAACCGTAATTGTTGTCTGCGGCGTGGTCGAGCAATTGGCGCATGGAAACGAGGGCCATGAATTTCTCCGGGGGAAATGGTTTGGGAAGTCGCTATTTTACGTGGCAAGTGCGCCATGCGGGCGGGCGCTTCGTGTCGGATTACGATGACAAAGGTATCTTAGAACGATACCCTGTCACGCAGGTCTTGCCAAGCGCATTCTGGCGAGGACAATGGATCAAACAAGTTGTATCGCCGCATCCACCCATTGTCAGGGAGCACCGACATGAACAAACGACCGATCATTGCAATCATCGCAACGGTTTCTCTGGTTTCATTGAACGGTTTTGCGCCGGCCGCTCTGGCACAAACATTCGATTGTTTCCCGTTGTGCGAAGTTACGCCACCGATCGGATCCCGTTGCGCGGAGGGGCACCCGGACACCCAGGGCCGTCCGGAGGGCATGATTGACCAAGCAGAAGCGCTCAACAACCAGCTAAAGCCGATCAAGGAAATCGTCGGCTTCATCCGCTCGCCACAAAGTCTTGCCATCAAACTGGTCAATGACTACATTGTCAAAATCCCGGTGTGGGTCGGCTATGCCATTGATCCGGTCGGATCAATCAAGAATAAAGTGATGGGCGAAGCGCGTGACCGCGTCAAATTGGCGCTCAAGGAGGCTTATGCCAATTCGACGACAGGTGAGGCCACCGATCAGTGTCTCGCGCAAGAGATCATCGCGCCGGAACCGGCCGCCATGCCAATCACCGCCGATCCAGCCCAAAGCTGATCGAGGCGGCGGCCGAGGTTATGCCAGCGGCATTTCCAAGATGAAATCCTGCATCAGAAATCCTTCACCGATATCGATGTCCTCCTCACCAACGACCGCAAACCCGAGGCGCACATAAAACCCCTTTGCGTTGTTGAATTTGTTCACATTCAGCGTCAGCGCGGTTTGTGCCGCCCGTTTCGCCATACCGGCAACCGCCCGGACCAGCGCGCCACCCGCACCCCGCCGCTGCGCGTCCGGCAAGACGTAGAGTTTGTGCAATTTGGTTTTGTCGGTTTGCCGATACGCCAGTTCGTACGAGGCAAAGCCGAGCGCCTGCGTTGACACGGCTTCATCGATGACAAGCACAAAGCAATTGTGCTTGTGCGCCATTTGCATGGTGAGCGCGGCTGTTGAATACATCATCTCAAGCATATAGTCCATCTGCCCTTGAGACAGTATTTCAGCGTAAGCCACCGGCCAAGTCGTAAAGGCGATGCGCTTGATGGATTCAATATCGTCCGGCCCGGCCGGACGCACTAACAGGGTCATCCTCTTTACGCTTTGCGGTGTTCACCAATACGCACGATTTTCATCGTATTGGTGCCGCCGGATTGGCCGATCGGCTCACCCATCGTCAGGACCACGATATCACCCATCTCAACGACTTTATTGTTGAGCAAAACTTCTTCGGCCTCGCGTAACAGCTTCTCGCGATCATGCCCTTCGTAGGCCAGCGTAAAGGGGCGGACATCACGCATCAACGCACATTTGGTGAGGGTCGCCGCTTCCGGGGTCAAAGCATAAATCGGCACACCGAGGTTTAGTCGCGACATCCACAACGCAGTCGAGCCGGACTGTGTCAATGAGGCGATGCATTTGACACTCAAATGGTGCGCCGTGAACAGTGCGCCCATCGCGATCGACTGGTCGACACGGGTGAACACCCGGTCCAAAAATTCATGGTCCAATTTGACCTCGGCGCTTTTCTCAGCCTCGCGACAAATACGCACCATCGCTTCCACCGTTTCAACGGGATACTGTCCCGAAGCCGATTCGGCTGACAACATCACCGCGTCGGTTCCGTCCAACACCGCATTTGCCACATCGGACACCTCGGCGCGGGTCGGGATCGGCGATGACACCATCGATTCCATCATTTGTGTCGCGGTGATGGTGAGTTTGTTCATCTCGCGCGCCATGCGGATCATGCGTTTTTGCAACGCCGGCACGGCAGCATCACCGACCTCAACCGCCAGATCACCGCGCGCGACCATGATGCCGTCACACGCCTTCATGATGTCCACCAGCGCTTCGTTGGTCACCGCTTCGGTTCGTTCGATCTTGGCGATCAGCAGGGCATTGCCACCGGCAGCCCGCATCAATTCCCGGGCCATGTACATGTCCGCGCCATTTTTTGGAAATGACACCGCCAGAAAATCCGCGTTGATGCTAGCGGCGGTCTTGATGTCATCCATGTCTTTGGCTGTCAGCGGCGGTGCGGTCAAACCGCCACCCTTGCGGTTAATGCCCTTGTTGTTTGACAACACGCCGCCCTGGCGCACGATACAAAAGATCTCGTGACCCTTGACACTTTCAACCTCAAACACCAGCAGGCCATCGTTAAGCAACAAATGATCGCCACGCTTGACGTCGCGCGGCAACTCTTTGTAATCAATCCCAACGCGCTCCTGATTGCCAAGGTCACATTTGGCGTCAAGAATAAATTTTTCACCGACTTTGAGCGTGATTTTGTTGTCGGCAAACTTGCCGACGCGAATCTTTGGACCCTGCAGGTCGGCAAGAATACCAACCGCGCGGCGGTGTTTGGCCGCGAGGGTCCGCACCAGTGTTGCCCGGTCAATGTGATCCTGCGCTGTGCCGTGCGAGAAATTCATGCGGACGACGTCAACACCGGCGACGATCAGCCGTTCCAACACCTCCGCAGACGAAGAGGCTGGACCGAGGGTTGCAACAATCTTGGTGGCGCGTGGCATGTGATATCTCTCTGCTTGAGGTGGGCGTTTACAAATACGGAATAGGTGAACAAACAGCGGCTGAACGCATCAGGCTATCTCCGCCGCACGTTGTTCCAAAATCTCGACAGCCGGTAATACCTTGCCTTCGAGGAACTCGAGGAACGCGCCGCCGCCGGTCGAGATATAACTGATTTTGTCGGTAATGCCATATTTTGCAATTGCCGCGAGTGTATCGCCACCACCGGCAATCGAAAACGCGGTTGATGCGGCGATTGCTTGTGCAAGCTTCATGGTGCCGTTGCCGAACTGGTCGAACTCAAACACACCAACCGGGCCATTCCATACAATGGTGCCGGCCTGTTGCATGATGCCGGCAAGCGTCTTTGAGGTATCCGGTCCGATATCAAAAATCATGTCGTCCGGCTGGACCGCTGAGGCGGCCTTGGTAGTCGCCGCCGCCGTTGCGGCAAATTCCTTGCCACAGACAACGTCGGTTGGAATTGGCACCGAGGCGCCGCGTGCAGCCATCATTTCAATAATCACCCGCGCCTCGCCGAGCAAATCCGGTTCAGCCAACGACTTGCCGATTGGCAATCCCTGCGCGGCCAAAAACGTATTGGCGATTCCACCGCCAACCACCAGTTGATCCACCTTGGCGGCGAGGGTTTTGAGGATGGTCAATTTTGTCGACACCTTTGAGCCGGCAACAATCGCCACCAGCGGGCGCTTCGGGTGCGCAAGCGCGGCAGCCAACGCATCGAGTTCCGCCGCAAGCAACGGGCCGGCACACGCAACAGCGGCATACTTGGCGATGCCGTGCGTTGTTGCCTCCGCACGGTGCGCGGTGCCAAACGCATCGTTGACGTAAACATCACAAAGCGCGGCCATCCGTTTGGATAATTCGTCGCCGTTCTTCTTTTCACCCTTGTTGACACGGCAATTTTCCAACAGCACCACCTGACCCGGTCCAACCGCCACCCGGTCGAGCCAATCGGTTATGAGCGGCACGTCACGTTTCAACAGCTGCCCCATGCGCAGCGCAATCGGTGCCAGCGAATCTTCGGCGTTGAGTTCGCCTTCGGTGGGTCTGCCCAGGTGTGACGTCACCATCACCGCCGCACCGGCATCGAGCGCCAACTGAATGGCGGGCAGCGAGGCGCGAATACGCGTGTCATCGGTAATATTGCCGGCGTCGTCTTGCGGCACATTCAGGTCGGCCCGGATAAATACCCGCTTGCCGGCAATTTTTCCGGTCCCGGCGAGCGTCGTCAGCCTGACAAAGCGACTATCGGCACGGGTGAAGTCTGTCGTCACAGGCATCCTGACAAGCTGCCGTTACTGTCCTGAATGCCCGCCGAAGCCTCACTCAGGCGTCTGGCGAAGTCTGGCCCGGCGTCGCCTTTGGCTGCCTTGAACTCTTCGAGCAGTGAAACCACCGCGTCCATGCCTCGCACCATGGCGTCGCGCCTTGGCTCGGTACATGCCGACGTCGAGGCGGAGATGAGTTCGTTTCGAATCGATTGCAGTTGCGAAATTGGATCAGCCAAATCATTGGCGCGTCCGCCCGCCAGTCGCTGAAACAGACGATTCCAGCGGTCGACGATTTCGCGCAGATTGTTAACGTACCGCCCGCGGTCAGCCACCGCACTTTCCGTCGCCGCAATGGCCTCATTCGCCGCCTGTTGCTTTTGCAAACGCGCGGCGATCTCGCGGTTTTGTTGCTCGATACTGGTGACCGCGGCCGCGTCCACCTTGGCCGTATTGCGCTCACCACAGGCGCTGAGCCCGGCGGCGACCAACATGGTGCAAACAAGTTTGGTTAAGTTATTCGTCATGGCCTTTGTGTTCAAAAAAATGTCACTTGGCCGCCATTAACGCGGTCGTGGTATCGAGCATGCGGTTGCTGAATCCCCACTCGTTGTCGTACCACGAGCTGACTTTCACCAACCTGCCCGACACCTTGGTCAGGGTTGCGTCAAAACTCGATGAATGACTGTCGTGATTGAAGTCGATCGATACCAACGGTGCGGTGTTGTAAGCCAAAATACCTTTCATCGCCGGACTGTCGGCGGCGGCCTGCATGATGGCATTGACTTCATCAACAGTCGTATCACGCGCCGCGATAAACGATAGATCTACCAGCGAAACATTGATGGTCGGCACACGGATGGCAAAACCATCGAGTTTGCCGTTGAGTTCGGGCAATACCAGGCCAACCGCGGCAGCGGCACCGGTTTTGGTCGGGATCATCGACATGGTGGCCGAACGCGCACGCCGCAAATCCTCGTGCATCACGTCGGTCAACACCTGGTCGTTGGTATAGGCATGAATGGTGGTCATCAAGCCGGTGGTGACACCAAGTTTGTCGTTGAGCGGCTTGACCAGCGGCGCCAGACAATTGGTGGTGCAAGACGCGTTCGAAATAACCGTCATGGCCGCTGTCAACACATCGTGATTCACGCCATAAACAACCGTGGCGTCGACATCTTTGCCGCCGGGCGCGGAGATGATGACTTTTTTGGCACCGCCGCGGATGTGGGCGGACGCTTTTTCCTTGCTGGCAAAAAAGCCGGTGCATTCGAGCACCACATCAACCCCAAGCGCACCCCACGGGAGCTGCGCCGGATCGCGCTGCGCAAACACCTTGATTTTGTCGCCGTTCACAACCAGACAGTCACCCTCGACTGACACCGTGCCGGGAAATTTGCCGTGGGCGGTATCGTATTGGGTCAGATGGGCATTGGTTTCGACCGGACCCAGATCATTGATGGCCACAATTTGAATGTCGTGTTTTTTCCCGCCTTCATAGTGTGCGCGGAGGATATTGCGGCCGATACGACCGTAACCGTTGATGGCGACTTTGATGGTCATTTTGCGAATTCCTGATGGTGTGCACCGGATACCGGCGCGATGAATGAACGCTTATTTTAGCGCAAGCGCGGTTTTTACCGAATGCCGGATGGTATCTAGCCTGCATATTTCACGGGGGGGCGTTCCAGAGTGGGTAGCTGAGCGAGTCATTTTTCACTCGACTGACCGAGCAGTATCGAGATACCGCGAAGAGTGAGAGCGGGGTTTCGCGTCATGAACTGCTTCATGGCGCGCCGCTCGAACCGCCCCGGCTCTGGCGGGGCGCGTAAGCGCGCAGTTGGCAAGTACAGGACCGCTCAGCTGCCCGCTATCGAGCGCGCAGGCCATCTATCTCACGAAGTACCAATTGGATTGGTCGGAATTACCAGTTGCCAAGGGCGAAGAACCATAACAAAGCGGGCCGACCCGTGATATATGCAGGCTTAGCCTTAAAATGCCGCATGAGAAAAATTGTCATCGCTTCGAATAACCCCGGCAAGCTGCGTGAATTCAGCCAATTACTCGCCCCTTTCGACTTCGAAGCCATCCCGCAGGCAACCTTTGATATCCCCGAAGCAGCGGAACCACACGCCACCTTTGTCGAGAATGCACTTGAAAAGGCCCGCCATGCGTCACGCCTGACCGGCCTACCGGCGCTCGCCGACGATTCCGGCATTTGTGCCGTTGCCCTCGGCGGCGCACCCGGCGTTTGGTCGGCGCGATACGCATCAGAAAATACAGATCGTGTAAAAAATGACGCCCTCAACAATGAGAAGCTGATCCACGAGCTCTCGCGTTGCGCAGATAAACGCGCATTTTATTATTGCTCGCTGGTGCTGGTTATGCACCCGGATGATCCGCATCCGTTGATTGCCGACGGTCAATGGTGGGGGCAAATTGTGGCGTCGCCACAGGGCGAAGGTGGATTCGGTTATGACCCGCATTTTTTTGCGCCGGAATTCGGCTGCACTGCCGCGGCGTTGGATGCCGCCGTCAAAAATCGTGTCAGCCATCGCGGCCAGGCGATGGAATTGCTTATGATCAAACTCGGCCAGCAGCAAGCGTTTTCAGCCTAAATGCCTTCAAACACCACACCGTTATTAGGGTTTGGCGTATTAAATGCCAATACAATGCTTGCCGCATTGCCACCGCTATCGTTGTACATCCACATTCCATGGTGCATCAAGAAGTGCCCTTATTGCGACTTCAACTCGCACGAAATAAAACTCAGTCGCGATGTTGCGGCCGCTGCCTCCGCCGACCACCCGCTGAAGTCGCGCCCGCTCATCGGGTCTGGGGCTATCGCAACCCAGACACGACCCGATGTTCGCGGGTACTTCAACTCACATGAAGGTCGCGGCGCAATTCCAGAACAGCAATACATCGATGCCCTTATTTCCGATCTCGATTACACGTTGCCAAAGGTATGGGGACGGCGCATTCAGACGATTTTTTTTGGTGGCGGAACACCAAGCCTGTTTTCGGCTGCGGGGATCGATGCCATTCTGGCCGCCGTTCGCGCACGGCTGGTGGTGGCACCGGATGCCGAAATCACCATGGAAGCCAACCCCGGCACCTTTGAAATCGAAAAATTCAAGGGGTATCGCGATGCCGGGGTAAACCGTCTATCAATTGGCATCCAAAGTTTTAACGCCGCGCACCTGCAAGCGCTCGGCCGTGTGCACAACGACACCGAAGCCAAACGCGCGATTGAAATCGCCCAGCAGCATTTTGACAACATCAATCTTGACCTCATGTTTGCCCTGCCGAAACAAACACTTGCCGAGTGTGCCGAGGACGTTGCGTCCGTGCTTTCGTTTGGCACCAATCATTTGTCGATTTACCACCTGACGCTCGAACCGAACACGCTGTTTCATCGCTTTCCGCCGCCGCTACCAGACGATGAACTGGCCGCCGATATGCAGGACATGATCGCCGAAAAATTGAATGATGCCGGATACGGAAATTACGAAACGTCCGCCTATGCCAAGTCAGGTTGCGAGTCCAGGCACAACCTGAATTACTGGCGCTTTGGTGACTACATCGGTATCGGCGCGGGTGCACACGGCAAGATTTCGTTTCCCGACCGCATCACCCGCGAAATGCGTTACAAGCAGCCATCCGAGTTTATGCAACGCGCGATGTTGGGTGATGCCATTCAGGAAGGTACAACCGTCGTCGCCAAACAACTGCCGTTTGAATTCATGATGAATGCACTGCGCCTGACGGAAGGTTTTCCGATTGCGCTGTTCACCGAACGCACCGGTTTGCAGATCAACGTGATCACACGCGAGTTGGATCTGGCGGAATCAAAGGGGTTGCTTCTGCGCGACCATGTTCAAATCAAACCGACCGAAAAAGGGCGGCTATTTTTGAATGATTTGCTGGCGTTGTTTCTCGCGCCAACGGCTTGACGCCGCCGGCCTCAATACCGGGAATTTCCATCGTCCGAGCCCTGTCATCTACGGCTTGGCAAAGCTCGTCGCGGTCGGACCCGTGCCGCCTTCCTGGTAAATAACATCCCCATCTTTAGCCCACAAATAATGCGGCACATTGGCGGGTGCGACGTAGACACCGCCGGCCGGAACGGCGACAACTTTTGTCTCGTCAAATGTGTTGCCGAACCCGACATACAGTATCCCCGACAGAACGGTCGAATTGCGGGTGTCGGGGTGTGTGTGCGGCGCGATTTTGCCGCCCTTGGCGAGCATCACCCGTAACAGGTAAGTCCCGGCTCGCTGCTCTGTGCCGATTACCCACGCCGCCCTGAGCGATGTATTTTCGGGCGGGCTGAACCATTTGAGCGATTCAGGCAATACCGGTGCCGGCATCAAGTTTTGTGCGATCGCGCAATTTGCGATCAGCACGCCGGTGAAAACGAGAAAAGCCCGTTTCATCATTGTCGATTCCTTATACGTGGGGCGTATCCAGTACAACGACTGCAATCACATCGCCAAGTCGCTGGCCAGCCTAAACACCATCCAAAAACTGCGCCTCAAACTCTTCAGGCGGCAGCGGCTTGGAAAAATAGAATCCCTGGTATTCGTCACATTCAAGATCACGTAATGCCCGGTACTGGTCTTCGCGTTCGACCCCCTCCGCCACCACATTCAGTTTCAGCGAATGTGTCATGGCAATAATGGCGCGGATGATCGCCTCATCGTTCGGGTCGGTGCCGATGTCACGCACAAAACTTGAATCGACCTTGATTGAATCGATCGGCAGCTGCCTGAGATACGACAGTGACGAAAAGCCGGTGCCAAAGTTGTCAACCGCAATACCAATGCCCATTTCGCCGAGCTGTTTGAGTGCATTGACAACGTCATCGGTATTTTTGAGCAGCATGCTCTCGGTCAATTCAAGCACCACGTCATGGGGATCGAGTCCGGATTTCTTGAGGGCGCTTTGAATGGTCGCCACCAGCCGTTTCGGATCAAACAACTGACCCGCTGACAAATTTACCGCAACCGCAAAATTACGGCCGGATTTTTTCTGCCACGACGCCACCTGACTGAATGCTTCCGCAATCACCCATTCGCCGATCGGCACAATCAATCCCGAGTCTTCCGCCACGCTGATAAATTGATCCGGCACCAGCAGCCCCTGGCGCGGATGTTGCCAGCGAATCAGCGCCTCGACGCCGGTAATCTCGCCGGTGGCAAACCCGACCCGCGGCTGGTAATGCAGCAACAGCTCGTTGCGCCGCAGCGCCAGGCGCAGAAAATTTTCGATCGCCAGGCGCTCCTGCGCCTTGGCATTCATCGCCTGCGAAAAAAACTGGTAGTTGTTGCGACCTTTTGCCTTGGCGTCGTACATGGCAACGTCGGCGTGTTTCATCAGTGTTTGTGAATCCTCGCCGTCACTGGGAAAGACGCTGATGCCGAGTGAGCAGGAAGTGTTGAGCTGATGTTCGCCGATTTGCATCGGTGCGGCGAGCGAGGCAATCATTTTTTCGGCGACACTTTGCGCTTCCTGGCCGTCGCTCGGCAGGTTTTCCAGAATGATGGCGAATTCATCACCGCCGAGTCGCGCCACGGTATCACTGGCCCGCACACACGCCGACAGCCTGGCGGCGACGCGTTTGAGCAATTCATCACCGACATCATGCCCCAGCGAGTCATTGATGGTTTTGAACCGGTCGAGATCGATAAACATAAACGCCAACTTCGATGCCTTGCGGATCGCATTGGCAAGCCCGAGTTCCAGGCGATCATTGAGCAGCATGCGGTTGGGCAGCCCGGTCAACGCATCGCGGGTCGCCAGAAACTCGACACGCTCCTCGGCGGTTTTGCGTGCGGTGATATTGGCGGTGGTGCCGGTCATACGCCGCACGTTGCCGGTGCCGTCGCGTTCGGTGACCTTACCGGACGAATTGAGCCAAACCCATGTTCCGTCCGCGCCGGGCAGCCGGTAGTCACAGGTGAACTCGTTACTGGTGCCGCGCACCGCGCCGGTTAATGCCGCTTCAAATTTGGGGCGGTCGTCGGGTTGCGTCCAACCGATCACCTGCTCGCCGCGGAATCGGACGCCGTCCATTCCCTCCGGCTTCACGCCCAGCAGGTTGGCCCATCCCTCGCTGATAAACAGTTCATTCGCCGCCAGATCCCAATCCCACAACGCCAGACTGGACCCGGCCAGCGCAAGGTCAAGCCGCTCTTTGGCATCGGTAATTTCGCGCTCGGAGCGGCGGCGCTCGGTGATGTCTCGGCCGACGCCGATGCAATAACGTTCGCTGCCGATATCGAGCGCCCGACCGTGGAATATATACGGTGAATCACGGCCGTGTTTTGACAAAAGGTCGGCCTCGAGCGTGATTTCATCATTGCGTTCGATCACACGCCGGATGGCGTCGGCGATGACGGCGCGATCGTGCGGCGCAATGAAGTCAACCATGCGCTTGCTGGCGATTTCGTCGTCGTCGTAGGCGGTATCATTTTGGAAACTCTTGTTCCAGCGCACCATGCGGCCGTTCTTGTCAAACATAAAAAACGCACCCGGCAGACTCGCGATGGCGGCATCCGAAAATTCCTTTTCATGACGCAGTCTGATTTCGGCGGCCTGTCGCACCGCAATTTCGTCCTCCAACAACTGCTCCATCTGCACAAATTCGCGGGTCAGGTTGGCGACGTGTTCGTCCGTTCTGGCGCGCGTCAAGCCGGGTTCGCCCCCGACTTCGCGTCGCTCACGCCGCGCCTCGGCGCGCGCCTCCAGCCTTGCGGTGACGACATCGGCGAGATTGACCAGCGCCTCCATCTCACGCGGCTTGTTCTCGCGCGCGGCGGTATCCCACACGGCCATCACGCCGATCGGTGCGCGTTCGCGCGACAGGATCAGCACGCCGGCATAAAAGCAGACATGTGGTGCCGCCACCACCCATGGATGCTCGCGGACACGTTTATCCGCGAGCGCATCGGCAATAACGTTGCCACGTACCGCCGAGCGGGCGTCGATCGCGTATTCGGGCATAAACAACGCGCCACTGGCAAACGATGCAAAAAACGATTGGTGTTGCGGCAGGGTTTGTGCGGGCAAACCGACCGCGCTTTTGAACCACTCGCGTCGCTCCACCGGTTGATCGCCGCGATTTCCAGGGCTGTCGGCCGTACCGTCAAAAAACGAAATGCTCGCGAATGCTGCGCCAAACACGTCCGCCGCACGTTTGGCGATATCATCAAACGCCGCCTCGCGCGGCGTGCCGATAATTTCATAACGCAGCAACGCCTGTGTCGACGGGCTCACCGGTTGATCGGCTGCGTTCATCCGGCGGCGACCGCGTCAAACGCCGGCCGACCTTGTGCCGGGCGCAACAGCAACTGCGCGTAGTTGCCGTTGGTCATCGCCAAGGTCGTCGGTATTTTCATCGTCTCCATCCAAATATTTTATGATGCCGTTGGCGCCAAAGTGAAAGTGTCCGCCGGGCGGGCGTTTTCAGCCGATATTGTCTGGAAATAGCCGGCGATGGCGGTTTTTTAGTTTGTGGCTCGCGCCAGCTCGGCACTGCGTTTGATGTGGCGCATTGCCTCTTGTGGTTTGCCGATCTGTTCCATCAAACGGGCCAGCATCATATGTGCGTCAAGCGTCGGTTGCAGGGCAACACTGGCCTCGAGGTAGCTTTGCGCCTTGCCCCATAGCGCCTGCCGCATACACAGCTTGCCGAGCGTGGCGAGCAGCGCGTATTCGCGCGGATTTTGTTTGAGCCAATTTTCAGCGCGCTCAATTTGGCCGGACGTCGTGTCAGACTTGGCTTCGGCGTAACGCAACACCAACGGCGACAACGATCCATCCCAGCGGGTCTGATCAAACTTATCGATGCCCTCTTCGATGATTCTTGCGGCGTCATTATCCAAACCAATGCCGATCAGACGCGCGGCAAGTGCATCGACCAGACGCGGCTGGTAGCGGGTTGCGCTGTCGAGTTTTCGCCAGGCATCAATCAACGTATCACGCTGCCCTGCACGCGATTTTGTCAGCTCAATTTCGGCATTCAACCGAATTTCATCGACTGCCGCCTGCGGCATGAGGCCGGTGCGCTTTAACGGGCCCAGCGTCAACAACACCTCACTCCACGCACCTTCGGCAATTTCCGCCTCAACTTTCATCTTTAACACGCCAATATTGCCGGCATCGCCGGCCGCAAGCGCCTGTAACAGCGGCAACGCCTCGCCCGCCCGCCCTTCGGCGAGCAACATGTAGGCCTTTGACACGTCGCGCATGGTCGTGGCCTTGCCGCCGGTGATTTTTTCCAGATACGGCAACGCCGCCGGCAGGTTGCCCCCTTCGTGCGCGGCCCAGGCGGCAAGTGCGGCGGCCAGATGGCGGATATCGTCGTCGCCATCGACAGCCATATCTTTGGCGGTCATTGCGCGTCTCGCCAATTTTTCGGCGTCGTCAAATCGACCGCCAAACAACGCCTTCAGGCTGTCGTGAAGATCGGCGACAACCCGTTGTCGCTCGTTTTCACGTTTTTTCGCGCGCAGGTCGCGCGGCAACTGATACGCGCGGATCGACAACCTGACCACTGCGTAGAGTACCAGGGCCGAAACAATCACGATCAGGCAGAACATCATGATCGACAGCTCAATCCGCCATGGCGGCACCACAAAGACGGCGTAACCCGACCCATAACGGCCGGCCAGGGCCAGCAACACCGCGCCGCTCGCCAGGGCAAACACCCACAACACCCAGCGGATTGGTTTTGACATCATAGGGTTATTGGTTATCTTGTGTGGCTGTCAACGTGCGCCGCGTTCGCGGGTCAGACGGATCTCACGCGCCGCCCTGACGGCATTCAGACTTTGCACAATGTCGGGGGCGGCAATTGACAGCGAATTTTCCGCCAGTTGTTTCAATGTGGTCACGGCGTTCTGGTTGACCTTGGCCTTTGGATCAAAATATTTGACGATTAATTCGCGCGCTGCTTTGACGTCTTCCTTGAAGTTGACATCATCACGCGCCAGCAGCGACGTGCGCGCCGACAATAAACGCAACTTCAGGCTTTCGCGGACAAACACGGATTGTTGCGGCGTGATCAGCGCCGCCTCCGAGGGTTCGAGTTCACGAATCCGTACCAACTCTTTCATCTCGCGCAGAAAATCCGTCCATGCCTGCGCCGCCCAGGACCGGCCCATTGCCGACCGTTCAGCGGCATTGCCATCGCCGGCGGTTTTGACGGGCGCGGCGGCGATGATGCCCGGTACCGCCAGCGGCAAGGTGGCACTTTGGGTCATCAGATTATCGAGTTTGACGGTGATGCCCTGGCTGTCAATGGCGGGCGTTGCCTTCAACCGTTCCAGATCCTGCGTGATGGCGCGACGTAACGGCGTGGCCTGCAATTTGTCGGCGCGGGCAAGACGCTGATCCGCCGACTGCAATGCGCTGATGGCGGCGCGAATGTTGCCGGCGAGGGTCAATTCACGACTGGCAATGTTGAGTGTCTGCTCGATCTCGGCAAGCAACCAGTCCTCCGGCGCGCGCGCCAGATCACGCGTCATTTCTTCGATGGCAACACGTTGATTCTGATACTCCGCGAGTTTTGCCTCGAGCTGGGCAATGCGGTTTTGCGCATCTTTGCTATCGCGCAGCAGCGCGTCATTCCGCGACGTGGTTTCACGGCCCTGTTTGTCGAGTTCGGCCATTTTTGCGCCGAGCGTTTGTGTCAAATCCTGCCTGACGTCACGGCTCTCCCACCACACCGCCAGACTCAACACAATGGCGAACGCCGCCAATGCCGCCGCCAGCAGGACGGCCGGGGGAAACGCCGGCCGTTTTGTGGGTGATGCTGATACCGGTGCGCCGGGCTGAAAATCGCTGTTCATGTCATTCGCCAAAGGGATTTGTGTATTCAACCGCATGGCGGCAACAGATGCAACTCAAGAGACCATATTTGACAATGATTCAACCAGATTGTTGTCGTCAAGCGACACTATCGTGACCTGCCGTGCGCCCATTTGTTTGGCGACCCTCGCAATACGCCGGTGCGGCACCAGCAAATGCGGCACTCTGGACATCAATACCTTGCCGCCGTTGGCGGCAAGTGAATCCAGTGTTTCAACACTACCCGCCAGCACATGGGTACTGTTGGCGACCGCCCATTTCAGCGCATGACGCGCCTTGACCGGCAGCTTGACCGGCCGGCGTTGGTAACACACCATCGCCACCACCAATGCACCACGCGCAATCAATGAGTCGGCGAGAAAGGTGCGGCCGCCGGCCTCGCTGTTACCGCGGACGATCACAATGGTTTGCCCGCGGATTTTTTGCAGCATGGGTGCGGCCAGCAATGCTTCACTGTCTTCACCGAGCGCGGGTACAAACACACTTTGTGCGCCAAGCGAATCGAGTTTTGCCGCGGTCGCCGCACCGATCGCAATAAAGCGTGCCTGCGGATAAAATTTGCGCATCTTTTTGAGCACCGGCACACCGTACTGGGCCGCATGGGTGCTGATAAAAATAACCTTGGTCGGCTCGTTCAAGTCGTTGAGCAACGGCTGGTAGGCGGCAACCACCGCCTTGACCGGCATGGCGGCGATTTCCAGCAGCGGAATGGCGATGGCTTCGGCACCTTCGGCCTTGAGTGCGCGTACGGTCTTTGATGCGGCGGGCTCCGGTCGCGCGACAACAATCCTGATGCCCGCCAGCCGGCTTGACTTGCTTGGCGTGGTTGACGCTGTTGGCTTGGCTGACTTAGCCACGCCCGTCATCTGCGACAGGTGTGCGGCCGGCAGCTGTCAACAGCGCCGCCAGAATGTCATCCGCGCCGTTCAAAATCAGCGCGTCCGCCAGTGTGGTGCCGAGGATTTCCGCCGTGCCGACCTTCCCCGACGCCACGCTGGCAATGCGGGTGTGTCCATCTGGTGTGGCAACAAATCCGGCAATCGTCAGCCGGTCGCCCTCAATCGTTGCCGATGCACCCAGCGGCACATCGCAGCTTGCCGACAAACGTCGCCCGAAGGCCCGTTCAGCGGCCACGGTCGCGTCTGTTTTAACGTTGGAGAGTGGTCTTAATATGGCTTCGATGGCGGATTCGCCCTGACGGTATTCAATACCCAGCGCGCCTTGTGCAACGGCGGGTATAAAGCGGGCGGGGTCGAGGGTGTTTCGAATGCGATCACCAAAGCCGAGCCGCTTCAGCCCGGCAGCCGCCAGAATGATGGCGTCGTATTCGCCATCGTCGAGTTTTTTCAGCCGTGTGTTGACATTGCCGCGCAGCGGCAGGATCGTTAAATGCGAATGGTAGTGACGGATCTGGCTTTCACGCCGAAGGCTCGAGGTGCCCACTCTGGCACCGTCAGGCAATTCGTCGAGGGATTGAAAACGATTGGAGACAAATGCGTCGCGTACGTCTTCACGCGCACCAACGGTTGCGAGTGAAAAGCCGGCGGGCATCACCATCGGCACGTCCTTCATCGAATGCACCGCGATATCGGCGCGGCCTTCCGACATGGCCACTTCAAGCTCCTTGATAAACAGACCCTTGCCACCGATCTGCGCAAGCGGCTTGTCGAGAATCTGGTCGCCCTTGGTGGTCATGCCGATGATTTCAACCGCCAGCGCCGGGTAATGGCGGCGTAGTTGTGCGGCAATCCAATGTGTTTGCGCCATGGCCAGCGGGCTTTCGCGGGAGGCGATGCGGATTAGTTTGGGGTTTGCCACGACGATGGGTATCTAGGGGAGCGGTGAATAAAGATAGGGGCGAGATAGGAGCGGGACAGCGCGCGAGGGCGGCAACGTATTTATGACAGGGAACCAATACACCAAAAATGAAACGCATTTACCAACAACCATTTTCAGCCATTTATGCCCGAAAACACCCGCCATTATTGGGCTTTTATGTTTGATCGGCACACTTTTATTGCTTCGCCGGCCACGGACATTTCGTTTTTGCGTGCAACAAATGTTAGCACGCAAGGTCGAAACAATCAGTTGCCACCCATCTCTGCCGAGGCCGATTGTTGCACTGCGGTAGAATCAATCCAACTTTCCGCTGCTGTTGTTTCATTCCAGGTAACCCGCCCTATGCCAACCACCCCGATCGCGTTGTCAACACCCGTCAATGTACCGGCAAAGCCGAATCGGCCGCCGAGCGCATCCAATGACGGGGCGATGCTCGAATCGATGCATCCACGTTTGCGCGAAATTCCCTATAACTACACGTCGTTCTCCGACCGCGAGATTGTCATCCGGCTGCTGGGCAACGACGCCTGGCAAACCCTGAATGAACTGCGTGACCAGCGTAAGACCGGCCGCAGCGCACGTATGTTGTACGAAGTGCTGGGCGATATCTGGGTGGTTGAACGCAATCCGTATTTGCAGGATGATTTGCTCGACAACCCAAAACGCCGCGCCATGTTGATTGAAGCCATGCGGCATCGTTTGCATGAAATCGAAAAACGCCGGCTGCGCGACCAACTCGAGAGTGACGATGCG
>JANPDI010000264.1:0-4927 GCA_031431435.1 Burkholderiales bacterium
CGGTGCAATACCTGATGCTGGCAGGGTCGGTTTGCGGAGGATGGATCATGGCGCGTTCGGCCATCGCTGCAGCGGAGCAACTGGCCGCCCACGCCACCACAGGCACAGGCGACGTGGACTTCCTGAAGGCGAAAATCATCACAGCCCGCTTTTTTGCCGACCACATCCTGCCATTTGCCGATGGTTACGCGGAAGCGGTGATCAATGGTTCATCAAGCGTGTTGGCAATGGAAGAAGCGTATTTCTAGCAACAAAAGCGCCATCCCACGGCGCTTTCCAGCCAATAGTGTCTGAAAACCCGCCCCGAATGGCGGGTTTTGTTTTTTTGCGCACCGCCGCAAAGTCGACACCCATACAACTCATTTAGATGACTTGCTTGACTTTAAGGTGGCGAGTTACTAGCATCCAGCATGGTCTAAAAAAGAAACCGTTTGTTCCAACATATCCATAACGCAGTACCGCGAGGAGAAATCGATGAAATCGAATCATAAAGTGAACCAGCACGCCCCCCGTCTGCAGATGACCCCCAAGCTTTTGTCGTTATTGGTCGCCGGCGCCTTGGTGTCCGGTCAGGTGGTGGCACAACAGGCGGCAAAAGCGGCGCCAAAAAAGGACGACGACAAACTTGAAACGATCGTTGTCACGGCGACCAAGCGTTCTGAGTCGCTGCAGTCGGTTCCCGTCGCAGTCTCCGTGGTCAGCGGTGATGACCTTGAAAAGGCCAACCTCAACAATCTGACCAATATCGTTCAGCAACTGCCGACGGTCAATTACCGCGCCAATGCGTCAAACAAAGACACGGCACTGTTTATCCGCGGCGTTGGCACCATTTCGACCTCGCCTGGCGTTGAGCCGACCGTCTCCACCGTGGTTGATGGTGTAGTCTTCGCTCGCCCGGGCATGGCAACGTTAGATTTGATGGAGGTTGAGCGCCTAGAAGTCTTGCGCGGGCCACAGGGCACGTTGTTCGGCAAAAACGCCTCTGCGGGTGTAATCAACGTCGTCTCCAAAGCAATCCCGAAAGCTACGGAAGGTTATGTCGATTTTGGTTATTACGACAAAAAAGAAACTCGCCTGCGCGTTGGCGTAGCGGGGCCATTAGGCGCCGAAATCGGCGGCTCGATTGCAGTTTTTGGCGGCAAATATGACGGCAATGTCAAAAACTCGTTTCTGAACGAGACGGTCAACGGTTACGACCGCAAAGGCGTCCGCGGCAAGCTTGAATTTGCACCAAGCCGCGACGTCAAGATCAACCTGATCGCCGACTATGCAACCGCCGACGATACTGGCACGCGTGGACCATACATCCGCACCAATGCGATATATGCCCCGGCGATCTTGCCCGCCGTTGCCGGATTTGAAAACCGTGAAGTTGTGACTGACGTCCGCGAGCGGGTGGAAGACACCAATAGCGGTGTGTCGGGTCAAGTTGACGTCAAATTCGCCAGTGGTACATTGACCTCGATTACAGCATTTCGTAAATGGGAAAACACGCAATTCCAAGACATCGATGGCCTGAACCGGGTCTACAGCCAGCAAGCCGGGCTCGCCGATCGGGGCCAGCTAGATTCCAAACAGACCTCGCAGGAATTCCGCTTTGCATCGAACAAGGGCGGCTTTATCGACTACGTCGCTGGGTTCTTCTACTTCAACAACAAGACCGATGAAGTTTATCGTCGTGATGTGACCCGGTGCGCAACCACCGGCACCACCTTGGCGAATGGCCTGACACCGTGTGCGACCTTTCTAAACGACAACGGCGTTGCCACCTACGGTACCGACCTAAAGAGCACGTCGTTCTTTGGTGAGAGCAATTGGAATTTCTCGAAAGATTTCCGCGGTATCTTGGGGCTGCGTTACACGACCGACGATTTGTCCTATTACCACGGCCGTGTCTCAACGCAGGCAGCGGCAATTCCTGGCGTCCAACCAACCCGGACGCCTGTGGCGGGTTCGACAAAACAGAACGGTGTCTCCGGTCGCATTGGGCCACAGTGGGATCTCTCGAAGGAAGTTAGCGTCTACGCCACCTACTCGAAAGGCTACAAGGGGCCGGCATACAACGCGTTCTTCAACATGCAGCCAAACGCTGACATTGCGTTGTCTCCTGAAAAAGCCAAGGGCTGGGAACTTGGTCTGAAATCGACCTTGGCTGACAATCGGCTCCGCGTTAACGTGGCCATCTTTGATACCAAGTACGAAGGCTACCAAGCAAACTTTTTTGATACGGTCGCGGGTACCGTTACCACCCGGTTTATCAACGCCGGTGATATTTCGACCAAAGGTGTTGAGCTCGACATTGAGGCAAAGCTTAGTCGCGAGTTTTCTGTTTCACTAGCCTACGCCGACACCAAGGCGGTGGTGGACCGCTTTAATTGCCCCGCAGGCGCGACCCCAGCACAGTGCAATTCGATTCCGAGCGGCACCGCATTGCCATCGGCACCACGTCAAAAAGGTGCGTTGCGGGCAAACTACCGCACCGATGTTGCGGGTTACTTGTTGGCCGTCTCGGGGGATTACACATGGCAGAGCGAAACGCAGTACGACCTATCAACCTCGCCGAATACCTTGCAACCGGCGTACGGTGTCTTCAACGCGTCGGTTTCGCTCGCAAGTACAGAGAGCGGCTGGCGCGTGACGTTGGTCGGTAAAAATCTCGCCGACAAATCGTATTCGCAATTCTTGCTCCCTGGTGGTGCCAATACCCAGCGTTCAGTGCCACGTGACGACAAACGTTACTACGGCGTAAACGTTCGATACGAGTTCTAATTTAGATCGTACCCACGCTGCCGCCGGAATAATTCAACAAATAACAGCAGTCGCCTCTAATATCGTTGAAGTTGTTGTCTTCCGGCACTTGTAATTTAGCAGCTTGCTTGTTGACTGGCGCGGTACCCAGCGTACACTGGGTACCGCGTTTGTTTTGCGACACGTAACCGACCGACCAACGCTACTCAACATCGTGCCAAATCCTACCAAGCGAAGAACTCTGGAGTCACTCCGCAGCCAGCGCTGGCTTGCGCCCGACGATATGCGTTCGTTCGCCCATCGCCAGCGCCTGCAGCAACGCGGGCTTGCGCGTGAAGAGTTCATGGGCCGTCCCATCATCGCCATCATCAATACCTGGAGTGACTTGTCGCCGTGTCACGCGCATTTGCGCGAACGTGCCGAGTCGGTCCGGCGTGGCATCTTGCAGGCGGGTGGATTCCCGTTTGAATTGCCGGCGCTGTCGCTCGGCGAAGTGATGGTCAAGCCGACCACCATGTTGTATCGCAATTTGCTGGCCATGGAATGCGAGGAGTTGTTGCGTTCACATCCGATCGATGGCGCGGTGTTGATGGGCGGTTGCGACAAAACCACGCCCGGGTTATTGATGGGCGGGATCAGCATGGACATTCCGGTGATCTATTGTCCGGCGGGGCCGATGCTCAACGACCGCTATCGCGGTAAAACAGTTGGTGCCGGCACCCATACCAAGAAATTTTTTGACGAGTACGTCGCCGGCAATATCCAGCCGACTGAATGGATCCAACTCGAATCAAAGATGACCCGCTCGCCCGGCACCTGCAACACCATGGGGACCGCGAGTACGATGACGGCGATGGCTGAAGCGATGGGGTTCACCTTGCCCGGTGCCACCAGTATCCCGGCGATGGACGCCAATCACGTGCGTATGGCGTCGGCGTCGGGGCGACGTATTGTCGACATGGTATGGGAAGATTTGAAACCGTCGAACTTTCTGACGCGTGCGTCGTTTGACAATGCATTGGCGACTTACATGGCACTGGGCGGCTCGACCAATGCCGCCATTCATACCATTGCCATGGCCGGGCGCGCCGGTATCGACCTGACGCTAGACGATATGAATAAGGTGGCCGGCAAAATTCCGGTACTGGCGAATTTATTTCCGTCCGGCGACAAATTGATGGAAGACTTTTTCTTCGCCGGTGGTTTGCCCGCGCTGCTCAATGAAATTCGTGTCCATCTATCGCTCGATGCCATGACCGTTACCGGTAAATCAATCGGCGAAAACATTGCCGGCGCACAAAACCTTGATCCGGAGGTGATTCGTCCCCTGGATAGACCAGTGTCGGCGGGTGCCGCGCTGGCGGTGTTGCGCGGCAATCTGTGCCCCGATGGTGCCGTGATCAAGCCGTCTGCCGCGAGTCCAAAGTTTTTTAAGCATCGCGGACCGGCGTTGGTATTCGAATCAAATGCCGAAATGATGGCGGCGATTCATCAGCCCGATTTGGTCGTTGATGAAAACACGGTGCTGGTACTCAAGTACGGTGGCCCGGTCGGCGCACCCGGTATGCCGGAATGGGGCAACCTGCCGATCCCGAAAAAGTTATTGCAGCAGGGTGTGCGCGATATGTTGCGGATTTCTGACGCGCGCATGAGCGGCACCCATTTTGGCAGTTGTGTGGTGCATGTCGCACCGGAGGCGGCTGTCGGTGGGCCACTCGCATTGGTCAAAACCGGCGACATGATTACGCTCGACATTAGTGCCGGCACGCTCAATATGGATGTTTCCAACGACGAACTTGCGCGTCGTCGCGCGGCATGGACGCCGCCTGCCCGGGTGTACGAGCGTGGCTTTACACGACTCTATGTTGATCACACCACGCAGGCTAATCAGGGCTGCGATTTTGATTTCTTGATGGGCAATGCTGCAACGCCCGAGCCACCCATTTATTGAAAACGCATGGCAATTTTTGTACAAATCTATGCATGTCATCCCGGCTAAGTGACGTAACTGCGCCGGGATCCAAGTTTTGTAGCAGCACCGACCACCGAAAATTGGGTCCCGGCGCAGTCAACTCATTAAGCCGGGACGACAGTTTTGCTGTTGCCTCTATTGCCGATTCACCCAGAGTCACTTAACCAGTTGCCCATCATTTGAGGCCAATATGGATCCATTCGTAAA
>JANPDI010000265.1:0-4510 GCA_031431435.1 Burkholderiales bacterium
CGCACGCCGTGGTGTATCCGAGCAATACGCCAAGATTGAAATGCGCCGCCGTCTGACCTTGATCGGCGCGATGCTAATGCACCGTGGCGAGGCCGACGGGATGATTTGTGGCACCTTCGGCACCCACGCGCTGCATTTGCACTATGTCGATCAGGTAATCGGCCGTCGCGCCGGGGTTAATCATTTTTATGCGATGAACGTGCTGATGATGCCAAAACGCACGGTATTCATCTGCGACACCTACGTCAACGAGAATCCAACTCCTGAACAGATTTGTGAAATGACCATACTGGCGACGGAAGAAATGCGCCGCTTTGGCGTCGTGCCCAAGGTGGCACTGCTGTCACACTCGTCGTTTGGTTCGTCCGATGCACAGACCGCTGTCAAAATGCGTGACGCACTAAAACTCATCAACGCACGTGCGCCGGATTTGGAAATTGACGGGGAAATGCACGGCGATGCCGCGCTTTCCAGTGAAGTGCGCACGGCATCGATGCCGAATTCAACGCTCAAAGGTGACGCCAATCTATTGATCATGCCGACACTCGACGCCGCCAACATCGCCTTCAACTTGTTAAAGACCGCTGCGGGTAGTGGCATCACCATCGGGCCGATATTGCTCGGTGCGGCCAAGCCGGTACATATCGTCACCCCTACCGCAACTGTCCGACGCATCATCAATATGACCGCGCTGGCCGTTGTGGATGCGCAGGCACTGCGGAAATAACCCAATGAAGTCGTCGCAATTTATCATCCCGCGGGCGCTGCCTGCGGGAGGCACCATCGGCATTTTTTCCCCTGCCGGCTCACCTGATGCGGCGCGCCTCGCGCGCGGCGTCGGCCGTCTGGAGGCGCTGGGTTATCGTTGTGTCATCGCGCCACACGCGGGTGAAGCGTTTGAATATTTTTCTGCGCCGGATGATGTGCGCCTCGCGGACTTCAGTGCGATGCTGGCGGACCCGTCCATCGACATGATGATGATGTCACGCGGTGGTTACGGCTTGTCACGGATTGTGCATCGTATCGATTGGCAGGCGGTAGCCGCGTCAAAAAAGATTCTCTGCGGCTTTTCCGATTTCACGGCGATCAATCTTGCCGCGCTGGCATTGGGCAACATCATCACATTGGCGGGGCCCGGTGTTGCCACAGACTTTGCCGACGAAACGCTTGAAGGTGAATTGGCCGACGACAAACAGTTTATGCAGGCGCACTTTTGGCCGGTGGTCGCCGGCGACCCGGTAAACGTGGGTGTTGACGTGGCGCATCCCTACGCACCACAGGTCATCAGCGGCCCGATCTGGGGTTCAAACCTGTCATTGCTTTGCGACCTGGGTGGCTCGTCGTTTATTCCGGATATCGACGGCGGCATTTTGTTTCTCGAAGAAATAGGTGAGAAACCATATGTTATTGAACGCATGTTGTTGCAGCTCTACCACGCCGGCATTTTGTCATCGCAACGCGCCATCGTCTTTGGCGACTTCTCCGACTGTGAACCGGACAAGGACCGCTTCCCGTATAGCATGGCCCATGTGATCAAGACCCTGCGCGCCTTGCTGCCGATCCCTGTTTTAACCGGCCTGCCATTTGGGCACGTCGCCAAAAAAATCACCGTGCCGTATGGCGCGGATTGCACACTCGACATCAAAGACGGCCGTTATACATTGACCTATTGATTGCCCATGCCAATGCCAAGGTCAAGGTCAACGTACGGCGGGCCGGTTCGATCGACCACTTGAACACAGGAAACCGTCATGACTGACCACGCACGCACCATTTACCGCGCCTGCAACCTTTGTGAGGCCATCTGCGGACTGGAAATCAAAGTCGAGGGTGCCAGCATCATCAGCATTCGCGGTGATGATGCCGATCCGTTTTCACGCGGGCATATTTGCCCCAAAGCGGTTGCACTCAAAGATATTCATGAAGACCCGGACCGTCTGCGCACACCGGTTGTGCGGGTCGGCGACACCTGGCAACCAATCGAATGGGACGCGGCGTTTGATCTGGTCGCCGATCAACTTGCCGGCATCGTCAAAGAAAGCGGAAACAACGCGGTGGCGGTTTATGCCGGCAACCCGAACGTGCATAACTTCGGTCATCTGCTGAATCTTCCGTACATCGCGAAGCTGATCGGCAGTCGCAATATTTTTTCCGCGTCGTCGGTCGACCAGATGCCGCAGCAATTAGTGTCGTATTGGATGTTTGGCCACCAGTTTCTGATTCCGATTCCCGATATCGATCACACCGATTATTTTCTGATTCTGGGTGCAAATCCAATTGCGTCCAACGGCAGCATGATGACGGTACCTGACGTCGCCAAACGCTTGAAGGCGATCCATACAAGGGGCGGCAAAGTGGTGTTGATTGATCCGCGCCGTACCGAAACAGCCGAGGTCGCCAGCGAGCACCATTTCATCCGCCCCGGCAGCGATGCGGCATTGTTGGCCGCATTGCTGAATACCATTCGTGATGAAGGCTTGATGCGCCTCGCGCCATCGGTGACGCTGACCAATCTCGATGATGCCTTCACCGCCATCAACGGCATCACCGCCGAGCGGGTGGCGACCTTTACCGGCATCGCCGCGGCTGATATCAAGCGTATCGCGCGTGAATTCGCCGCCGCAAAAACAGCGGTGGCGTATGGCCGCATGGGTACGACCACGCAGGCGTTTGGCGCCACCAACCAATGGCTAATTTATTTTCTCAATATTGTCACCGGCAATCTCGACCGTGTCGGCGGTGCATTACCCACATCGCCGCTGTTGCCGCTTACCGGGCCGGGCACACGTGCCGGCGGCTATGCACGCTGGCGGTCGCGTGTCCGCAGCCTGCCGGAAGCGCACGGTGAAATTCCGGTTGCGGCACTCGCCGAAGAAATTCTCACCGAAGGCGAAGGGCAGATTCGCGCCCTGCTCACCATCGCCGGCAATCCGATTCTGTCCACGCCCAATGGTGTGCAGCTCGAACGCGCGTTGGCGCAGCTCGACTTCATGGTGTCGGTTGATATATACCGCAACGAAACGACACGTTATGCCAGTGTAATTCTGCCGCCAACCTCGGCGCTGAATCACGACCACTATGATGCGACCTTCAACGCTTTCGCCATCCGCAATGTGACGCGCATGAACAGTACAATGTGGCCACGACCGGAAAACGAACGATATGATTGGGAGATTTTTTATGCCATCGGCACCAGGCTGGCAGCGCGTCTGGCCCGCGAGTATCGCGCACCACCGTCGGTGCGCGACGTGGTTGCCGGCGCGGCGGCGCGTCATGACAAGATCACCTTTGACGACATCCTCGCCGCGCCGCATGGCATCGATATGGGCGCACTCGCCCCGTCGCTCATGCAGCGTCTGCAAACGCCTGATGGCAAGGTCAACTGCGCCCCCGCCGAACTGGTCGCCGACATCACCCGCTTGAATGTCGCCATTGCCGCACCGGTGGCCGCACTGCAACTGATCGGTCGCCGCCATGTGCGCAGCAACAATTCGTGGATGCACAACAGCCATCGCTTGGTCAAAGGTAAACCGCGCCACCAGCTATTGATGCACCCCGACGATGCAACGCGTTACGGGCTGGAAAACGGTGGGATGGTGAATGTCGCCTCACGCGTTGGTAACGCCGACATCACGCTCGAAACGACCAACGACATGATGCCGGGTGTGGCGTCGATTCCACACGGCTTCGGTCACGGCCGACCGGGCGTTGCACTCGCCACCGCCGCATTACACGCCGGTGTCAGCGCCAACGACCTCACTGATGAAATGGCGATCGATGCGGTGTCGGGCAACGCGGTCTTGAACGGTGTACCGATCACGGTCCAACCCGCCTAAGACACGCCCACGCACGTTGCCCCGTCATTCCCATCACCCCGTCATTCCCATCACCCGTCATCCCCATTGCGCCGTCATCCCAGCGAAGAGCCTGCCCCAGCATGCTTAAAGGTGGGGCTGGGAGGGGCTGGCCATATCGGGCCATCCAGTCCGCCCATCATCTGGCTAACTCAGCCGGCGCCCCATTGCCCCGACGCAACCAAAATTGGATCCCGGCCTCCGCCGGGATGACAGGCCCAAGGTAACGCCATGAGCGCCAGCCGCGCCTTGATCTAACCAATTCCCCGTCGTTCGACGCCCCGCGTCAACCCCAACTGAAATGCCAGCGTTATGAACCCGTGACGCCGTCGCGCCACAATCCCTTGACCGACACGTTTCACACAATTTCATTAACGACTTCCAACAACGCTTAGGAGACTCCCATGAAAAAAATTATTGCCGCAATAATGTTGACCCTTCCGCTGTGTATCGGCAGCGCCTTCGCCGAAGAGAAAAAGCCGCATCCACAACACGCCAGAATGGCAGAGTGCAATAAAGACGCCACCGGCAAAACGGGTGATGAACGCAAAGCATTTATGAAGACCTGCCTCGGCGACAAAAAGGCCGCACAACAAGACAAAATGAAAACCTGCAACAAAGACGCCGAAGGAAAAACCGGCGACGACCGCAAGAAA
>JANPDI010000266.1:0-25473 GCA_031431435.1 Burkholderiales bacterium
GGCGGAGGAGCTTGAATGTGACTGGAGCAAGGTTCGCGCCGAATTGGCGCCGGCCGCACCCGTCTATGCACACACCGGATTTGGCATGCAAATGACCGGCGGCTCATCATCGGTGAGTAACTCATGGGATCAATTGCGAACGGTGGGTGCCATGGCGCGCATGATGCTGGTAAGCGCGGCGGCAAATCGTTGGAAGGTCAGTGCGGGTAAATGCCGTGCCGTCAATGGCGCTGTCATCGGTCCTGCCGGGCAAAAAGCAAACTACGGTGATCTGGCCGATGACGCGGCGAAATTGCCCGCACCGGACAAGGTTGTGTTTCAGCAGGCGAAGGATTTCACCGTTATCGGCAAGGCGACGCGTCGTATTGACGCGCCGGCCAAGGTCAACGGCACCGCCAGATTCGGCATCGACATGACCGCCAAACAGATTCCCAACCTGCACACCGCGGTGGTCGCGCGCGCACCAATTTTTGGTGCGCGGGTCAAGAAATTTGATGCAGCAAAGGTCAATGGCATTCCCGGCGTCACACACGTGGTGCAACTCGACGGCGGTGTGGCAGTGGTCGCCAAGTCGTTCTGGGCGGCAAAGGTCGGCCGTGATGCGTTGCAGATTGAATGGGATCTCGAACCGGGTAGCAAGGCCGACTCGGCGGCGCTTTCAAAGAGTTACCGCGAGACCGCCAAGTTGCCGGGACTTGTCGCCAAAAAAGGCAACCCCGATGCGCTCAAGGGTGCGGCGAAGACATTGGTCGCCGAGTTCGAGATGCCCTATCTCGCCCATTCAGCGATGGAGCCGTTGAGCTGCACCGCCTCGGTTACCGGTGACAAGTGCGAGTTGTGGGTGGGTTCGCAGTTGCAAACGCTTGACGTTGTGGCCGCCGCAAAGGTCGCCGGTGTGCCACCGCAGAATGTCAAACTCAATACCATGCTCACCGGTGGCGGATTCGGCCGCCGGACAAACCTGGCTTCGGATTATGTGGTCGAAGCGGTTGAGATCGCGAAAAAGGCCGGCGTGCCGGTCAAAACCGTCTGGACACGCGAGGATGACATGAAGGGCGGCTCGTACCGCCCGATGTATGTTCACCGCATCGAGGCGGGGCTCGATGCACAGAACAAGATTGCGGCTTGGAATCACACCATCGTCGGTCAGTCATTGGTCGCGGGCACGGTATTTGAAGGTGCCTTCATCAAAGACGGCGTCGATGCCACCAGTGTTGAAGGCGTTGCCGATACACCGTACGACATTGTCAACATGCACACGACGTCGCACACCACCAAGACCGGTGTACCGGTATTGTTTTGGCGCTCGGTGGGTCACTCGCATACAGCGTACGCAATGGAAACCACCATGGACGATCTCGCCAAGCTGGCGGGACAGGATCCGGTTGCATTCCGACGCGCCTACCTTGGCAAAAACGCCAAGGTGCTTAAGACGCTCAATCTGGCGGTGGAAAAAGCCGGTTGGGGGTCGCCGTTAGCGAAGGGTCGTGCACGCGGGGTTGCGGTGCATGAATCGTTTGGCTCGGTGGTCGCGCACGTGGCCGAAGTGTCGATGGAAGCCGGCACGCTCAAGATACACCGCATTGTTTCAGCAATCGACTGTGGCTTGGTGGTCAATCCGTTGACCGTCACGGCGCAGGTTGAAAGTGCGGTGGTGTTCGGCCTGTCAGCGGCACTCTACGGCAAAATTTCGCTGAAAGATGGCGTTGTCGAACAGTCCAACTTCCATGATTATCCGTTGCTGCGCATGGGCGAAATGCCGCGCATGGAAGTGCATTTTGTCGAAGGCGGTACGTCGCCGACCGGTGTGGGCGAACCGGGTTTGCCGCCGATTGCACCGGCGGTGTCAAACGCAATTTTTGCGCTGACCGGCAAACGGTTGCGCATGTTGCCGTTTGACATGGCGGCGCTCAAGGCTTAGGCAGGCGCGCGTTGTCCTGACGTATTTCGATGCACCGTCGCACGCCGGTCGTGCGACGGTGCATGCGGATCGGGTGGTTGTGCGGATCTTGCCGGGTCGGGTGGCCATCTGGCGCTTCCCGCAGGCCACCGATGTCGGCATCCGCCTCGTCAGTTCAAATGCATGGAAACCAACGTCAAGAAAATTAGTCTGATTGTGCTTGAGCGATTGTCGTCTTTGGAAAAACGAACAATGTTGAAAACCTTTTTTTCACGTTTGATGGCGGTGCTGGTGCTGGTCACGGCAGGCGGGTGCGCGTACGTCGATTCCAAACAAGGCGACTGGATATTTCGCCCGACCGAAGCGACTTGGTGGGGAAACCGGCCGCTGCCGGCGACGTTTGTCGAACACACCATTCCGGTCGGCAGCGGCGGCGAAAACATCCACGCTTGGTGGGCGCCGGTCGCAAATAGCGATGCGCCGGTATTGTTATATCTGCATGGTGCACGCTGGAACCTGACGGGAAGCGTCACGCGCATTCCGCGTTGGAATGCAATGGGGTTTGCGGTTTTGGCCATTGACTACCGCGGTTTTGGCAAGTCGTCATTACGTTCGCCGACCGAGCAATCCTCTTATGAGGACGCCGAGGCGGCCTGGGCATATATCGATAAAATCGCGCCGAACCGCAAAAAATTTATTTTCGGCCACTCATTGGGTGGCGCCATGGCGACACATCTGGCAATCAAGGATGCCAGCGCCAGCGGTCTTATTTTGGAGGCAACGTTTACCAACATTGCCGAGATGGTGAAAGCGACCGCGTTTGGCTTCCTTCCGGTCACGGGATTAATTACCCAACGATTTGACAACCTCGAGCGGATTGATGACGTCAAAGTGCCGATCTTGATTGCACACGGCACGGATGATTCGATCGTGCCGTTTGCCATGAGTGAAAAGCTGTTTGCCGCCGCGACCGCCAACAAACGCCTTTTCAAGGCAGATGGTGGATCGCACCACAACCTCACGTCGCGCTTTTTTGACGACTATGCCAATGCTGTGCGGGATCATTTTGGTCTGCGCCTGGCGAGCGCATCGGCGCAGGCGTTGGGCGCGGAAAAATGAAACAAAAGTGCACAGAGGGCGGTCGTTTCCAGCCAAAAATGGCTGAAGAGTGCCGTCTGTATTGCCGTTTCATATACTGGTTTGCCCGGGTCGATCATGCAATCGCTTGACCTCGAGGTGTTGAACCACCTGCAAGACTGGCTGCAGCAGGGTCGGCGTGTCTGGCTGGTCACGGTCACCCGCACCTTTGGCGCCAGTCCGCGCCCGCCGGGTTCGATGTTGGCCATGCGTGACGACGGCGTTGTGATTGGCTCGGTGTCGGGTGGATGCATCGAGGACGATCTGGTTGGCCGGCGCAACATGTTTGTTGGGACGGTGCCAATCATTCAGCAATATGGCGTGACGGGTGAAGAGGCGCAACGATTTGGCTTGCCATGTGGTGGTGAACTTGAGGTGGTCATTGAAGCCGGTCTTGATGCGGCACGCATCACAGCCCTGCTCACCAAGATTGGTGCGGGCAATGTGTTTGTCCGCGTACTGGATTTGCACTCCGGTGCCTGGTCCTTTCGGGCGGCGCACGAGGCTGAGGAGACATCAATCAATGCGTTGCAGTTTTTATGTCTGCACGGCCCGCGTTGGCGGCTGTTGATTATTGGTGCGTCCGAAATTGCGGTGTACCTGGCCGAAATTGCCAAGACGCTTGATTTTATTGTCAGTATTTGTGAGCCGCGGGAAGAATATTGCAGTGCATGGCGGGTACAACAAACAACGTTTGTCGAAGGAATGCCAGACGATGCGGTCGTCGCCTTTAAGCCGGATGTGCGCACGGTCATCGTTGCCGTTTCGCACGACCCGAAACTTGACGACATGGCGTTGATGGAAGCGCTCAAGACGACGGCGGTTTATGTTGGTGCGGTCGGGTCGAAAAAAACCAGTGACGAACGCCGCAAGCGCCTGCTTGGGTTGGATGTGTCGGCGTCGCAGGTTGCGCGCCTGCACGGCCCGGTGGGACTGGCAATCGGCAGCCGTACGCCGCCCGAAATCGCCGTTGCGATTGCCGCCGAATTGATTGCCGCGCGCAATCAGATTGTGTTGCAACGGGCGGCTGTAACAAGCAACAAAAAAGATATGTCTGGCGGCGCGGCATGATTGCCGGCTTGTTGTTGGCCGCGGGGCGGGGGCGGCGGTTTGGTGGTGCCAAACAATGTGCAAAATTGCCCGATGGCAGGACGCTGCTCTATGCCAGTGCGTGTCAGATGCGGGCGGCAATTGACGACGTTACCATCGTTGTCAGCGAGAATCCGGTGGTGATGGACCATGCGGCCGACGTTGCGCGTGAACTCGATTGCCGGTTTGTGGTCAATGCTCGAACCGATCAAGGCATGGCAACATCCATTGCCACCGGCGTGCAGGCGAACCCGGGTGCCGCCGGGTGGATTATCGGACTGGGTGACATGCCGCTGGTCAAAACGTCGACCATCGCCGGCGTTGCAGCGGTGCTTGCGCAACGGCGGGCCATCGTGGTGCCGAGTTATCAGCAACAACGCGGGCATCCGGTGGGATTTGGCCGCCAGTACGCCGATGAACTGAAATTGCTCGATGGCGAAGCCGGTGGTCGCAATTTGCTCGCGCGCCATCATGCGGACGTGACCGTTATTGCGTTCGATGATCCCGGGGTGGTGTTTGACGTGGATGTGCTTGCAGACCTGGCAACAGTTTTGGCATAATTCTGCCGTTTTTTTAATTAAAATGTTTTGAGGATGCCATGTTGAATCACGTATCAATTCGTAACGTTGTGACCTTGACGGTTTGTTCATTTGCCGCATTGCTGGTCGGTTGCGCATCGACCCCGGTCGGCAAAGGCAAACCGCTGGATGAGGCTGCCACCGCGCAGGCGGGCGGGGCCACCACCGTGCCGGACGCCGACGCGCGTCAGGCCATCCAGCAACAAATTGTGCAGGAAGCGCTTGCCGCGATGGCGGCATCAAGTGACGCCGCGGCAATTGCGCTGTCGGCAAAGACGGCCAGATTGGCCGGCCTCGAGCCGGGCAAGACACGCACCAACGCCGAACAAGACAAGCGGCAGACAGATGCATTGCAAAATGCACTTCGTCTTGCAGAGTCCCAAACGGACGCGGAGAAGCGGCGTAGCGACCTTTCGTTCGTCCAGTTTGTGCTCGCCAACCACTGTGCGGGTTTGCTCAATGAACCGTTTTGTTTGGAGCGAAACCGTTTAATCGATTACACCAACAGCCACCCCGACCACGTTTATGGGTGGCTCACATTTGCCAGCTCGGAATTCATGTTGGGGCGAAATCTTGAAACACAGATCTTCATGAACCGTGCCGCGCAGCAAATACAGGTTGATTTGTACTACAGCCAGGCGGCGCGGATCGGTCTTGCCTATGCAAAAGTGGTTGCAAAGACCATTGCAGGGGCATCGACGCTCGGTAATATGCAGGTAGCCGCATTGATGCTGGCGGGTGAATTGACCATGCCGCCGTTCCAACGATTCACCCAAATATGCAACCCGCCTGCTGATGGTGTTTTGCCGGAGGGACGATATGAGGCGTGCAGAGCCATCGCCACACGCATGATTACCGCTGGAAAAACCAATCTCGAAGTGATCGTCGGTTTGCGCGCCATGGAGCGCATGGCACTGGGCGAAAAGAAAGATGCCGAGGCCAAGAAATTTGCCGACCGGCTTGCCGGCTTCCAGGCCGGGATCACGACACTTTGGAAAGAAAAGCTGGCTTATCCACCGACAAATTCAAAGGAAGCAACATTGTTCGCCGAATTCCTCGACGACCTGATCCTAGTCGGAGAACGCCGCGCCACGGTGAACATGCAAAAAAAGTTTGGCATCGGCGCCGACTGACCACCAAGCCGAACGCAGTTCCGGCAGAAGGCGTGCGGGTGTTATGCCGGTTTGCGGTATTTTTCGCCGGCATCGATCCGGGTCCGCATGATGTTTTGTTTTGGCGGTAGCGGGCAGGTTGTAAATTCCGAGAACGCGCACGGCGGGTTGTAGGCGCGGTTGAAATCGAGCGTGAAGCGCTTTTGCGGTTCTGGTTTCTTCTCGACAAACAAGAACCGTGATGGCCGGTAGGTAGTATCGCCGGAAGTGGCGTCACGAATGACAAAAAACAATCCGGCACCGTCGCCAACCGCGTCAAGTTTTTGTTTTACACCACGAATCGTGAATTCGACATAGCCGGGCGATGGCTCGTCCGACACTTCGTCGAGCACATTGACAATGGGGATGGTGCGGCCGGCGGGGTAGGTGACATATTTCGCCTGGACGCGCAAGTCGGGATTCGGTGCATACCAGATGCGGCCTTTGAAATTTGACCGTACACTCGATTTATTGTCGGCCAGTCGCAAGATGTATTTGCCGTCGCGCTCGATTACGTGCATGGCAATATTCTCCATGTTCACCCAATCGCGCTTGTCGGTTGACGTGCCCAGTTTGCGCTCGCCGGTAAATGGTTTGCCATCGGCGTTCCAGGTGGTGCCGTCGGCAAGTCGCAGGGTCACAGATTTATTTTTACCATCCACCATGAGGCTGCCCAGTGTTGCAGGCCCCGTACCGTTGAGTTGTGGTGGGAAGATGATGTCATTGTCGGCGCCCGTGCCAAACGTGTTGGCCCCCTCTTTCATGACAAACCGCCCGGCCAATGTCAGCCAGCCATTGTCACGTCGCAGACTATTTTCGACCCGCTCGCGCCATCCCTCAAGGTCGGCGATGTATTCCAAATCGAGTTCTTTGGCAGGCGCTTTATTTCCGCCTGTTTTGGCGGGTGTCGACGCGGCGAAGACAACGCCACAGGCAACGGATAAAAGCAGCATTGACATTTTTTGTAACGGGGTAATTTTCATTTCGAAACTCCTGAATCTTTCGGCTTAATTTTGGTTTGCCGTACCGGCCTGGGCGCCTATTTTGTCACGAACCATTTCGGCGGTTAAATCATTCATGCAACGAAAATGTCCGAGCGGGCATTCGCGTTGAAAACAAGGGCTGCATTCGAGTTTAAGCGAAATGACACGTGATTTTTTCGACAGGGGCGGCGTAAAGTCCGGCGAAGACGAGCCGTAAAGGGCGGTGACAGAGGTGCCGACCGCACAAGCAATATGCATCAAACCGGAATCATTGGTGACCACCTCGGCCGCGAGACTCAACAAATCGATGGCCTCGGTCAGTGATGTTTCGCCGGCGAGGTTTTCACATTCGCCGCCAGTGAGCTCGTTAATCTTGTCGGCAATCGCGCGATCACCTTTGCCACCGAACAGCCAAACCTGGTTACCCTGCTGCAAAAAGTGCCTTGCGAGCGATGCAAAATGTGCGACCGGCCAGCGTTTGGCCGGACCATATTCGGCACCGGGGCACAGAGCCAGAATTGGTTTCTCCACTTTGAGCTTTAATCGTGTGATCGTCGCTGCCAGCTGCGCGATGTCAACCCGCAGTTTTGGTTCGCGGTGTGCGGGTGGAATTTGTGTTGACGGCGGCGAATTCGGCGCGGCCAGCCAGGCGAACTGTGCAGCCATCGTTGGCATTGAGGTCTCGTTCAGGTCGCGGCAGTCGCTTAGCAGCCAGCCGCGTTTTTCGCCGCGAAAACCGGTGGTCGTTGGAATGCCGGCGAACCAGGGGATCAACGCGCTTTTAAACGAGTTCGGCAGCACGTATGCCTGTGAATAGCCGTTTTTTCCGAGCGCCCTGCCGAATTTGCGGCGCGCGGCAAGTTTCAGATCGCCGTGTCCAAACGGGTTCTCCAACACACGATTGACCTCAGGCATGCGGGCATAAACCGGCATCACCCATGGTGGCGCAACCACATCGATCGTCATGTTGCGACCTCTCAACGACATCAGCATCGGTTGCGACAACACGGCGTCACCGATCCAGGATGGCGCGATCACCAGCACATGACCCAAGCGCCCGCCGCTAGTGTGACGCAGTGACGGGGCCGGTCAGCACGTACTCGGTTCCGCAGTAAGGACACTTCGCCCGGCCCGTTGTGGTGATGTCGATGAAAACCCTGGGGTGGCTGTCCCAGAGTTTCATTGATGGCGTGGGGCAGTGCAACGGCAGATCCTTGGCGGTGATTTCGATTTTTTTTGGCATCAAGGGCGTCGGTTTATCCATTGATTCACCGGTCACTTCACCGGGGTCAACCATGAATGATATTTTGCATTGCGGCCATAAACAATATCAAAAAAGGCACCCTGCAATTTTTCGGTAATCGGCCCGCGTGTGCCTTCACCGATGATTCTTCCGTCGAGTTCGCGAATGGGGGTCACCTCGGCTGCGGTGCCGGTAAAAAACGCCTCGTCCGCAATATAGACATCATCGCGGGTGATCTTGCGTGCCTCAACCGGGATGCCGTGTTCGGCACACAGAATCTGGATTGAACGCCAGGTGATGCCATCCAATGCCGAGGTGAGTTCTGGCGTGAAAATCCTGCCATCGCGGACAATAAACAGATTCTCACCGGCACCTTCTGCCACATAGCCTTCGGTGTCGAGCAACAGGGCTTCGTCATAGCCGTGGTCAACCGCCTCGTTGTTCGCCAGAATCGAATTTGCGTAGGTGGATGAGACTTTTGCGCGCGGCATGGTGACATTGACGTGATGGCGCGCATAGGACGACGTCTTGACGCGAATGCCCTTTTTCAGTCCGTCTTCACCCAAATATGCGCCCCACGGCCAGGCGGCGATGGCGATATGCACCTTGGATCCCTTTGGCGACACACCCATTTTTTCGGAGCCGTAGTACGCCAGCGGCCGTAAATAGCAACTTTCGAGATTGTTTTCCCGCACCACCAACCGCTGCGCTTCCATGATTTCGTCCATGCTGTAGGGCATCGCCATCTGGTAGATTTTGGCGGAATTAAACAGCCGTTTGGTATGTTCGCGCAGTCTGAAAATCGCTGTGCCAAGGGCCGGCACCTCGGTTTTATACGCACGCACACCTTCAAACACCGCCAAGCCGTAATGCAACGAATGCGTCAGCACATGGGTGGTCGCGTCACGCCAGGGGATCAGCTTGCCATCGGCCCAGATCAGGCCATCGCGGTCGGACATCGACATGTCGGGATTCTCCATGAATATTTAGATGTAAAGTTTAGCCGAAACTGGGCTAAACCGGAGTCTTGACCGTATTTGCTGTGTAATAATCAGGCAGAATGAAGAATTGACGTTTCAAGATGCGGTTGACGAAATTCACTTTGGATTTACGTGAAGCGACACCGCGCAGTGCGACTCTTGCCGGTAAAACATCCTAAATTTGAGCTATCCACGGGGGCACTTTGGCAGATGTTGAACAACGGCACATTGCCGAAAAGAAAGTGATTAAGGGACCGATTGTCCTGACCCCCGAGCAGAAACTGTCGGGCGATATGCTGCTTTTTTCAACCGGGCTGATGATGTTTGCCTCGGTTTTGTGGCTGGCAATTTATTGGAGCTTTGGCAAATTTTTCTCGACGTCGATCCCGCTGCTTTTTCAGGGGATATCGACCTGCACTATTATTTTTTACCTGCGCACCAAGAGACTCGACCCGTTCTGCATTATGCAGTTGTCGTTATTTTTGTTCACCCCGTTTGCGCTGCAATGGTCGATCGGTAATTTTGTCAACGCCAGCGGCGTATCGTTGTGGGCGTTGCTGGCGCCGGTCGGCGCCATTGTGATTTTGGGTACGCGTGAATCGGTGCCATGGTTCGTCGCCTATGTCTTCATGACGGCGCTATCAGGCATGTTTGACTATGTCCTGCAGTGGGATGTGAAGCAGTTCGAAATGAAGACTGTCGCGGTGTTTTTTGTGATGAATTTTGTCTCGATTTCCGCGATGGTTTATGTGTTGCTCTGGTACTTTTCACGCGAAAAAAGCAAATTGACCGGTGCACTCGAGGCAAAAGGTCACGCCGTCGCGACCGAAAAGGAGCTTTCTGACCGACTGTTGCTCAACATTTTGCCGGTCACAATTGCCGACCGCCTGAAGCGCCAGGAAAGCAACATCGCCGATGGTCACGCCGATATCGCCGTGATGTTTGCCGACGTCGTCAACTTCACGCATCTGTCGGAAGAGATGTCGCCGAATGAAACGGTGTTTTTGCTCAACGAGATTTTTTCCGTGTTTGATCAGTCGGCCGAACGTCACGGCATTGAAAAGATCAAAACCATTGGCGACGCTTACATGGCAGCCGGCGGGTTGGGTTTGCATAGCGCCCAATATGTGGATGCGATGGCGGATATGGCATTGGAAATGCAGGCCTATATCTCGACCTATACCGCCCCGAATGGTGACCGGTTGCAGATCCGTATCGGTATCGCCACCGGTCCTGTTGTGGCGGGCGTTATCGGACGTCGTAAATTCAGCTATGACCTGTGGGGTGACACGGTCAATGTGGCAAGCCGTATGTGCACCGAGGCGCTTGCGAACCACATTCAGGTCGACAATGTCACCTACCGCCGACTGCACAACCGTTTCCAATTCGGTGACGCGCATCAAATTCAGGTAAAGGGAAAAGGGCCGATGCAAGTTTATAGCTTGCTCGGACGTGTCGACCTACCCGGCAAAGATAATATCGTGCCGATTTCCGAAGGCCAGCACCGCGCCTGATCCCGGACAATGTTCAACACTCGTCCATCCATTTACAAGGGGCAGTGATGGATGCCGACGTGAATGTAAACCAACCTCCCGAGACGCCTTCATCCGGGCGCAATGCCGATACACCGGGCGTGTCACTGGTTTTGCAGGGTGGTGGCGCACGCGCGGCCTACCAGGTTGGTGTTCTCAAGGCGGTATCTGAAGCACTTGGCTACCCTGTCGCCAATCCGTTTCCCATCATCGTCGGCACCTCGGCAGGTGCCATCAATGCCGCAGTATTGGCGACCAATGCGGACCATTTTGCCGATGCAGTAAAAAAACTAGAGCTGCTGTGGAGTGAGATATCTCCCGGCCACATTTACCGAACCGATTTTATCGGTGTGGCGGCATGCAGTGCGCGCTGGCTTTCAGCGTTTTTGTTTGGTGCCCTCGGCAAAAACAAACGTATCTCCTTGTTTGATAATTCACCGTTACACGCTTTACTGGGTGAAATTACCAATGCGTCACGCATTCAGGCGCACTTGGACAGTGGGATTCTGGATGCCGTTGCGGTCACTGCCTCGGGCTATACATCCGGGCAAAGCTGCGCTTTTTTTCAAGGCACGGCCGACATAAAAGGTTGGAAGCGGTCGCAGCGGGTCGGCATCCGTGTGGCGCAGCTCAAGCCCGATCATTTGATGGCGTCATCAGCCATTCCATTTGCCTTCCCGGCGATGAAGATCAACCGCGAATTTTTTGGCGACGGCTCCATCAGGCAAACGGCTCCGGTGAGTCCTGCATTACATTTGGGTGCATCGCGGGTATTTGTGGTCGGTACCGCCAAACTCGTCAAAGACTTTCCGTCGCGTTCACGCAGTGAAGCCTATCCGTCACTCGCGCAAATTGCCGGTCATGCCATGGCCTCAATTTTTCTTGACTCCCTAGCGACGGATCTTGAGCTGTTGCACCGGATGAATGCAGCCGCTGGTGTGGCGGATGACAAAAAGCTGAAAGATTCCGGCATCCGGCTGCATCATGTCGACGCATTTGTCGCTTGCCCGGATTTGCCGCTGGAAGACCTGGCGCACCGTCACGTCGGCAATCTGCCCGTCACCATCCGCTTTCTGATGCGTTCGATCGGTGCCATGCGCAAGGGCGGTGCGGCGCTTGCAAGCTACTTATTGTTCGACAAACAATATTGCCGGGCATTGATCGAGATGGGCTATCGCGACACCATCTCGCGGCGTGAGGATATTGTTATTTTCTTTGATCCTAACGCTTGTCCGATGCCGACGGTGATTCCCCAAGTCCGGTTTAACCCGTCGGTCACGCAGCAAACGCAGGCCTCAGGTCGCCAATAAAATGGGTGACTGAAAGCGCTGGACCAGCCATGCGGAGATGTCGCCGATTTCCTCGCCACAAACCGCATGTTGCATCGGATATTCGCGCCACTCAACACGATAGCCGTGCGACTCCAGTTGCGCCTTGGAGGTGCGCGCCAGTGTCAGCGGCACCACCGGATCCTGCGTGCCGTGGGCCATCAGGATCGGGATATTGGCATTTGCAATCGTCTTCTCGGTGCCCAACGACTCAGCCAGCGTCAAATAAGTTGACAGGGCCAGAATGCCGGCGATTGGTTTAGTTTGCCGCAGACCCGCCTGCAGCGCAATGGCACCGCCTTGTGAAAATCCCGCCAGTACAATTTTGCCGGCGTCGATGCCGCGGGTGATTTCGCGATCGATGAGCTGGTCGATCGCACGCTGGGACGCGCGCACACCGTCTTCGTCCGGCTTGCGCGCAAAGTCCGCCATCGAAATATCATACCAGCCGGGCATCACATGACCGCCGTTAATGGTGATCGGACGCGTCGGCGCCTGCGGGAAAATAAAGCGCAGCGGCAAACCGGCCGGCAGGTCTAACTCTTTGACGATCGGCACAAAATCCCAACAGTCCGCACCCAAGCCATGCATCCAGATCACCGTACCTTTTGGATCGGGGCCGGTGTTGAGTTCAAGATGTTCGATCAAGCGGGTCATGGTGTTCCTGATTTATTCAGAATGGTTTTAGGCAGACGATGAAACAGCCGGCGATTTATTTTGCGGCCCTGATTGCCGACTTTGGCCTGAACGCCCGGATGACGTCGTCGTTGGTTTCCAGATAAGGCCCGCCGATCAGATCGACACAATAGGGAATCGCGGCGAACACACCTGCCTCAACGGGTTTGCCGTCGGCATCGCGAAAGCCCTCGAGGGTTTCCCTGATCGCTTTGGGTTGCCCGGGCAAATTCACAATCAATGATTGTTTGCGAATCACCGCCACCTGCCGCGACAAAATCGCCGTCGGTACGAAACGCAGCGAAATTTGACGCATGCGCTCGCCAAAACCATCCATTACGCGGTCGGCAACAGCAAGTGTGGCATCCGGCGTGACATCACGCGGTGCCGGACCGGTACCGCCCGTCGTAAGTATCAGCGCGCAACCCTCTTGATCGACCATTGCCTTAAGCGTCGCCTCGATCAAAGGCTGCTCGTCGGGGATGACGCGCGAAACAATGGTGAGCGGATTCTTCAGCGCACCAGTCAACCACGATTCCAGCGCCGGCAACCCTTCGTCCTGGTAAACGCCCTTGGAGGCGCGGTCGCTGATCGACAGCAGCCCAATTTTGGCGGGATCAAACATCGCTCTCTGCCGCGGCGGTTGCCGTGATGCGCCTCAACAACGACTTGTAAAGCACACGAAAGTACTTGGGTGGTCTTTGTTTGAGATATTCATCCCGCGCCTGCGCGATCAACGTCGAAAATTCCTCGAGGGCGGCGGCGTCTTCATTCAGCATGAATTCGTTTTTGAACGCACCAACCGCACTGACGTCGGCCAGCAAACGGGTGCGCCATTGTTCCGCCAGATGATGGAATGCATTTTGTTTCTGTGTCGGTGCCTTGAGCTCGTCGAGCTTTTCGATGATCGATGCGGCATCGACCGTCCGCATCAGCTTGCCGATGTATTGCATTTGCCGGCTCATGCCGCCGTGTTTATTTGGGTTGATACGTTTGGCATCCAGCAGCGCATCGAGCAGGATTTCCGGCAATTGAAATCGTTTCAGTGTTTCAACAGACAGACCAACCAACTCTTCGCCGACCTTTTGCAGTGCGGTCATGCGGCGTTTTGCTTCGCTTTTACTGATAGAATTTTCTTCGAAATCTTCTTCCACGGCTTTTCCGGCAATTTGGCTAATCAGGCGGCAATCATACCTTAGCCGCCTTGCCCTTGCCGCAGCCCGCATTTGTAGAACTCAGGCCAACCCACTCCAATGTCATCACCATCCATGTTGCAAACCGCTGCCGAACAGGCGTTGCAAATTGCCAAATCCCGTGGGGCCACCGCCGCCGACGTCGAAGTGTCGACCTCGGTTGGGCAAAACGTCACCGTCAGACTGAATGAAGTCGAGACGATCGAACATAACCGCGATAAAGGGTTGGGCGTGACGGTCTACATGGGGCAACAACGCGGAAACGCCTCGACCACCGACTTTTCGCCTGCCGCGATCGAGCGTACGGTTGATGCGGCACTGGCCATCGCGAAATACACGGCAGCCGACGAGTTTGCCGGGCTGGCCGACCCGGCACGTCTGGCCAAACCACCTTATGCGCAATTTGATTTGTACCATCCGTGGCTGCCGTCAATCGATGCCGCCACCGCTGTTTGCCGCGAAATGGAAGCGGCAGCATTTGCGGTCGACAAGCGCCTCGACAATAGCGAAGGCGCAACGTTGTCGACCTACGAGTCGGATTTTATTTACGCCAATTCGCTCGGCTTTATGGGTGGCTACGCCACCACCCGGCACAGCGCCAGTGTGACCATGATTGCCACGTCGGCCGCCGGTATGCAGCGTGACTATTGGTACAGCGTGGCGCGCGGCCAAACGGGATTGGAAACGCCCGCCAGCATCGGGCTTCGTGCCGGGCAGCGAACCGTATCGAGACTCGACGCGCGTCGTGTACCGAGTTGTGACGTGCCGGTTATTTTTGACGCGACCATGTCGCCGGGATTGATCGGTGCATTTGTCAACGCCGTGAGCGGCTCGTCGCTGTATCGCAAGGCCAGTTTTCTGCTCAACAGCGCCGGAACCGACGTGTTTGCCAAGTCAATTTCCATTCGTGAAGATCCGTTTGTCATGCAGGGGCTCGCAAGTGGCCCGTTTGATAGCGAAGGTGTGGCAACCGTGGCGCGCGACGTGGTCAAAGACGGTGTGTTGCAGGGCTATTTTCTGTCCAGCTATTCGGCACGCAAGCTGAACCTATCGAGTACCGGCAACGCCGGTGGCAACCACAATCTGATTGTGTCGCACGACAATCTCGATCTCGCCGCGTTGCTTAAAAAAATGGGGCGTGGCTTGTATGTCACCGAAACCATGGGCCACGGCAGCAATAACGTCACCGGTGATTATTCGGTCGGTGCCGCCGGTTTTTGGATTGAGAACGGTGAGATTCAATTTCCGGTCGAAGAAATCACCATTGCGGGCAATTTGCGCGACATGTTCAAAGGCATTGTTGCGGTTGCCAATGACCACCTGCCGTACGGTTCCAAGCGGGTCGGCTCAATCCTGATCGATCATATGGCTGTTGCGGGCGAATAGGAGCGGGGTACTGATCAGATGGACGGCCGCCGCAAATTTCTGACTGCATCCGGCGCCGGGCTATTGTCAACGCCGCTGATTGCGCCGGCGCAAACTTCAACATTGCCGACCGTCAAATGGCGCATGACGTCGAGTTTTCCAAAAAGTCTTGATGCCGCTTATGGTGCGGCGGAGTTGATTGCCAAACGCGTCGCCGCATCGACTGGTGGCAAGTTTCAAATCCAGGCATTTGCCGCGGGCGAAATTGTGCCGGCATTGCAGGCGCTTGATGCGGTGCAAAACAACACGGTTGAATGTGCCCACACCGCGCCGTATTTTTATTTTGGCAAAGATGCGACCTTTGCGTTTGGCTGCGCGGTGCCGTTCGGTATGAACGCACGCCACCAAAACGCCTGGATGTACCACGGCGGCGGGATGGCGCTGATGCGCGAGTTCTACGCCAGCTACAACATCATCCACTTTCCCGCGGGCAACACCGGCGCACAAATGGGCGGCTGGTTCCGCAAGGAAATCAAGACGGTTGCCGATCTCAAGGGGCTCAAGTTTCGGGTCGGCGGTTTTGCCGGCCGGGTATTGGCCAAGTTGGGCGTGGTGCCGACACAAATTGCTGCGAGCGATATCTACCCGTCACTTGAGCGGGGCCAGATCGATGCGGCTGAGTGGGTCGGCCCATATGATGATGAAAAACTCGGATTCTTCAAAGTCGCAAAAAATTATTACTACCCCGGCTGGTGGGAAGGCGGGCCTGAGATCGATCTGTTTGTCAATCAAGGCGCGTGGAATGCATTGCCGCCTGAATACAAATCGATTCTGGAGGCGGCGTGTGCGGAAGCGAATATTGACATGCTCGCCAAATATGACGCATTAAATCCCGCCGCATTGCGGCGCTTGGTGGTTAACCATAAAGTGCAGTTGCGCCCGTTCAGCCGCGAAATTTTGACCGCTTGCTGGCACGCGGCCAACGAGGTCTATGCCGAAGAGTCGGCCAAGAACCCGAGATTCAAGAAAATTTACGATTCGTGGAAAGTATTCCGCGACGATCAAATATTGTGGTCGCGTGTGGCCGAGCAAAATTTTGACAATTTTATGGCCGGCGCGAACCAGCTGCCGAAACGTTAGGCCCCCGGGCCCCTAGACCTCTAGGCCTCTACACCGCTAGGCCGGCAAAACGATGCGCGCCTCGGTGCCGCCGCCTTCGCGCGACAACAATTGAAACCTCCCACCATGCTGCTTCACAATCCGGTCAACAATGGCCAGACCGAGTCCGGCGCCCGATGCGCCGGTTCTTGACGTGTCTTTGCGGGTGAATGGCTGTTTGAGCCGCTCAACGTCCTCTGCGGCGACGCCTTCGCCGCGGTCGAAAATGGACAGTTGTATACCGCCACCGGATCGTCGGCGCGAAACGATATCGATGTCGGAGTTGGCGTGTTTCATCGCGTTGTCGATCAGGTTGGTGATCACCCGTTTGATTGCCATCGGTCGCAGGGTGGTTTGCAACGGGGCGTCGAGGTCGAGTGTGATTTTGTGATCCGCATAACCACGACGGGCGCGTTCGGCCGCGGCTTGCACAATCAGGTTGATGTCCAGCGTTTCCGCTGCCTCACGGCTCTCGTCACGGGCAAAGTCCATAAATTGATCGATCACCCCGTTGATGTCCTCAATATCCCTTTCGATATCGCTGCGCGTTTCCTTGTCAGCCGGTAACATCTCGATGCCCAGTCGCAGCCTCGATAACGGTGTGCGAAGATCATGCGACACACCGGCCAAAAACGTGGCGCGTTCGCGGTCGAGGCGATTGAGGTCGTCGCGCATTTGGTTAAACGCCACCGCCACCGATCTGACCTCCGCGGGGCCCATCTCGGTCACCGGGTCGGAATTTTTACCGTGACCGATATCGTGCGCCGCCTTGACCAGCGCCTTCAACGGACGATTCACCCGCCACATCAGAAACAGTGCGCCAGCCAGCGCCAGCACGCCGCCAAACGTCGCCCAACCAACCCACGCCCAGGTGTAATCCTGCTCGACGATGCGGTTGCGCGGGAACACCACAAAAAATACACCGCCCTTGACCGGCAGGCGGGTGATCAACAGTGGTGGCGCATCCGGCTTTTGTGGCCGGGTACGGATGAAAATTTCCGCTTCCGGGCCTAGCTCTTCACGCATGCGTTCGCGAATCACCCGTAAGGCCGGAATATCGGGGGCCACTTCCATCGGCTCCTCATCGCGCCCGCGAAACACGCGCATGCCGCGATCTTCACGCATACGTTGCAGGAACTCGCGTTGTTGTTCGGGCGGGATGATCTCCAGTGCGGCACGAATGGTTTTGAGCTGGCCGACAAACCCGATCGCCGCGAGTTGCACACGCGGTTCGCGCGCGTAGTAGCGAAACAACGCCACCGACACCAACTGGCTGGCCACCAGCGCCAGAATAATCACGACGGCGGTGCGGGCCAGCAAAGACTGGGGAAGTAACGTCATCGTGCGTCAGGCTAGGCCTGCTTGGCGCCATCCGGAATAAACACATAACCGCGCCCCCACACCGTTTGGATGTAGCGCGGATTGGCCGGATCTTCGCCAAGCAGCTTGCGCAGGCGCGATACCTGTACATCGATGGCACGGTCGAAGGTGTCGTGTTCACGGCCGCGCGCCAGCTCGGTCAATTTGTCACGCGAAAGCGGCACCCGCGGATGCCCGACCATGACTTTGAGCAGGCCAAACTCACCGGTGGTCATCGGTACCGCAATATCTTCCCGTAACAATTCGCGGGTGCCGAGATTCAACGTGAACGGACCAAATTGCACAATTTCATCGGTGGTCGACGGCGCGCCCGGTGTCGGCAGCGGTGCCTGACGGCGCAAAACGGCATTGATACGTGCGACCAGTTCACGCGGGTTGAACGGCTTGGCCAGATAGTCATCCGCCCCCATTTCCAACCCCAGAATGCGATCAACATCATCACCCTTGGCGGTCAGCATGATGATCGGAATGTTCGGTTCGACAGATTCACCGAGTGCGGTATTCGCGGAGCCACGAATACGACGACAAATCGCAAACCCATCTTCAACAGGCAACATTACGTCGAGCACCACCAAATCGTAACGGTTTCGCGAGAAAGCGCGGTCTAGCGCCTGTCCGTCGGGCACGGTATCGGCGGCGAAGCCCTGCTCGGTCAGATATCGCTTCAACAAATCGCGCAACCGGAGGTCGTCATCGACCACCAGAATGCGGTGGCGCGGCGGGGTTGTTTGTGTAAGTTGGCTCATGTGTGCATCATAGAGGTCGGGTGGCAAAGTTCTGGCAGGTATCACGGTACATTTGTAATCAATTGTAAGCGCTGTTTGACGCTTGCGGGTGATGTCCACGACTGTCGGGAAGCGGGTTGCGCTCAACAGATTTCGAGGACGTTACACCGCGTTACGTTTTGTCGTCGTCCTGAAAAGACTTTGCCCGTTGGTACGAGTATGTTTCGTGTCATTGAAACAATCAATCTCTCCAATCACACCCCCGAAAGGAATCAATATGAAATCCAAATTACTTGCCACTGCCATCAGCGCACTGATGATCGTTGCCGCCGGCGTTGCCACTGCGGCACCCGGCAATGGCGAAATGAAGGCAAAGTTGCAGGCGCTGGACACTAGCGGCGATGGCAAAATCTCGCGCGAAGAAGCGGCACAATCCAAGGGTCTCGCCAAACACTTTGACCAGATTGACGCCAACAAAGACGGCTTTCTGACACGCGAAGAATTCGCCGCACAGCGCGCCAGAATGGCGGCGGCAAAATTAAAGGCGGTCGACAAGGATGGTGACGGCCGCATCAGCCGCGTCGAAGCCGAAGCCAAGGCGCCGCGCTTGGCAAAGAATTTTGATCAGATCGACACCAACAAGGATGGCTATCTGAGCAAGGAAGAAATTACCGCGGCATGGAAACAGGCACACGGTAAGCGATAATCCGCACCCGGGCGAACCATGTGGCCAATTGATGAAGTGACGGAGAACGATCATGACCATCCGTAAAGCAATACCGCTATTGTGGAAATACCTGATGGTGGTTGCGATGTCTTGCATGTTGGCATTTGTCATTTCACAGGAGAGCCGTGCCGCCGAGCCATCAGCGGGTGTGGCGACTGCTGCAAAAGCACAAGATGTCAGGCAGTATGAGAAGCTGGGACCGTACGCCATAGAAGTCGTTGACCAAGCATGGCGGGATAACGCCCGTGCACGTACCTTGCCGGTGCGCATTGTGGCGCCGGTGACCAACGCGGCAGACAAAAAAGACTCTGCCCGATTCCCGGTGATCATTTTTTCGCACGGACTGGGCGGTAACAGGTTGGGTGGGAAATACTGGGGGGAACATTGGGCAAGCCACGGTTATATCGTGGTGCATTTGCAGCATCCGGGCAGCGACGAATCAATTTGGCAGGGCAAAGCGCCCGCTGATGTGGTCACCGGTATGAAAAGCGCGATGACCATGAACAACCTCGGGCTGCGGTTGGGCGATGTACATTTTGCGCTGGATGAAATTGTCCAACGCGCCCGCGCCGGTGTGGGGCTCTTCAAATCCGCCGACCCAGGCAAGATCGGCATGTCCGGTCATTCGTTTGGTGCGCAAACGACGCTGGCGGTTACGGGGCAATCGAGCCCGGCAGTGCGTGGCCAATCCGGATTCGATAAACGTATCACCGCGGCGATTGCATTCAGTCCCAACGCACGCAATAAGACCAATCTGGCAAAGCAATTTGGCGATATCCGTTTGCCATTTTTTTCAATCACCGGCAGCAAAGATGGTGCGGTACTTGATGACGGTACCGAAGTTGCGCACCGCATTCTGCCCTTTGAGAACATGCCGGCCGGCGACAAATATCTGACCGTGTATGAAAATGGTGATCACATGGTGTTCGGCGGGCACCAGTTGGCCGGCCGTCGACCACAAACTCAACGAGATGGCGAAATCCAGCGCGACGTCAAAGCATCGACACTTGCCTTCTGGAACGCCTATTTGAAAAACGATGCCGACGCAAAAAAATGGTTGGGCGGTGCACGTGACGGCTTTCCGGTCACACTCGCGGCGAATGATAAGTTTCAAACCAAATAACAGGCCTGCCATGAACACCAACAATTCATCCGTTATTTTCAAGCGATGGCCTGCGTGTTTTGCGCTGACGCTCGGCGTTGTATTGCTGCCTGGTTTCTTGTTGCTGCCGTTAGCCGGCATGGCCAATTCATCGGACAAATTGACCGCCGATGACGCGCGACATTTGTTGAATCGAAGCGGGTTCGCGGCAAGCCGGCAGGACATTGCAACGTTCACCGGGATGAGTCGTCAGCAGGCGGCAGATAAATTGGTTGGCGAAAGCCGCACGGATGCGGTCACGCCGCCACCGAAATGGATCAATGAGCCGATTGTGCCGGCGAGTAAATATCGTGACATGAGTCCGGAAGATCGTGAAGCCGAGCGCAAGTTAAATGCCGAACGCGCGTTTGATTTGCGCGAATGGTGGTTCCGTGAGATGTTGACGACAACGTCGCCACTGACCGAAAAGATGACCCTGTTCTGGCATAACCACTTTGCCACCAGTCAACAAAAAGTCCGCCATACCAGCCTGATGTACCAGCAACACGTGCTGTTGCGCAAATACGCACTGGGAAACTTCGGCGCGTTGTTGCATCAAGTTGCCCGCGATCCGGCGATGTTGATTTATCTCGACAACGCCAACAGCCGCAAAGAGCAGCCAAACGAAAATTTTGCACGCGAAGTGATGGAGTTGTTCACGCTGGGCGAGGGCAACTACACGGAGCAGGATATCAAACAAATGGCGCGGGCGTTTACCGGCTGGTCGATCGACCGTGAGACCGGTGAATTCATGTTCCGCCGCGGCATGCATGATGCCGGTGAAAAAGTCATCTTTGGCAAAAAAGGCTATTTCGAAGGCAGCCAGGCGCTTGATTTGCTGTTGCGGCGGCCGGAAACGGCGCAGTTCATCACGCGTAAATTGTGGCGTGAGTTTGTGTCGCCGACGCCCGATGAAAAGGAAGTTGCAAGGCTGGCAGACATTTATCGTGAATCGGGTTACAACACCGCCAAGCTGATGCAGGCGATGCTTGTCTCAGACGTGTTCTACGCCGCCGACAATCGTGCCAGCCTGATCAAGTCGCCGGTTGAGTTTGTGCTCGGTACACTCAAGCAGTTTGACATCGACACGCCGAATCTGCGCCCGTTTGTGTTGGCCTCCGCATTGCTCGGTCAGAATATCCTTTCCCCGCCCAACGTCAAGGGCTGGCCGGGCGGTGAAAATTGGATTAATTCCGCAACGTTGCTGGGACGCAAACAATTTATTGATCGCTTGTTCAAGAACGAAGATCGGATGGAGGCAACCATGAATGCGCTCGATGAAATGGCCGCGCGCAGCGGCACGCCACCGCCACCCGGTCAGGCACAACGCCAACAGCGTAATGTTGAGCGCGCGATGGCGGCACTCAAGTGGAATCTGGACAACTGGTCGAAGCCGTTTGCGCAGACGGGTAGCGGCAGCGACGAAAAAAATGGCGCGCTGGGTATGTCTAAGCTGGTGCTGGCGGTCGCCCCGCGTCGATTGCCCGCCGGCAACAACGCGGCAGATTGGGCGCGAGGGTTGGTCGCTGATCCTGCCTATCAATTAAAGTAGGGAATATAAAATGAACAGACGCGATTTTTTACAATCTGCCGGCTTGGCCGGTGCAGCGTCGGTGCTGCCACTGTTTGGTGAAACTAACGGTGTGGCGTGGGCGCAACCCGCGCCAGCCACCACCAAGACCGGTGCGTCTGCGATTGATTCGCCATATCGAAATCTGCTGATTTTGATCGAGCTTAAGGGCGCCAACGACGGTTTGAATACCGTTGTGCCTTATGCCGACCCCGCCTACGCCAAACTCAGGCCGCGCCTGGCGCTGGAGCCCGCCAGCCTCATCACACTGTCCGAGCGTGAAGCGTTGCATCCATCGCTCAGGCCGATGCACGCGCTGTGGGAAAACAAACAGCTCGCGATTGTGCAGGGTCTCGGTTATCCCAGCCCGAACTTATCCCATTTCCGCTCGATCGAAATCTGGGAGACCGCCTCGAAGAGTGAAGAATATCTCGATGCGGGCTGGTTGGCGCGCACCTTTGCCCAAACGCCGCCGCCGCGTGCGTTTGCCGCCGACGGCGTGGTGGTCGGCTCGAACGACATGGGGCCACTCTCCGGCTTGGGCACACGCACCATTGCGCTCGCTGACACCGCACAGTTTTTGCGCACCGCCAGGCTGGCACAGGCAGGACGTGATGAACGTAACAACGCGCTCAAACATATCCTTGCTGTCGAGAGCGAGATTGTGCACGCCGCCAGCAAACTCAACACCAACTATGCGTTCAAGACTGAGTTTCCGAAAAACGCGTTTGCCGGGCAGATCCGTACCGCGGCGCAATTGGTCGCAAGTAATGCCGGCATTGCCACCATCCGCCTCACCCTCGGCAGCTTTGACACCCATGCCAATCAACTGGGCACCCACGCCAATTTGCTGCGTGATCTGGCCGAGGGTATTGCGGCGTTGAAGTCGGCATTGACCGAACTGAATCGTTGGGATTCGACCCTCATCATGACCTATGCCGAGTTTGGTCGCCGCCCAAAAGAAAATCAAAGTAACGGCACCGATCACGGTACCGCCAACGTGCATTTTATGACGGGCGGCAAAGTCAACGGCGGCCTGTACGGTCAGGCACCGGCGCTGACGCACTTGGATGGCAACGGCAATTTGCCGTTTGCGCTGGATTTTCGGTCGATGTACAGCACCATCATCAGCCAATGGTGGGGGCAGGATGCGTCACGGGTGCTGAACGGAAAATTCGCGCCGCTTGATCTGATCAAGAGTTAAATTTTAAAGTGCCCGTCTGGCGGGCATTTTGCGGCAAAAATGCCTGAAAATAGCCGTGGATATTGGGGTTTTGCTTTTAACTGAGCCGCCAAAATTCAAGCCCGCTATAATGCCAGCATGAATCTTGTTGCATTTGAAACCTCCTCTGACACGTTGTCGGTTGCCGTCTCACACGGCGAGTCCACCACGGCCGAAGAAGTCGTCGATGCCGGTCAGAAAAATTCCGAGTTGACCCTGCCGCTGATGCATAAATTGCTGGCGACGGCATCCTTGACGCTCGCTGAAATTGATCTGGTGGTGTTCGGTCAGGGGCCGGGGTCATTCACCGGTGTGCGCATCGCCTGTGGGTTGGCACAGGGGTTGGCATTTGGTCTCGGCAAACCGGTGATCGCGCTGCCGTCAACGCTGGTGCTGGCGGCGCAGGCCGCGCATGAAAATACCGATGATCAACATGCCCGTGTGATCGTGGCAATTGATGCCCGTATGGGCGAAGTCTATTTCGCGGCGTACCAGCGCGATGAATCAACCGACACTGGTTTTGTCGAAATCGTTGCGCCGCAATTGCTCAAACCCGACCAACTACCCGACCTCACCACCTGCTGGCCGGCAAACGATACCGCCATTGGCATCGGCAATGCGTTTGCCATTCCGGCGTTGCGTGATGCGCTGATCACAAACATTTTGAGCACGCTGCCGGGGTTTGTGGTTTCAACATCGCCAACGTCGCAGCCACAGGCGTTTTATTTGTCGACGTTAGCCAACCGGCTTTATGCCCGGCAAGGCGTGGCCGCAACGCTGCACCCGCGTGATGCGGCGCCGATTTATTTGCGCAACAACGTGGCCATGACCATTGATGAACGTCGTCAATTTCATGCCGCCAAACAGACGGTGGTGGCGTGAGCGCCGTCATGAAAGATGATGCTTCAACCGGTGCAGCGTTGGCCGCGCGTCTGCTGTTCCGGCCGTTGAACGAAGCGCAACTTACCGCCGTGGCCAGTATCGAAAGCGGCGTCTACGCCTTCCCGTGGACGTTCGGCAATTTCCGGGATTCGCTTTACGCCGGGTATGTCTGCAACGGCGTGTGGCTCGAGACAGAATTGATTGGCTATACGATTGTGATGCCGGCGTTGGAAGAAGCGCATTTGCTCAACCTCGCTGTTGCGAGCCATTGGCATGGACACGGTTTTGGCACCCGCATTGTTCAACACTTGATCGATGAAGCGCGTTTGACCACGTGTGAAGTGATTTACCTCGAAGTACGGCCGTCGAATGTTGCGGCGCTGCGATTGTATGACCGTTTTGGTTTTCGTCAGCTCGGTTTGCGGCGCGATTATTACCCGTCGGTTACCGGTCGCGAAGATGCGTTATTTCTGGGGCTCAACATTAAAGATCAGGCGATCAATGCGGCTGGATAAAGACTACCTGATGGAAATGGAACTGTTGCCGCATTTTGAAATGCGCCGACTGGTTGGCGGCGCTGCGACGTCATCACCAACGCCGGCTGCGCAAGTTGTCACGGAACCGGCAAAAGTACCCGCCAAACCCGCCATCCAGAAAGCGGCCGTGATGGCCAAGACGGAGACGCCGCGGGCGAATCCTGCAACGCCGCCAATCCCCATCAACCCGGCGCGGGCAGCGCGGATAGGCGGGCTGAGTTGGGTCGAATTGACGGGTGACATTAAAGATTGTCAAGCATGCGGACTTTGCCAGCAACGCCAGCAGGCGGTGGTAGGTGTTGGTGCCGCCAACGGGCCGTGGCTGTTTATCGGTGAGGGGCCTGGCGCCGAGGAAGATCAATCGGGTGAGCCGTTTGTCGGACCGGCCGGCAAATTACTCGACGCCATGCTCGCCGCCGCCGGGCTGCAGCGCGGCCGCGATGTGTATATCACCAACGTCGTCAAATGCCGCCCGCCGGGCAACCGCACACCGACGCCTGATGAAGCTGCCGCCTGTGCGCCGTATCTGGATCGACAAATCGATCTGATCCAGCCAAAAATCATTGTCGCCTTGGGTAAAACCGCCATGGCCCGGCTCACCGGCACCGATGCCACCATGGCGAGCCTGCGCGGGCAATTGCATCACTACCGCGGCATCCCGGTGGTCGCGACCTATCACCCGTCATATTTGCTGCGTAGCCTTCCGGAAAAGCTCAAGGCTTGGGAAGATTTACTGTTCGCCAAGGGTGAATTTGACAAGCTGGCCTAGCGGTTTTTTTACATTGTGCGTACAAAGGGTCTTGTAAAATAGCCCACTATCCCAATTTACCCGTCGCAACCGGTGGATTATTTTTGCCAACACGGCGCATTCATGTCGCCAATTTATTGAAGGGAACAAAATGCGTAAATTATTGACTCTGTTCGGCTTGACGGCATTGCTGACACTTTCCGGCTGCGGATACAACGATTTTCAGGCCA
>JANPDI010000267.1:0-12106 GCA_031431435.1 Burkholderiales bacterium
CGCGTACGTTCCTCTTTGGTGAGGTGGTGGTAGGTCATCTGTGCTCCTTGCTCGGAAGGTAAGTCAGTCAAATGGCTGATCGCCATCTCACTACCTTACCTCGGTTTACAAGTCGCACTTCGCTGTTGAATTTGCCAAGTCGCCATTTGACGGGCGTCTTCGGCAATAAACGGCTGAAGATGCCCGCCCTGTCTTGTGTTTCAACACCGGCATTGCCGCAAAGACCGTGACTAGAATGTTGCATGGGCCTCTCAATCATCATTCCCGTCCTGAACGAAGCCGCCAATATTGTCGCGACGTTGTCGTCGCTGCAGCCGATGCGCGCGCGCGGCGTTGAAGTGATTGTGGTTGATGGCGGCAGCAACGACGACACGCGCGCGCTGGCCGCGCCGCAAAGCGACGCGGTGATTGCAGGCGACCTGGGTCGCGCCACCCAAATGAATACCGGCGCCACGGTGGCCTCACACAACACCCTGCTTTTTTTGCATGGTGACTCGCTGCTGCCGGCCGATGCGGATCGCTTGATTGACGCGGCGTTGGCAGGCAATGTCGGCTGGGGATATTTCACGGTTGGCATTTCCGGCACACACGTCATGCTGCCGGTGATCGCGTGGTTCATGAACCATCGCTCGCGCCTGAGTGGCGTGGCGACAGGCGACCAGGGAATCTTCGTCACACGCGAACTGTTCACACAAATTGGCGGCTTCCCCGCACAGCCATTGATGGAAGACGTAGAGATCACCTCACGGCTCAGAAAAATTGTCCCCCCGGTCCAAATAGGCGCGGCAATCATCACCTCCGGCCGTCGTTGGGAAAAATACGGCGTGTGGCGCACCATCCTGACCATGTGGCGCATCCGGCTTGCGTACTTTTTTGGCACGCCGCCCGCGCAGCTTCACCGGCAATACTATGGACGCTAATACCTTGGCCGCTGACAAGTTGACCGTTGATACGGCCATTCTGATTTTTGCCAAAGCCCCGCAACCCGGTGCGGTCAAGACAAGACTGATTCCGGCACTCGGCGCAGAAGGCGCGGCGATGCTGCATACGGCGCTGGTGGAACGTATGATCAATTGTGCGGCGTCAACAACCTTTGATGTGGTGTTGTGTTGCGCACCCGACGCTAATGACAGTTTTTTCGAAGCGTGTGCGGAAGATTTTGATGTTGCGCTGGCCAACCAACTGTGCGTTGATAATCTCGGCGCGCGCATGCTGCACAGCCTTGACGAGGCGCTTGCCGAATGGCCGCAGATCTTGCTGGTGGGTGCTGATTGCCCGGCGTTCACCAAAAAACATCTGCTGGACGCCGCCGCGCAACTGCGCACACACGACTGTGTGCTTACCCCGGCTGAAGACGGCGGCTATGTCTTGATCGGTGCCAAACGTACCACCTCGTCGATGTTCGATCATATTGACTGGGGTACCGACCGGGTAATGGCGCAGCAGCGGGTCGCGCTGGAACAGGCCGGGCTCAGTTGGCATGAGACCGCCATGCTTTGGGACGTTGACGTGCCGGCAGATTTACCGCGACTGCAAACGCTTAAGCCGCCATTGGATTTTTTTTGGCCAACATGACGCGTTTGTTTATCCGTGCGTTTGTCGTTGTTCTCATGTCCGGCCTGATCGGTGTTTTTGCCGTGCCGGCCGCCCCGCTTTCCGCGCCACTGCCAACGCCGTTTTCATCATTAATCGTCGGCGGACCGCTCGACCCCGGCTATCGACGTCTGACCATCCCGAAGGTTCGACCCAACACATTTTCACTGGTCGATGACGCGGGCATCACGGTGCTGAAAGTTGCATCAGACAATTCAGCGGGCAGCATTGGTCTGCCCTTCTCCGTTGACACCAGCCTCACCCCGGTAATGTCGTGGCGCTGGAAGGTCAACCGGGTGCTCGACAAGGCCGACATCAATACCAAACTTGGTGATGATTACGCCGCACGCGTCTATGTGTTGTTTGACGTGCCGCTCGCCAGCCTGTCGTTCACCGACCGCACCAAGATCCGCCTCGCCCGCATGATCGCGGGTGACGATGTGCCCACGGCGGCGATCTGTTACGTGTGGGATAACAAGTCGGCGATTGGTTACAACCGCTGGAGTCCGTTTACCAATCGCGTTCGCACAATCGTACTGCAGTCCGGCAGTACAAGCGTCAATCAATGGGTGACCGAAACACGCGACGTCGCCGCTGATTTCAGGGCGGCGTTTGGCATGGCGCCACCGCGCATCATCGGTGTTGCCATCGGCAACGACTCAGACCAGACCGATGAAAAGGTCACCACCTGGTTTGGTGATGTTGTTTTTAAGGCCCCGGCAAAGTAACAGCGCTGTCAGCGCGACTATTCCGGTCGGTCGCGCGCCACGCACTCGAGATACGCGACGAGCGAGTTTGCGCCGAGTGGCTTGGCCATCACCAACAGCGTATGCCGCAGGTCGCCAAGCTGATAGTCTTCCCTTGTTCGCACCTGCGCAAAGCCGCTGCGCCGCCAAAACATTTCACCACGCCGGTTGCCCAAGACCACGCCGAGTCGCAGCCAACGCGCGCCGTTTTGTTCCATCCATTGTTCGAGCGCCTGATAAAACTGCCTGGCCACCCCACTGCCGTGGCGCGATTCGGCGACCATAAAAAAGCCGATATGCCAGACGTCTTTGGCAAACAGATCCGACACAATGTCGGCCACGCCGATTAAATGACGGTCACCGTCAACGAGCCCGATCATCAATTTTTTGTTCATCGGAAATTCAGCCGGCGGCAGATCGTGAAAGTCGTCGTAGGCCTCGGTCGGGCGCGGTGCGCGGCCCATCACCAGTTGGCTGTAGCCCGGGTTGGCGCTGTAAAAAGCCTGCAACGCGGGGATATCGTCAACAGTCAGCTCGACCAATGTGTGTCGTTCGATCGCCGCAACGACCAGCCGATCAAATGGAATCGGGCGGTTCATTGACACATTACCGGGCCGCGATAGACTTACGTAGCCGTACGCGTCAGCCGGCCAGCGCGGCTTTTTGCGCGCCAATCAACCGGCTGATACCGGCTTCGGCCAGCGCGAGCAACTGATCCGACTGTGCGCGGGTAAACGGCACACCTTCGGCCGTCCCCTGAATTTCGATAAATGTCCCCGCGCCGGTCATCACCACGTTCATGTCGGTCTCGCAGGTGGAATCCTCGCTGTAGTCAAGATCGAGCAGCACACTCTGGCCGTGAAGACCGACTGAAACAGCGGCGACAGAATCACGAATCGGCGTCTCCTTGAGCAGCCCTTTTTTCATCAGCACCGCCACGGCATCCGTCAGCGCAACAAAGGCGCCGGTGATGGCGGCGCAACGCGTGCCGCCGTCGGCTTGAATCACATCACAGTCGAGCACAATTTGCCGCTCGCCCAGCTTCTTCAGATCAACCACCGCGCGCAGACTGCGGCCGATTAACCGTTGAATTTCTTGTGTGCGACCGTTTTGTTTGCCACGCGCCGCTTCTCGGTCCGAACGGGTGTTGGTTGAACGCGGCAACATGCCATATTCGGCCGTGACCCAGCCCTCGCCGGAATTTTTCTTGTGCGGCGGTACACGTTCTTCAACACTCGCGGTGCAAAGCACCTTGGTATCGCCGACGGCGATCAGCACCGCGCCTTCGGCGTGTTTGGTGTAATGGCGGGTGATGGTAATGGGACGCAGGTCATTGTCGGTGCGATTGAATGAACGTGGCATATGAGATGTGGTCTGGTTATGGGTAAAAAAGCGGGTATGCCGTCTGGTTATTTCTGCCGCCAACAAAAGGCACTATGCAAGTCGCCGGGCGGGGATGGCAATGTGTCAGCGGCCGACGTTTTTGATGGCCTTTTGAATTTCGGCAATGGCCTTTTCAATTTCGTCGTCGGAGATGTCATCCTTCAGCCCATCCGTTTGTTGCACAGTCTTTGCGGAGGTCGCAAAGCCTTCGATGGGTTCGGTGATCGTGCCGCTCGAGGCAGGTTCGTCCTCCTCTTGTTTTTCCCAGGTCAACGCCACCACCGAAAGGTTGTCCGAGTCGGCGCCGGCTTTGCGCTCGGCCTCTTCCATCAGCTTGGGCACCAGCGACAACACGTCCTCGCGATCCACCTTGGCGGCGATAAAATCCGCGCTGAGCGGCCCCCAGAATCCGTCGGTGGAAATCCAGATGCCGTCACCCCCCTGCATCACCCACTCTTCAGAATGGGTGATGGTTGGCGGCAGCACACCACCCAGACAGTTGTAAATCTTGTTGCGGTCCGGATGCACCGCCGCCTGCGCCTGGGTCAAAATGCCGGCATCAATCATTTGTTGTACGCGTGAATGATCACTGGTGGCCGCAGCCAGACGGCCGCCGCGAAACAGATACAGGCGCGAATCACCCACATGCGCCCAGACGGCCTTGCCGTGTTGAATCACCACCGCGACGATGGTCGTGCGCGGGCATTCGAGCATATCGTTTTTATCGGCAAAGGCAACAATCGCCCGATGCGCCGCCTGAATGGCGGAATCCAGAAATTCTTTGGGCCGTCTGAGTGCCGTGCGCGCTTCAACCTGAAACCGGTTGTTGATGGTGTTGACGGCAATCTCAGCGGCAATTTCGCCGCGCGCGTGGCCGCCCATGCCGTCGGCGATCACCATCAGCAGCACATCTTTCGAATACGAGTAGGCAAGCCGGTCCTGGTTGGTCTTGCGACCACCGATATGGCTTTCCTGAAAGATGGTGAAACGCATGGTCAAAAAATCTTCTTGTTCAGGGTGGCTTTGACGCGGCTGGTAAAGGTCGATTCCATCGCGCCGGATTCGGCTTCAACACGCCATTCGTTCGAATCCTTCATCAACGCTTTTTGCAGCTCAAACGCCGACTGCGGGCGCGCCATATGATCGAGTTTCAGGCACCAGTCAATGATGTCGTAGAGATCCTCCGAATACGCACTCTTGGCCAGGCCGCGCAACGGCTCGATGCGGTCTTGCTCCTCGCGCTCGTTCGACGGCTGCGGGTGGATGCCGCCGATACAGTTGTACATGGTTGCGCCAATGGCATAGATGTCGGTCCACGGTCCCATTTGATCGGGATTTCGATACTGCTCGGTCGAGGCGTAGCCGGCTGTATACATCGGTCGCAGCTTTGGCGCATCAGTGGTCAGCGTCTGGCGCGCCGCGCCAAAATCCAGCAATACCGGCTTGCCTTCCATGGTGATATAAATATTCGCCGGTTTGATATCGAGGTGTAACAGCTTGTTGGCGTGAACCTCGCGCAGACCGTTCAACAAATGTGTAAACATGCGCCGGATAAACGCCTCGGAAAATTCGTGACGGTGCCGCTGGATGTGAAATTGCAGCGTACGGCCGCGCACGAATTGCATGACCATGTAAACAGTTTCGTTGGCGCGGAAAAAATTTTCCACACGAATGATGTTGGGGTGCGAAATCAGCGCCAGCGAACGGCCTTCTTCAAAAAAACATTTCAGCCCGTGGCGAAACACCGCCAGGTTTTCGTCGGCATTGACACCCACATCCGATCCACCCGATCGCACCACCAAGGCGGCGGGCAGATATTCCTTGATCGCATAGGGGATGTTGTTCTCGTCATGTGCCAGATACACAATCGAAAAGCCGCCCGATGAGAGCACCTTTTGAATCGTGTAATTGTTCAGTTGGTAGCCTTCGGGCAATGGCTGATTGTTTTGTGACGCCATGATTCCGCTTCATCAGGGGTGATGCAAGAGTCGTTGCCGCAATCCAGAGGGCAGTGACCATAAGTTATAATTGTGCCTTAAACCGCCCCGCAAGACACGCCCGTCACATTATCGTGTTTTGCCCGCTTCCGCCGGACTTTCAACCCACTCCACGGGCATTTGCAATATGGCTCAACCTGTCAAAAGTATGACCGGCTTTGCGGCGGTCACCCGTGACGTCACCGGCGGCCGCATTGCCATCGAACTCAAATCGGTCAACCACCGTTATCTTGAATTCCAGACGCGCATGCCGGAAGAAATTCGCAGTCTTGAGGGCGCCATGCGCGAACAAATCGCGGCCGCACTCAGCCGCGGCAAGGTCGATTGCCGGGTGACGCTGACCAACGACACCACACAAACGACAACCACGCCCAGCCAGGCCGCACTCACCGCATTGATGGCAACACAGGCCGAGATATTGTCGGCGTTTGACGCGCGGCCGCTGTCCGTTTGGGAAATCATGCACGCCCCCGGCGTAATGGCCGCCACCGAAATGACCGCCGAAAGTATCAAAGAGCCGCTGTTGTCGCTGTTTGGCGACGCCGTCGCGGAGCTCGACGCGACGCGGGTACGCGAAGGTGAAAAATTGGCGCAGATGTTGATCGAGCGGCTTGATGGTATCGACCAACTGACCAAACAAGTTGCACCACTCATTCCGCAAATGGTGCAGTCCTATGAAGACAAGTTAAAACAAAAGATTGCCGACGCCAACCTGAGCGCCGCCAGCGACGATCGGCTGAAGCAGGAAGTGGTGTTATTTGCCTCGCGCATCGATATCGCCGAAGAGCTCAATCGGCTGGGCGCGCACACCACCGAAGTGCGACGGGTGCTTAAAGGCGGCGGCGCCATCGGCAAACGACTCGACTTCCTGATGCAGGAATTGAATCGTGAATCCAACACGCTCGGCTCAAAGTCGGTTTCCGCCGAGTCGACCAAGGTGTCGATTGAGCTGAAGGTGTTGATCGAGCAAATGCGTGAACAAATCCAGAATATCGAGTGACCATATGATGGGTTGTCTTTTTACCGTGGTGGCGCCCTCCGGCGCCGGCAAATCCAGCCTGATTGGCGGACTGGTTGAACGTGATCCGTCGATCCGGCTTTCTGTCTCTTACACCACCCGCCCGCCACGCCGCGGCGAGGAACAGGGACGCGAATATCATTTTGTCACCCGCGAAGCCTTCGAGGCATTGATCAAGCAGGGCGAGTTTCTTGAATATGCCGAGGTTTACGGCAACTTTTACGGCACATCCAAAAAATGGATCGAGGAAACGTGCGCGACCGGCGCCGACGTGTTGCTTGAAATTGACTGGCAGGGCGCGCGGTCGGTCAAAAAGATCTTCCCTGACATGGTTTATATCTACATCCTGCCACCGTCGATTGAAGAACTCGAGCGGCGGTTGATAAAGCGCGCAAAAGACTCGCCAGAGGTCATTGAACGCCGCTTGGGCGAGGCCCGCGAGGACCTCAAACACGTCCACAAGGCCGACTATGTTATTATTAACAAAGACTTTAGCGTGGCTTTGGCAGATTTATGTGCCATCACGCGGGCGTGTCAACTGACCGCCTCCCGGCAGATTTCCCGCCACGGGAATTTAATCAAGTAACCCGCAACCCGTTGTTCATCGGCATCGCCTGCGACGCTGATGATTTGTTTTCCCTGAATTTTGACCTGTTGGAGCAGCAAATGGCCCGTATTACCGTCGATGATTGCATCAAATTGATTCCCAACCGCTTCGAGTTAACACTGGTTGCGACCACCCGCGCCCGTCAGCTTGCCCTCGGGTCGGCACCCTATGTTGAAGCCGGCAGGGATAAACCTTGCGTGATCGCGCTACGCGAAATCGCCGGTGGCCACATCAAAGTCGACATTCTGAAGCCGATTGCACCAAGCATTCCGACGGTGCCTGCTGATATGTAGTTCCACGGGAGGGGGTTCGTGTGTTGCCAAATACCAGTCCTCATCCCGCGCCATTGCCGAGCACGCCCGTTGACGCACCGTCCGCCGCGACGGACGCGCCGCCCGGTACATTGACCCTGCCGAAGATTATTGATCCGGTTCAGGCGCTCGAAGCGCAGACGCTCGCCGTCTCCGAGGTGGCGTCGCTCAAGTCGATCATTGCAACCTACCTCAAGCCTGCCGACATCGCCAAGGTCGAGGCGGCATACGCCATTGCACGCGACGCCCACGCCGGGCAAACGCGATTGTCGGGCGAGCCGTACATCACCCATCCGCTTGCCGTTGCAACCCTGCTGGCACAATGGCATCTTGATGCACAAGCATTGATCGCCGCGATCCTGCACGACGTGGTCGAGGACACGCCCACCACCAAGGACGATATCGCCAAACTATTCGGCAAGGCCGTTGCCGACCTGGTTGACGGCGTGTCGAAACTCGATAAGTTGCAGTTCGCCACGCTGGAAGAGGCGCAGGCCGAAAATTTCCGCAAAATGCTGCTGGCAATGGCGCGTGATGTGCGCGTGATCCTCATCAAGCTGGCCGACCGGCTGCACAATATGCGCACCCTCGATGCGGTGCGCCAAAGCAAACAAGAACGGGTGGCGCGCGAAACACTCGAGATCTATTCGCCGATTGCCAATCGTCTGGGCCTCAACGCGGTGTACTACGAATTCGAAGATCTGGGCTTTAAGGTGCTGCACCCGAATCGATTTGCGGTGCTCGACAAGGCGGTGAAGGCTGCGCGCGGCAACCGGCGCGAAGTGGTCGGCAAGATTCTTGAGGCCATCAAAACCCGTCTCGCCGAATTCAACGTCAAGGCAATTGTGTCGGGACGCGAAAAACACCTCTCGTCAATTTACAAAAAAATGCAGGAAAAACACATCTCGTTTTCGGATGTGTTGGATATTTACGGCTTTCGCATCATTGTTGACGATATGCCGTCGTGTTACGTCGCGTTGGGCGCGCTACATACGCTGTATAAGCCATTCCCCGGCAAATTCAAGGACTACATCGCCATCCCCAAAAACAACGGCTACCAGTCGCTGCATACCACCTTGTTCGGGCCGCACGGTACACCGGTTGAATTGCAAATTCGCACCGCCAACATGCACAAGATCGCCGAAGCGGGTGTGGCCTCACACTGGCTCTACAAGACGCTTGATGCCGAAGTCAGCAACGTCCAGCAAAAAACCCATCAATGGTTGCAGTCCCTGCTTGAAATTCAATCCGGCACCGGCGACGCGCTCGAATTTTTGGAGCACATCAAGGTCGATCTGTTTCCGGATGCGGTGTACGTTTTTTCGCCGAAAGGCAAAATCATATCGCTGCCGCGCGGTGCCACCACCATCGATTTCGCCTACGCGATTCATTCGGACGTCGGCAACCGCACCACGGCGGTGAAGGTCAATGACGAGGCCGCACCGTTGTCACAGATGCTGAAAAACGGCGACCGTGTCGAGGTGATTACCAACGAAGCCGGGCGACCAAACCTCGCCTGGCTGAACTACGCCGCAACCGGCCGCGCGCGCTCACATATTCGTCACTACCTGAAGACCACGCAACAAACCGAGTCGGTTGAGCTGGGCGAGTTGCTGCTGATTCAGGCGGTCAGCACGCTCAATTTTGACCCGAACGATATCGGCAAGACACACTGGCAGAGGTTGCTGAAGGGTGATAGCGCACATAGCAAAGAAGAGGTGCTGGCAGAAATTGGTTTGGGCAGACGCCTGGCGATTGTCGCCGCGCGCCGTTTGTTTGAGGTTGCTGAACTTGAACAGCCCCAACATAAACCGAAAGACGCCATCGTCATCCGTGGTACCGAGAACATGGCGGTGCAATTTGCCGCGTGCTGCCGGCCGATTCCGGGCGACCCGATCATTGCCGCGATGAAGGGTGGGCAGGGGTTGATCGTGCATACCCACGATTGCCCGACGCTGCGCTCACATCACCCCACCGGCGCGGTTAAATTTGACCCGGACAAATGGGTCGATGTCACCTGGGATCGCGCCATCAGCAAATTGTTCAAGGTCGACATTCGCATGGTCGTCACCGATGCGCGCGGCGTGTTGGCGAAACTGGCGGCGGAAATATCCAGCGCCGAATCGAACATTGTGCACATCCGGATGGATGATGTGCCTCGCGACGAAAAATTTTCGACGCTGCATTTCACCATCGAAGTCAGCCACCGCCAGCATCTGGCGCGGGTGCTACGGCAAATGCGGCAGCTCGAGGAAGTGGTGCGTATCACCCGCGTAAAATCGGGCCAGGCGCGTGAAATCAAGACTGATAACAAACCAAACGAAAAATGAAAACAATCATTTCCACCCCAAATGCACCCGCCGCCATCGGCACCTATTCACAGGCAGTCAAAGTCAGCGGACAGGTTGAAACCGTTTACCTCTCCGGCCAGATTCCGCTGGATCCCAAAACCATGCAAATGGTGTCTGGTTTCGACAATGAAGTGAAACAGGTTTTTGACAATCTGCGTGCGGTATGTGAAGCCGCCGGTGGTTCGCTCAATCATTTGGTCAAGGTGAATGTGTACCTGCTCGATCTCGCACACTTCGCGAAGGTCAATGAAATCATGGCGACCTACATGCAGACGCCCTATCCAGCGCGCGCCGCAGTTGCGGTGGCGGGTTTGCCACGCGGTGCGTCGATTGAGATTGAAGGCGTGATGGTCTTGACCGCCGACCGATCATCGGGCGGCTAGGCTGGCGGGTTCCGGCCACAAGCCGCCCTTCCCTGGCGCGCTCCAATTTCAGCGGTTTCGCCCCACGTGCATGATTTACGGTAATCGGTCGATTACGGTAAACAATGTTTACCGTTCGGCGGACTAAGGAATTTGACGCTTGGTTTTTAGGTCTTCGCGACGGCGTGACGCGTGCACGGCCGGCTGCGCGCTTGAGAAAAGCGCAGTTGGGTAATTGGGGGGCGTAGAGTCGGTTGAATCGGGCGCGTATGAAATGCGAGAAGACTTTGGTCCAGGCTGACGCATGCACTACATCAAACGCGGCTGGTTGTTGATTGTGATGCTCGGTGGAGGTGATAAGTCCACGTAGCCCAAGGATATTGCGAAAGCCGTCAAGCTGCGTGCGCGAGGCATGCGTGAAATCGCCTAGGCGTCGGGACCCACTCGCGAAGCCCTTTACAAGGGGGTACGCCCGAAGGCACAGCCGCGTTTTGATACCGTGAGCCGCATCTGCGCAGCACTTGGTGTTCGACTGGTCGCACGGGCAGTTACTCATTGAACAATACGAATAACGGCCAAAAGCAGACTACGTCAGGAACCAAAAATCGAGCGGCCGAGCAGCCGGTCGTCAGAGACTGCTTCCGCTCACGATGTGCGTGGTTGGGAAAATTGGACGGTTGGCGCGAGCATCCGCTAACAAGACTGTTGACTGAACCTGATCTGACCAAACCGGCCTATACTTCAGAAAAGATGAATTGAACAGATGAGGTTTGGCCTTGGGCGAAACGTTAAAGGATGCGCCAACAGTCCTTGTGGTTGAGGACAATAACGAAATCGCTTTTCTCATCAAATTTCTTTTAGAACGAGAAGGGTTTGGCGTCGAACTTGCGTCGGATGGGCGCGCTGCCGCGCAGATAATTGCCACGATGTCGCCGCCGCATCTGGTAATCCTTGACATCATGCTGCCATACGTCGATGGCATGCAGCTGCTGGCGCAGATTCGCGGCCACAAGGAATGGGAGCGGGTCCCGGTGATCATGTTGACGGCGAAATCCCAAGAGAGCGAAATCGTACGCGCCCTGGAAGCAGGCGCAAGTGATTACGTGGTCAAGCCGTTCCAGCCGAATGAACTGCTCGCTCGCGTCCGACGCTTGACCAAGGTAAGCTAGGCATGAACTCATCGACCCGCGGCATCGCATTCGCCGCCACACTGGCTTTGAGCGCCGGCCTCGCCGCGCAAGAATCCGGATTCAAGGTCGAGGCCGAGGCACGAAGCACCATCGAACGGCTTAGCGGAGACCGCGCCGACTGGCGCAACACCCAGCTGGATGTGCAAGCCAAAAATGCAGCGCAGCAGTCGTTCTACGGATACTTGCGGGAGACCGCGCGATTCGACCAGCGGGATAGCGAAGTGATGATGGGCACCTACCAGCCGTTCGGCGGTTCCTGGGCCATACAGATCGAAGCCGCGATGAGCCCCACCCACAATGTCCTCGCCAAGAGTTCCCTGCTGGCTCAACTCGAGCACCGCTTCGACGGCGGCTGGGGCGTGCAGGCCGGATATAAGCGCAGCGAATACAAACTGGCCGGCGCCGATCTCGGGATCGTGACCGTTGATAGGTATTTCTCCAATTTCCGCGCCGCCTATACGCTGTACCTCGGCCGGCCCGACGGCGCCGGGTTCGGCCCGACCCATCGGCTGCAGGGGAGCTACTATTACAGCGACCGCAGCTTCATC
>JANPDI010000268.1:0-3469 GCA_031431435.1 Burkholderiales bacterium
CTGAAAAACATTCTTTGCCAAATCCAGTCCAATTACCTTAATCTCTTTCATGACGCCTCCTTCTGCTTTTGGTGGTTGATGACACTTCCACTTTGGCACGTCGATGCCGTTGCAGGTAGGGGGCGTCCATTTCATTAGCCCGCCGTTTTCCTTTGGTGGAACGAAGGACTGGATTCCAGCCTACGCAGGAATGACGGGGATCTTTCAAGATGCCCGTCGTCCGGGTGTGCAAAACGCCCGTCGTCCCAGCGAAGGCTAGGACCCAGCCCGTTGTTACACATTGATAAGACGATGGACTGAATTCCTGCCCCTCCTTTAAACATGCTGGGGCAGGCTCTACGCATGAATGACGACGAGATCGAGGTTTTTAGACCTTCCCAGACGCGGCCTAAACGTCGCTGACCATTTGCCGGTAAATGTAGATTTCCATTTCGCGGCGCAGGGTCGGATCAAGATTTTTAAAGCTGATGCCGGATTTCAGCGTTCCCGGATCGGATTCGCCACCCGGCTGTACGCTGCGGATTTCCGCGTCAATTTTGAACAGCACCCGCTCCTCGTCAATGGTCAACCGGAACGCGATCGACACGACTTCTCCAGCATTTCCAATCGGCGTCTTCGAATGCACCAATGCACCGGCCACACTCAAATCCTTGATCGTGCAGGTGGTTGACCGGCCACCCGCTTGCAGTTCGGAGGTCGCCACAATGTCGGTGGGAATACGCGCGGCCTTGCGCACAACGTTGGTATGCACAACCGACGGGAAACTCAGATGCAGGTATGGGTATGGCGCCAATGCCACCCGCAATACGGTTGACTCAAATGCGTAGGCATTCTTGCCTGAAAAGGCGCGACAGCGATAACTGGCACCCTCTTTGACAAACATGATCTGGCCGTCGCGCGTCGGGTGTGACACGATCAGACTCTTGCGGTCAAAGTAGCCGATCAAACGGACGGTTTCTCGACCACCGGCTTCGTTCTCCGGGTTGGTGAGTTGCACGGCAGTACCAACCGGCAAGCGGGTTTCAAGGAACGACGTCTGTGGTGATTTGCCGGCGGTCTTTTTGGCCACGCCGGGCGTCGGCTCATCATCGTCCACCGCCGCAGACGTTTGACCAAGTTCGCGCATGAAGTCACCATCCATGACACGGAACAGGCCGGCATCGATCAGTCGCTGCACCTGATCGAACGATTCCACAACAAAGCCCGCACGCAACAACAGTTTCTTGTTTTTGTCGTAGATCGGCCATGGCAACGGTTTGCCGATGATAACGTCTGATCTTCTGATGGGAGATAGATTGGTTGGCTGCATGGGATCATTTCACCGGGGTAAATTCCCCTGCGTGACTCTGCTTTCGGCACGCCGGGTCTGTTTCTGAAGCCCAAGATGGCAAATTTTGACTATTTGCGGTGGCATCATGTACGTCACAACCGTTGTGACCCGACAACCCCCGTAAACTAGCCGCATGTCGAACGCCTCAACTCCCCAAAAATATGATGTCGTGGTGATCGGCGCCGGTGCGGCCGGCATGATGTGCGCCAGCGTCGCCGGCCAGCGCGGCACACGGGTGTTGCTGATCGATCATTACCATCGGCTCGGCGAAAAAATCCGCATTTCCGGCGGCGGCCGCTGCAACTTCACCAATATCCACACCAAGCCGGAACACTTTCTGTCACAAAATCCCGACTTCTGCCGCTCCGCCCTTGCCCGTTACTCGCCGCAAGACTTTGTCAAACTGGTCGAGTCGCACCACATCGCGTATCACGAAAAGACCCTGGGTCAGTTGTTTTGTGACGACAGCGCCACCCAGATTATCCAAATGCTCAAGATCGAATGTGACCGCGGCCACGTTGATTGGCGCATGCCTGCGGGCGTGACCGGCATTGAGCGTGTTGCGGATGGTTTTCACGTCCGATTGGAAAACGAAACGGTTTTCACCAAGGCATTGGTCATTGCCACGGGTGGCCTGGCGGTCCCAAAAATCGGCGCCACCCCGTTTGGTTATCACGTCGCCGAGCAGTTTGGCCTGGCGGTGGTTGCACCAAAGCCGGCGCTGGTGCCGCTTGCCTTTGAGCCGGATGCAATTGCGCAGTTTGGCGATTTGTCCGGTTTGTCGCTCGACGCGGAGGTCACGTGTGGCGCTGGTCGCTTTCGGGAAGCGGTGTTGCTGACCCATCGCGGGTTATCCGGCCCGGCAATTTTGCAAATTTCGTCGTACTGGCAATCCGGTTCACCCAAGGCACCGATTCACGTCAACCTGTTGCCGGACAAACAGGTGCTGGCGGCGTTGCAACATCAGCGGCAATCAAAGTCCCTCATCCACAATGCTCTGGCGGAATATCTACCGCGGCGTTTTGCCGAAGGCTGGTGTGACGCACATACCCTCGACAAACCCGCCAACCAATTTACCGACAAGGCCTACGCGGCGTTGCTTGCTGATTTGCAGGATTGGCCGGTCAAACCATCAGGTACATTGGGTTACAACAAGGCAGAAGTCACCCTCGGTGGGGTCGATACGTCGGCGTTGTCGTCCAAAACCATGGCGGTCAATGCATTGCCAAATCTGTATTTCATCGGCGAAGTGGTCGATGTGACGGGCCATCTCGGCGGCTTTAATTTCCAATGGGCTTGGGCCTCGGGGCATGCCGCCGGGGTTGCCATCGCCGGGGCAAAACATTGAAGCCATTGCGTTGGGTGGTCGACACCAATGTTGTGATTGATTTCCTGATGTTTGACGACCCGTATATGCAACCGATGCGTGAACGGGTGGAAGATGGTCGTTTGACGGTGCTGACCCATCCACCGGCAGTCGAAGAACTCAAACGGGTGCTGGCTTATCGCCAACTCAAGCTTTCGCCAGACCGGCAGCGCGATATTTTTGATCGATATTGCCAACACACCACGGTGGTCGCTTTGCCGGCGGGTGCGACACTCAAAAATTTGATGATGCCGGGTGGATTCCCGCGTTGCCGCGATCGCGACGATGAACACTTCATCGCGCTGGCCTACCATCAAAAAGTGGATGCACTGGTGTCGCGCGACAACGCCGTTTTTGGACTCAAGGCGCGTGCGGAAAAATTTGGGCTGACGATTTTGAACGTTCAGCAGGCGATTGGCAGCTTAGATTTGAACGGGAATCGCTAATAACACTCAATCGTGTCTCCCTGGATTTAGTCCGGGGTCAAATTCTGTCAAAACTGGATCCCGGCCCGGCGCAACCCTTGTGGTTGTTCGCCGGGACGACAGGGTTTTTAGAATTTTCCAAACTATAAAGTCGTTTATTGGCGGGCCTTTTGAAGCAAAAATGCTCCAAAACAGCCGTGTTTAGGCGACTTGGCAAATTCAACAGCGAAGTGCGACTTGTAAAACGCGGTAAGGTGGTGAGATGGCGACGAGCCATTTGACTGACTTACCTTCCGAGCAAGGAGCACAGATGACCTACCACCACCTCACCAAAGAGGAACGTACGCG
>JANPDI010000269.1:0-109391 GCA_031431435.1 Burkholderiales bacterium
CGCGACCCCAATGCGGTCGTTGCTGACCTGGGGCCCAAGAAGCGCCCACGAATAGCCGCATGCGAAATATGCAGCCATTAAACACAATTGATATTGCATTTCCTCCTCCTAGCGACAGCCTGGGCGAGCCCTTATTCTACCGCAGCGCCAATCCACTGACACCCAGCAACATGCCGATCGCCGCCAGCGTGCGGCGCGTGGCGTCGCCTTCTTTCAACACGTGCGCACCAATCAGCGCCGCAAACAGGATCGATAGCTCGCGCGCCGGTGCGACATAACTGACGGGTGTATAGACCATTGCCGTCAATACCAGAATGTAGGAAAGCGGACTCATCAGGCCGATGGCAATCACCGACTTGCGGTGGTCGCGCCAGGCGCTGGTGATTGCGCCGCTCTCGCGCAGCCGGGTGTAGGGCACCAACATCGTCACGCGCGCAACGTTGGCACCCCAGTCAAACACAATTGGCGGAATCAAAAATAGTGCGACCGCCTGTTTGTCCCATAACGTGTAGCTGGCGATCATGCAGCCGCAAAGAATGGCAAAGCCAATACCTTTACCCGCCTCCCGCGCAAATACTTTTCGGGGGTCGCCCGTCAATGCCAGCGCCGATATGCCAATGAGCACCGCGCCGGCAACGGCGATCGACGTCATGCGTTCACCAAAGAATAATGTGGCGGCGACAATGGTCAGCAGCGGGCCGGTGGCGCGCGCCAGTGGATAGACCACCGACAAATCACCGCCGGAACGATAAGCGCGATCGAGCAACAAAAAATAGAACAAATGGATCATGCCCGAGCCGACCACAACCGCGGTCATCACCCACACGCCCCAAGGTGAGGTGAATCCACGCCAGATCAAGTAAAGGGCAGCGGGTGTCAGGGCAACACTTGCGACGATGGCCGACAGCGTCAGAACGCCGAGGCCGCCGCCGCATTTTTTGAGCAAGTAGTTCCAACTTGCATGCAACAGCGCCGCAACAACGACCAGCAGGAGCGCGTCATTACTCAATACTGGGACAGACTAGAATTTGTCGTTGCGAATGACACCGACATCCGATATGTAAAGTGATAACGAGAAGTTTTTTGCGTAATGGCTCATGACGTGCTCAACGATTTTTTCGGCAACCGCCTCTTCACAAATAATTTCCATGCGGATCGAGCGGCTACCCTCCCATTCGGCGTCGCGTGCGCCGTGTGCACCACCGCCTCGCACATCGGCAATCGTATAGCCATGTGCACCAAATCGGCGGATATCCTGCACCAGAAATTTTTCGAGTGCGGCCTCGCCGATCATCACCAACAGTTTTTTGGGAAATGGTTTCATGTGATGTTATTTGTGGGCATATTGCGCCATCTGGAAATACAGCGGGATACCGATGGTCAGGTTGAACGGAAAGGTAATCGCCAGCGACGCGCCGATGCTCAGCGCGGGATTGGCTTCGGGCACCGCAATTCGAATGGCGGCGGGTGCGGCGATATACGACGCACTCGCCGCAAGAATTGCCAGCAAGGTGGTGCCGCCAAGGGACAAGCCGATCAATTTGCCAAGTATCGCGCCAATGACTGCAAATACAACCGGAACGACAATACCAAAGGCAATCAAAAACGGGCCGGCACGTTTCAAATCGGCAATACGGCTCGCGGCAACCAGCCCCATTTCCAGTAGGAACAATGCCAGCACACCCTTGAAAAGATCAAAGAAAAGTCCACGCATCGGGTCCAGACCCTGCGGGCCGGCAATCCAACCGATGAGCAGACCGCCGACCAGCAGCACCACCGACTTGCCCAGAAAAATTTCGTGCGCCAACAATCCCCACTGCACGGTTTTTAATGTGTGCAGCCGTGCCAACAAAATGCCGACAACAATGCCCGGCACTTCCAACAAGGCGACAAACAGCGGCATGTATTCCTCAAACGGCACACCTTGTTTGACCACGAACGCCAATCCAACCGCAAACGTGACCACACTGACCGAACCGTAGTGAGCGGCGATGGCGGCGGCATCAAAATTATTCAGGCGACCGATAAAGCGCAAGACCGGATAGGCCAGCAATGGCAATACCAATCCCATGGCGACAACGGCAATGGCCTGCGGGGCAATGGTTGCAATCGGGTGTTTGGCCAGTTCGACGCCGCCCTTGAGTCCGATCGCCAACAGCAGATAGATCGACAGCGTCTCGTAAAGCGCTTCCGGCAGACGCAGATCACTTTTGGCAAGACGGGCAACAACACCCAGCAAAAAAAACAGGACAACCGGATCCAAGCGTCAGGGCCTCAGGGCGTGAATCAGATCGAGATAGTCGACGCGATCCGAATGCAGATAACCGCGTCGAAGCAGGCAATCAACAATTACCAGCGCGGCATCGACTGTGAACTCGGAGGGATTTTCCAACATGGTGAGCAGATCCGTGATCGGGACACAATCAAACGACGCCACCTCGCCGTCCTGGTTATGTGGCACAAACGATTCCGGCAAAATGATGTCGTGGACAAAAATCACTTCGTTATGCAAACCTTCTTCGGTCTCGCGTTTGCAGCGTACCGCGCCTGCCGCGCGCGCCTGGCTGGCAAGGGCCGCATCGATACCCGCTTCTTCCAGACTTTCCTTGGCAAGTGTTTGCAGGGGTGAGTAGCCGCGGGTGATGCGGCCGGCCGCAAGGTTGTCGCGTTTCCCCGGTTCAACGTATTTGGATTCCGCGCGGCGCGCCAGCCACATGTACGGCTGGCCGTTGCGCGCGGTCAACCCGTTGAGGTGCGACGCATAGACGGTCAGGCCGAAATAGGGTGATGCAGCGCGTTCGACATGAAACAGTGCCGGCGAATAATACGACTCTGCAACCGTCACCAATTCACCGCGCCAGCCGCGAATCACGTCTTGTGTGGCGAGCGCTTCGACCACCTCGGCAATGGCCACGCTGCGATGTTCTGCAGAATCGAACTCGCCAATCATGCCGACGCCGCGAGGGCGGATGGCAAAATATTCCGGCCAATCGTTTAACCGTTCAACAAACGATTTCTTCATCCAGCCGGCCAGCACGCCATCAACCGTGAACGGCCGCAGGCTGTCCGATGGATCAAAGGTCGATGCGGCTTGGACGAATGTGTTGAGTGCCGAACTCATGGCCGGAAGTTGTTGTGTCCAGATTTCGCTGTGATGACGACCCGGCACGGGTGTGCAGAGTCAGTTTTGGTGCAATTTTGATTATAGTAGCGTATTCCTATCGACTGCGCGCCACTCGGTGCATTTGCAGGGTTGCCGGAAAAAACGTTGGAGGCGCGGGTGAAAGTCATTGTTCTCGGTGCCGGGGTGATCGGTATTTCGTCGGCATGGTATCTGGCCAAGTTGGGTCACGAGGTGGTGGTGGTTGACCGCCAACGTGCCGCCGGCCTCGAAACCAGTTTCGCCAATGGTGCCCAGGTGTCGGTTTCACAATCGGAGCCGTGGGCGGCGCCGTCTGCACCGCTCAAGGTATTGAAGTGGTTGTTCAAAGAAGATGCGCCGTTGTTATTCCGGCCGCAACTCGATTGGCATCAGCTGACCTGGGGGCTGGAGTTTCTGGTCGAGTGCATGCCATCAAGATACCGTTTCAACATCCAGCAAATGGTCAATCTTGGTCTATACAGCCGTGAATCGTTGCAGGCGTTGCGTGCCGAGACCGGCATTGAATACGATCATGCCACCCGCGGCATTTTGCAGTTTTATACCGAAGACGCCGACTATGCCGGTGCCGCTGAGGCGTGCGCATTGTTGTCAAAATACGGTATCGCCAGGCGCGTGGTTTCGCGTGACGAGGCGTTGCGCATCGAGCCGGCGCTGGCGAGTCTGGGCGGCATGCTCAAAGGTGCCAGTTACGCCGAGAGCGATGAATCCGGCGACGCGTTCAAATTTACCCAGAATCTGGCAACGCTGTGTGCAACCGCCGGTGTGACATTTCTCTATGACACCACCATCGAGGCGATTCGAACCGATGGCGGGCGTATTTCAAGTGTGGTGGTCAAGCAAAAAGATGCGGTCACCTATGATGCGATGTCGGCGGACGCGTACGTGGTTTGCCTGGGTTCGTTCAGCACATTGATGCTGCGAACAATCGGTTTATCGATCCCGGTCTATCCGGCAAAAGGTTACTCAGCGACCCTGTCGACGCTGGGCTTCGACGGCGCCCCGCACGTCAGCCTGACCGACGAGGCGATGAAAATCGTGTTTACGCGTATCGGTGACCGCTTGCGAATTGCCGGCACCGCAGAAATGGCCGGCTACAGCACCGACATCAATATGATTCGATGTGAAGCGTTGATCAAACGTGCGCGTGAGTTGTTTCCAGACGCCGCCGACTACGACCACCCACAATACTGGACCGGGCTGCGACCCTCGACGCCGTCCAACCGGCCGCTTATTGGACGTGCGCAGTACAACAATCTATTTCTCAATACCGGACACGGCACGCTTGGCTGGACCGAGGGCCCGGGTTCGGGCCGTGCGCTGGCCGACCTGGTGTCCGGCAGGGTGCCGGAAGTGGATTATAAATTTCTGCACGTTGATGGCCGCAAGCCACGATGAGTGCGGGCAATATTTTTTTGACGGGGATTTGACCAGATGATTCAGTTAAAGGATGTTGAGGCCGCTGCGGGTGTGTTGGCGGGCCACGTGGTGAATTCGCCGTGTTTGCATTCGCGCACGTTGTCGGAGATCACCGGTGCCGAGGTCTATCTTAAGTTTGAGAACCATCAATTTACCGCGAGCTTCAAGGAGCGTGGTGCGCTCAACAAGCTGGCGTCGTTGAACGCGGCGCAGCAAAAAAGCGGCGTGATTGCGGCCAGTGCCGGCAATCACGCGCAAGGCGTGGCCTACCACGCAACCCGGCTGGGCATTCCGAGCGTGATTGTGATGCCCAAATTCACGCCGAACGTCAAAGTTGAAATGACCCGGCGTCACGGCGCCGACGTGGTGTTATTTGGCGACGACTTTGATGAAGCCAAAGTGCACGCCTTTAAATTGTCTGGCGAGCGCGGACTGGTGTTTGTGCATCCCTACGACGATGAAAAAGTCATTGCCGGACAGGGCACCATTGCGCTCGAAATGCTGGCGCAGCAACCGGATCTTGATACGCTGGCCATCGCCATCGGTGGCGGTGGTTTGATTTCCGGCATTGCGGTCGCGGCCAAGGCATTGCGGCCGGACATCGATATCGTCGGTGTCGAGACCATGCGTTTCCCCTCGATGTATGCCGCCATCAATGGTGCGGCGGCAAACTTTGGTCCGTCGACCATTGCCGAGGGTATTGCGGTCAAAGAACCTGGTGTGTTGACGCGCGCAATTGTTGAGAAGTATGTCAGTGACATTGTGCTGGTCGATGAGGGCGATATCGAAGAGGCCATTGTGATGCTGCTGGAAATCGAAAAGACCGTGGTCGAAGGCGCCGGCGCGGTGTCGCTTGCGGCATTGATGCGGCATCGCGAACGATTTGCCGGGCGCAAGGTCGGCCTGGTGCTTTGCGGCGGCAACATTGACCCGTTAATGCTGGCGGAAATCATCCAGCGCGGCATGGTTCGTTCCGGCCGTCTGGCGCGCATCAAGGTTGAGCTGCGCGACCTGCCCGGCGCACTCGCCAAAATCACCAATCTGATTGCCGAGTCAAACGCGAATATTGAAGAGGTTCATCACCAGCGCGCGTTTACCAACCTGCCGGTGCAAAGCGCTGAAGTCGAGTTTGTACTCAAGACGCGCAATGCCGCACATATCGATGAGATTGTCGGCAAGCTCGAATCAGTTGGCTTCCGCGCCCGCGCAATCAACCATAACGATTGATTGCGCCGCACGTTCATCGCGCAATTTCAGTCGGCTGCTGGTGTTGCCACTTTGACCGGTTTAGCCAACGAGCGGCTTAACATCACCACAAACGGGATCCAGCCGACCCACATCACCAGATCAATCAAGTCCATCGCGATCGGAACATTGCCGTCCGGAAAATACTTTTTGGCGGTAAGTTCTTCGATGTAGTAGAACACGCTCAGCCAGACGATGGTGAAGGCAAAACAAACCGGGGTCGCCGAAATCCGGCCTTGTAAACGTCGTAGCAACGGCACGACCATGATGATGCCGATGCAAAAAACGTACAACGTGATGCGCCACTCGTGATGCTCGGCGAAGAACCTTGCGATCATCGGCTCCGAAACAATCATCTTGGCGGAGGTCCAGCCCAGCACAGCCGCACCAAGCACGATGATGATCGGGAAGCGTTCCACCCATTTCAGAATCAGCGTTGAGCCCCACATGACAATCGGGATGCTGACCAAGAGGCCGATGATGACCAGCAAGAAGCTGCCGTGCGCTGCGCCGGCCACCGCGAGCACGTTGTCCACACCCATGATGGTGTCGGCAACAACAATGGTTTGAATTGCCTGGCGGAAGGTGGTGCCGCTGGCAATATTGTGTTCGCCATCACCGTCGTCGGCAACCAATTGGTAGGCGATCCAGATCAACGCGACTCCGCCGGCGAGCAGGAACCCCGGGATCTTCAGCAGCCAGACCACGCCCATGGTCAATATGCAGCGGACGGCAACCGCACCGATGGCGCCCCAGAACACGGCCTTTTTCTGCAGGTCGGGCGGCAGCTTGCGTGCTGCCAGGCCGATGACAATGGCATTGTCACCGGCGAGCACCAAATCAATCAGGATGATGGCAATCAGTGCCTGGACAAATTCGGGTGACATAAATTCCATTTTTGACTCCTCCTATCGCGCGCGGGCGTGGTAGCGCCCGGCAGTCTGTCGAACCGATCAAATCAGGGGCAGGTGGGGCACATCAACACCTGTCCTGGATTGTCGGGCATCGTTGTTATTGGTGGGGTTGTTGTTGAATCCAACCAAGCGTACTATTCCCATTTTATACATAGGGGCATTGCAATGAAACTATCAGGGCTTCGTAGTTTGGTCATGGTGTTGTGGATGACCGGTGCATCAACAGCAGTGCTGGCTGACGTCAAGGAAATGCCCGCCGGCCTATGGCAAATTACCAGCAAGATGGACGTGCCGGGTATGCCGCCGGAAATGGCGGCAAAAATGGGCAATATGACCATGACCCATTGCATCAAGCCCGGTGAACGCAAATGGAACGAGCAACGTGGCGCAATGGATCGCGGTGAGCGCAAGTGTGAACCGGTCGAGACCAAGACCCAGGGCAATAAAGTTTCGTGGAAGCTGCGCTGCGCCGACGGCACCAGCGGCGAAGGTAGCGTATCGCACAATGGCAAGGATGCATACACGATGGATATGACGATGAATTCGCCGCGTGGCAGTATGAAAATGCACAGCGAAGGCAAGCGTATTGCTGAAACCTGTGAAAAGGGTAAGAAATAACGCCAGCACCGAATGGCGCTTACATAAGCGCAATTGGATGGCGATTTCCAATATCGTAGATTGGCGCTGAGCGAGCGAAGCCTAACGGTTTATCGCCGTGCATGTTGGGCTTTACGGTGTTCAGCACCAACCGACTTTATGGCTATTTTTTTCGTGTTTAGGCGTAAGTAAGTGCCATTCGCCAACACCAGATTTCGCCATTTAAACGCCGACGATCACCTGCCGGGCAAACACCTTATTTGGCGGGTGCCTTGCGGCAAAAGTGTCTGCAAACGCCGGTAGATAATAGAGTCTTAAGAAATAAGTGGCGATAGGCAGCTATAGGCTGCCTTTTTTTGCCTGCGAAAAGGGCTAGCTAAACGGCGATGCGCAGCGTTTCAAAACATGTGGTCATTGCGGTAGGCAGACGTTGCGAACGCTTGGTTAGCAGTTCGTTGTGAAGCGCCATTTCCTGTTGACGATGGAAAATTTTGACTGTATCAATTACGTCACGCCAACCGCGCACAAGTCACATCAGCCAAAAGGTGTGATGAATTGCGCTGAGCTAAGTTGTCATTCTGTTTAGACCAAGCGGCGAGGCAAAAGGAAACTGAACGCTGTGCTGGGCCACTGGCGCCGACGGTGAGGGTGCAATCCCACACACCGGCAATGCCACCCTCTCGATGATTTGACCAACATTTGCCGACCCTGCCGACAGGTTCTCTTGCGCGCGCCAACCTGTCGACTGGCGCGGCATTGGCGTCAAATTTGTTGCCCACAAGTGAGATTTGTTATGCCAATCGATGAGTGACACTACCGCGTGGGGTTTGATCTACGTCAACATGGCACATGGGGTTGTTCCTAGAATTGTTTCAATTCAAACGGAAACGTTGATCACAGGACGGGCCCCATGCATAAGCAGCGCCAAGCGTTATCGGTATTGGTCGTCAGCACATTCGCCTTTACGGTGTGCTTTATGGTGTGGATGATGTTTGGGGTGATTGGCATTCCGATCAAAAAAATGCTTAACCTGAATGCAACCGAATTCGGCCTGCTTACCGCCACGCCGATTCTGACCGGTTCGTTAATTCGTGTCCCGCTGGGCATTTGGACCGATCGATACGGCGGACGCATCGTCATGACCATTTTGATGGCGTGCACCGTCCCTGCGATTTGGCTCATGAGCTATGCCACGGCTTACTGGCATTTTCTCGTCATTGGGTTATTCGTGGGTTTGGCTGGAGGATCGTTTTCAGTTGGCACCCCATACGTCGCACGCTGGTTTCCACGAAACCGGCAAGGTTTTGCGATGGGTGTTTATGGCGCGGGAAATTCCGGCGCGGCCGTCAACAAGTTTATTGCGCCTGCTCTGTTGGTTGCGTTTGGTTGGACGATGGTTCCGCAGGTCTATGCTGGAATCATGTTGGGCACCGTGATTTTATTTTGGATGTTCAGCCATAGCGACCCAGCGCATCTCGTGCCCAGCAATGTCAAATTTATTGACCAACTCAAATTGCTGAAGGACCCGAAGGTTCTTAAATACTGTCAGTACTACAGCATCGTTTTTGGCGGCTACGTCGCACTGAGTTTGTGGATGGTGCAGTACTACGTCGGCGAATACGGCCTTGACATTCGTACGGCTGCATTGTTGGCAGCATGTTTTTCGCTACCAGGAGGGGTGTTGCGCGCGGTCGGCGGTTGGATTAGTGACAAACATGGTGCCCACAGTGTGACATGGTGGGTCATGTGGGTAAGCTGGATTTGCCTGTTCTTGCTGAGTTACCCGCAGACCGAATTTACGGTGCTAACAATCGACGGCCCGAAAAGCTTCCACGTTGGACTCAATGTGTACGCGTTTACCGCACTCATGTTTACGCTTGGTATTGCCTGGGCTTTTGGCAAAGCGAGTGTCTTTAAATACATCAGTGACGAGTATCCGCAAAACATCGGTGCCATCAGCGGCATTGTTGGTCTTGCTGGTGGCCTCGGCGGCTTTGTATTGCCCATCATGTTTGGTGCGTTGATGGACCTCACCGGAATTCGCTCAAGCGCTTTTATGTTGATGTATGGCGTGGTCTGGGTATCGCTGATTTGGATGTACTGGACCGAAGTGCGTCGCAGTGAACTGATGGGCAAAAACGCCACGCCTTTTAGTCTGCGCAGCTAAGGCGATCGATTCGAACAGACCAAAAGGAAACCATGAGCATGAACAATCAATCCGGCCCCGACATCGGCGACTGGCGTCCAGAAGACGCGACGTTTTGGGAAAACACCGGCAAACGCATTGCCAATCGCAACCTGTGGATATCCATTCCCAATCTGCTGTGTGCGTTTGCCGTCTGGTTGATGTGGGGAATCATCACGGTGCAAATGCTCAATTTGGGATTTCCGTTCAAACCCGCCGAGCTGTTTACCTTAACGGCAATTGCAGGGTTGATGGGGGCAACGTTGCGCATTCCGGCGTCGTTCTTCATCCGATTGTCCGGTGGTCGTAATACGGTCTTTCTAACGAGCTTGCTGCTAATCGTGCCGGCCGTCTGGACCGGCATCGCATTGCAGGACAAAAACACGCCGCTTTGGGTATTTCAGGCATGTGCATTTTTATCCGGTATCGGCGGCGGAAATTTCTCGGCATCGATGAGCAATATCAATACTTTTTTCCCCAAGAAACAGCAGGGACTGGCGTTGGGATTAAATGCCGGCCTCGGCAATTTTGGTGTGACCACCATGCAGGTGTTGATCCCGTTGGTGATGACGGTGGGGTTTTTCGGTGCGATTGGCGGAGGATCCATGGTGCTGACCAAAGACTCGGGGTGGATTTTAGGAAAAATTCTTGCCGGTACGCCGACCTGGATTCAGAACGCGGGTTTTATCTGGGCGGCAATCCTGCTGCCGTTGGTTGTTGCCGCCTGGTTTGGCATGAATAACCTGCTGACGGTCACACCCAACCATGGTGGAACGATCGCGGCCTTTGGCAAGATACTTTACCTCTATGGTCTGGCATTTGCGGTTGGTGCACTCGGCTTATATCTGTATCTCCCCGAACCGACCGGGCTGGGGTTGCTCAACATGTGGATTGCCTTGCCACTGATTATTGTTGCCTGTTTAGGTGTGATGAAGTTGGCGGCCTTTGGCGAGATGAAGGGAAACTTGTCCAAACAATTCGAAATTTTCCAGAATAAACACACTTGGTCGATGACGGTCCTGTATCTGGTGACGTTCGGTTCGTTCATCGGTTTTTCGATGGCGCTGCCGTTGTCAATCACCGTGATTTTTGGTTTTCAGCACGTGCCAGATGCGGCTGGTGTGATGACGCATACGCTAAAAAATCCGAACGCGCCGTCGGCATTGACGTATGCCTGGATCGGTCCGTTTGTTGGGGCGTTGATTCGTCCGGTGGGCGGTTGGATCTCTGACAAGATCGGCGGCTCGATTGTCACGCAGTGGATCTCGGCGGTGATGGTAGCGGCGTCTGCAGGGGTCGGTTACGTGATGTTGCTGGCGTACAAGTCAGCCACGCCTGAGCAATATTTCCTGGTGTTCATGGCCTTGTTTGTGGTGCTGTTTGCGGCCACCGGAATCGGCAACGGCTCCACCTTTCGTACCATCGGCGTCATTTTTGACAAGGTGCAGGCCGGGCCGGTTCTCGGCTGGACCGCCGCCGTTGCCGCATATGGTTCATTTATTGCGCCGGTTGTGATCGGCCAGCAGATCAAGGAAGGAACCCCGCAGGTTGCGATGTACGGGTTCGCCGTCTTTTACGCACTTTGCCTGATTCTCAATTGGTGGTTCTATCTACGGCCCGGCGCTGAGATCAAAAATCCGTAAGCAATTTTTAATTGTGCAGTCGTCTGCCACTTGGAGCCTATATGAGTCACTTTCTTGATCGACTAAGTTATTTTTCGAGCCCGCGCGAAGCATTTGCTGGCGATCACGGCGTCACCACTGGTGAAGACCGGACGTGGGAGGATGCGTATCGCAACCGATGGGCGCACGATAAAGTAGTGCGTTCAACACATGGTGTGAATTGCACCGGATCGTGCTCGTGGAAAGTGTATGTGAAGGGCGGTATCGTGACCTGGGAAACCCAACAGACCGACTATCCGCGTACCCGCTGGGATATGCCCAATCATGAGCCTCGTGGTTGCTCCCGCGGAGCCAGCTACAGCTGGTATTTGTACAGCGCCAATCGCGTGAAGTACCCGCTGGTGCGTGGGCGCCTGCTCAAAAGCTGGCGGGAGGCGCGACAAACGCAGGGACCGGTTGAAGCGTGGGCGTCGATTGTGGAGTCGGACGCCAAGCGTCGTGACTATCAGGCCGTGCGTGGCCTCGGCGGATTTGTGCGGTCCGGCTGGGACGAAGTTAATGAGATGGTCGCGGCAGCCAATGTGTACACCATCAAGAAACACGGTGCGGATCGCATCATCGGATTTTCACCGATTCCGGCGATGTCGATGGTAAGTTACGCAGCCGGCAGTCGCTATATGAGCCTGATTGGCGGTGTGTCGATGAGTTTTTATGACTGGTATTGCGACCTGCCGCCCGCCAGTCCGCAGGTGTGGGGAGAGCAGACCGATGTGCCCGAATCGGCCGACTGGTTCAACTCGACCTTTATCATGGCGTGGGGGTCGAATGTTCCGCAGACGCGTACCCCGGACGCACATTTTTTTACCGAGGTGCGGTACAAAGGGGCCAAGACGGTCGCCATCACACCGGACTATTCCGAGGTGGCTAAACTTTCCGATATCTGGCTGCACCCCAAACAGGGTACCGACGCGGCGGTGGCGATGGCCATGGGTCATGTGATTCTCAAGGAGTTTTATTTCCCTGAGGGTGGCAAGAAGCCGAGCGCCTATTTCGATAACTACGCGCGCCGATATACCGATTTGCCGATGTTGGTGATGCTCAAACCACACACCACCGCGACCGGCGAAAAAATAATGGTGCCTGATCGGTATTTACGAGCATCGGACTTTAATGGCCAATTAGGTCAAACCAACAATCCCGAATGGAAAACAGTTGCATTTGACGCAGGTGGCAAGGCGGTAATGCCGCATGGTGCCATTGGCTTTAGATGGGGTCCGGATGGACGAGCCGACGCCGGCCAGTGGAACCTTGAAGACAAAGAGGCCCGCAACGGTGAGGCGGTCAAGCTGCGTTTGTCTATGCTCGAAGCGGTCGACGGTGATCGGGATGTCGTGCAAGTTGGCTTCCCTTATTTTGGCGGCATTGCAACGGCACATTTTACGAACAATCCGGGCAGTGATGTGCTGATCCGATCGGTGCCGGCCAACAAATTGTTACTGGGCAAAAATGGCGAAAAGCACGAAGCATTGGTCTGTACGGTGTTTGATTTGCTGGCGGCCAACTATGGTGTTGCGCGTGGGTTGTCCGGTGAAAATGCGGCGACGAGTTTTGACGATAATGTGCCCTACACCCCGGCGTGGCAGGAGCAGATTACCGGTGTTCCGCGCGATCAGATCATCTCTGTGGCGCGCCAGTTCGCCGATAACGCCGACAAGACCGAGGGCAAGTCCATGATCATTATTGGTGCCGCAATGAATCACTGGTACCACAGTGACATGAACTATCGTGGTGTCATCAACATGCTGATGTTGTGTGGTTGTATCGGCAAAAGTGGCGGCGGGTGGGCGCATTACGTGGGGCAGGAAAAATTACGCCCGCAGACTGGCTGGGTACCACTCGCATTTGCCACTGACTGGGTGCGGCCGCCGCGGCAAATGAATTCGACAAGTTTTTTCTACGCACATACCGATCAGTGGCGCTACGAAAAACTCGGCGTCGAAGAAGTGTTGTCACCCTTGGCTGATAAAGAACGCTTTGGGGGCAGCATGATTGATTACAACGTGCGGGCCGAGCGCATGGGTTGGTTACCGTCGGCACCACAATTGCAGACCAACCCGATGAAAGTGGTCAGCGATGCCAGGGCGGCAGGCATGGATGCTAAAGAATACACGGTGAAATCGCTTAAAGACGGCTCATTAAAAATGAGCTGTGAGGATCCGGATCATCCGGATAACTGGCCGCGCAATATGTTTGTTTGGCGCTCAAATATTCTTGGCTCGTCCGGCAAGGGTCACGAATATTTTCTCAAACATCTGCTCGGCACCAGCAACGGTGTACAGGGCAAGGATCTGGGCCGCGATGAAGCCAAACCCACCGAAGTCGTCTGGCACGATCAAGCGCCGCAGGGCAAGCTTGATTTGGTGGTGACACTCGACTTTCGCATGAGCACCACCTGTTTGTATTCGGACATCGTATTGCCAACCGCGACCTGGTACGAGAAGAACGATCTTAATACCAGCGATATGCACCCGTTTATTCATCCGCTTTCAACCGCGGTTGATCCGGCTTGGCAATCGCGTAGTGACTGGGAAATTTACAAGGGGTTTGCAAAGAAATTCAGCGAAGTCTGTGTCGGACATCTTGGTGTTGAACAGGAAATGGTGCTGACACCGATCATGCACGACACACCGGGAGAATTGGCGCAGCCCTTCGAGGTGAGGGAGTGGAAACGCGGTGAGATCGAGCTTATTCCCGGCAAAACTGCGCCGCAGATGACGGTTGTTGAGCGCGACTATCCCAATACATACAAAAAATTTACCGCGCTGGGCCCGCTGCTGAGCAAGATGGGCAATGGTGGTAAGGGCATTGGCTGGAATACCAACGCCGAGGTAAAGCAACTGGCGGAACTCAATGGTGCGGTTCGCGCTGAAGGTGTGTCACAGGGCATGCCAAAAATTGAAACCGACATCGACGCCTGCGAGGTCATTTTGCAACTTGCACCGGAAACCAACGGTCATGTCGCAGTCAAGGCGTGGCAAGCATTGGGTAAACAAACAGGCCGCGACCACACCCATCTGGCGGTTCATCGTGAAGACGAGAAGATTCGCTTTCGTGATGTACAGGCTCAACCACGCAAAATCATCAGTTCGCCAACATGGAGTGGCATTGAATCGGAAACCGTTTCCTATAACGCCGGCTATACCAATGTGCATGAATACATTCCATGGCGCACATTGACCGGGCGGCAACAGTTTTATCAGGACCATCCATGGATGATTGCATTTGGCGAGGGCATGGCGAGTTACCGGCCGCCGGTAGACCTAAAAACAACGGCCGGAATTCATGGCATCAAGTCAAACGGCAATGCGGAAATATTGCTGAACTTCATCACGCCGCACCAGAAGTGGGGCATTCACTCCACCTACAGCGATAACTTGATGATGCTGACCTTAAGTCGTGGTGGACCGTGTGTCTGGCTGAGTGAGGACGACGCCACCCGCGCCGGAATTGTTGATAACGACTGGGTGGAGCTATTCAACATCAATGGTGCCATTGCTGCCCGCGCCGTGGTGAGTCAACGTGTCAACCCCGGTATGGTGATGATGTACCACGCGCAGGAAAAAATGATCAATACACCTGGCTCCGAAATCACCGGCACGCGTGGCGGTATCCACAACTCAGTGACACGCATTGTCTTGAAGCCGACTCACATGATTGGCGGTTACGCGCAGCTTAGTTATGGCTTCAACTACTACGGCACCATTGGCACCAACCGCGACGAATTTGTCGTGGTTCGAAAAATGGCCAATATCGACTGGCTTGATACACCGGTTGGTGACGAACGTGCGACACTGGTCCAGGCGCAAGGGGAGGCGGCATGAAAATCCGCGCACAAATAGGCATGGTATTAAACCTCGACAAGTGTATCGGCTGTCACACCTGTTCGGTCACCTGCAAAAACGTTTGGACCAGCCGTCCCGGCATGGAATACGCATGGTTCAACAACGTTGAGACCAAACCCGGCATTGGTTACCCGAAGGACTGGGAGGATCAGGATAAGTGGAACGGTGGTTGGGTGCGCAAAGCCAATGGCGCGATTGAACCGCGCCAAGGTGCCAAATGGAAATTGTTGATGCGTATTTTCGCCAACCCGAACATGCCGGAGATTGATGACTATTACGAACCATTCACGTTTGACTATGATCATCTGCAATCGGCGCCGGAGATGAAAGCCACACCAACCGCCCGTGCACGCAGCTTGATTTCCGGCAAGCGAATGGAAAAAATCGAATGGGGTCCAAACTGGGAGGAAATCCTCGGTGGTGAATTTTCGAAACGCGGTAAAGACAAAAATTTCGACGACATTCAGAAAGAGATGTACGGCGAATTTGAGAATACGTTCATGATGTATTTGCCGCGGCTTTGTGAACATTGCCTGAATCCAGCCTGTGTCGCCAGTTGTCCGTCAGGATCGATCTACAAGCGCGAAGAAGATGGCATTGTGTTGATTGATCAAGACAAGTGCCGTGGTTGGCGCATGTGTGTCAGCGGTTGTCCCTACAAAAAAATTTACTACAACTGGAAAAGTGGCAAAGCCGAGAAATGTACATTTTGTTTTCCGCGTATTGAGGCGGGGCAGCCGACTGTATGTAGCGAAACCTGTGTTGGACGTATCCGCTATCTGGGCGTGTTGCTGTATGACGCTGACCGGATTCAGGAAGCGGCAAGTGTTGAGCATGATCGTGATTTATACCAGGCGCAGCTTGATATCTTTCTTGATCCAAATGACCCGAACGTAATCGCGCAAGCACGTCTTGATGGTATTGCTGATGCGTGGATGGATGCGGCGCGCAATAGTCCGGTATACAAAATGGCGGTGGATTGGAAAGTCGCACTGCCATTGCATCCTGAATATCGGACCCTGCCGATGGTGTGGTATGTACCCCCGCTGTCACCGATCACCGCGGCGGCCAATGCCGGCCATGTTGGTATCAACGGCGCGATTCCCGATGTCAAGTCGTTACGCATCCCGGTGAAATATCTGGCCAACCTGCTCACGGCCGGTGATACCGCGCCGGTTGAGCGTGCATTGGAGCGGATGTTGGCGATGCGTGCGTTCCAGCGGGAAAAACACGTCGACGGTCGCATCAATACGGCAGTGCTGGATCAGGTAAATATGACTCAGCACGAAGTTGAAGACATGTATCACGTCATGGCGATTGCGAATTACGAGGATCGATTTGTGATCCCGAGCACGCATCGTGAATACGCGGAAAATACGTTTAACGTGCGTGGCGGCTGTGGCTTCAGTTTTGGAAACGGGTGTTCGGAGGGAACCGGCGAAACAAGCTTGTTTGGCACTGAAAAGAGACGAACCATTCCCATCAAGGCAAAGGTCTGACCATGAATTTTTTCACTTCGACTGCCCGGCCTGCTACCAAAACCCTGCGTGTCATGGCGCGTCTGCTGAGTTATCCTGACACCACGCTACGGCGACATTTGCCCGAAATGCGTGACGCCCTGCATGCGGAAGCGGCGTTGACGCCCGAACGATTGGCAGAATTAAATGTGTTGATGGATTGGATCGCCGGCGATATTAGTGGCCTCGGGCCGTTGGATATCGAAGCGGCCTATGTTGAATTATTTGACCGTGGTCGCGCGACCTCGTTGCATTTGTTTGAGCACGTACACGGTGATTCTCGAGATCGTGGCCCGGCAATGATCGACTTGGCGCAAAGCTTTGAAAAAGCCGAGCTATTTCTGGTGCCCGGCGAAATGCCCGATTATCTGCCGGTTGTGCTTGAGTACACCTCGACGCAGCCGCCGCAGGAGGCACGTTTGTTTCTCAATGAAATGGCGCACATTTTTAATGTAATTTTTGCCGCCTTGCAACAGCGCGAAACACGCTACGCCAGTGTGCTCGGTGCCTTGCTGGAGTTGGCCGGTGAATCGGCGAAGCCAGTCACGGTGGCGCTAGATGAGTCCATTGATGAGTCATGGCAGGAGCCGCCCGTTTTTGGCGGTTGTTCAACCAAGGGACAAGCCAACCCCAACCAGCCCCAGCCTATTCATTTGGTTCGGAATCGCGATCTCAAACGCACCGCTGACCGGGTGTCCGATCGTGTATCAAATTCACCCAATGCAGGAGTGTCCAAATGAGTGCCACCCACTACTTCTTGTTCGCAATCTACCCCTACATCTGCCTGGTGGTTTTTTTTATGGGTAGTCTGGCGCGTTTTGACCGTGACCAATACACATGGAAGAGTGACTCATCGCAGCTGTTACGCAAAGGCAGCCTGCGCTGGGGCAGCAACCTGTTCCATATTGGCATCTTGTTCTTGTTCTTTGGACATTTGGTTGGACTACTGACGCCACATGCCGTATATGAGCACTTTATGTCAGCCGGTCAAAAGCAGATGATGGCGATCTATTTCGGCGGCGCGGCGGCGATCATTTGTTTTATTGGTTTGACGCTGTTGTTGCACCGCCGTCTGTTTGATGATCGTATCCGCTTGACCAGTCATCGTACAGACATCGCCATTCTGATTATTCTTTGGATTCAGCTGGTGCTGGGAATGATCACCCTGCCGTTTTCCTATTCACATGCGGATGGGAGCGTGATGATGGTGTTGGCTGATTGGGCGCAGCGGTTGGTTACGTTTCAGCCGGGTGGTGCGGAGGCGTTGGTGAACGTGGCGTGGCCATTCAAGGTGCACATTGTGCTGGGCTTGACGATTTTCCTGCTCTTTCCGTTTAGCCGACTGGTCCATGTCTGGAGTGGATTTGCCACCGTGGCCTATCTATTCAGACCTTATCAGGTGGTGCGTGCGCGTCGGTTGAATGTACCTGCCGGGCAGAATCAGCCGGGCAGCCCCGGTAGTGGCACCTAGGGAAACGGACATGCAAACCACGACGGCAACAAAAATTGCGACGATCAATCATGTTCCACTTCTTTCCGCGAATGAAGTGCTGTCTGATGAACAAATCCGTCAACGCGCGTATGCAGAATTGCTGCGACAGGCTGCAATCACAAACCGACTCCTGCCGAGCGACGACGCTTCCCCGATGGATGGCGCAATGAGTGAGCGCGCGTCGGACGCAATCGAGACGTTGCTTGAGCAGGTATTGCAGATTCCAGCACCGGGTGACGAGGCGTGTCACCGGCATTATGTGGCGCATCTTTCGCGTTACCGAACCGGTGAACGCGTTCATGCACGGCATATTTTGTTTTCTGTCGTGCAGGGTGCCGATGTGGTTGCCTTGCGCAATCGGGCCGAAACGGCATTGTTGGATGTGCGTTGTCGTGACGATCGCGAACCGTCTGACAAATTTGGCATTGCCGCCGGTAAATTCTCCAACTGCCCGAGTGGTGCAAAGGGGGGCGACTTGGGATGGTTGACCATTGACGATTGCGCGCCGGAATTTGCCAGGGAATTATTCGGGCACACTGAGGTGGGCGTGTTGCCAAGACTGGTGCATAGTCGTTTTGGCTTACACGTTGTTGAAGTGTTGGCGCGAGAATCGGGCCTCACCCAGCCGTTTGAAGACGTGCGTGGCGCGGTTGAAGTGGCTTTGTGCAAAACTAGCTACGTGACGGCGCTCAGGCAGTATTTGCAAGTTTTGGCGGGCGAAGCAAAAATTGAGGGTTTGACACTCGAAACGGCAGATAACCCGTTGGTCCAATAATGAAGTACGCATAGAAGATGAGAATTCCGTTCGGAATGACCCTCCTCCATGTCTGACGAACTATTGAATCGTTTGCAGCGTTTTCACGAGCATACGTTTCCTGCTTTCCAGTCAAAATTTCAGAAATTAGTTGAAGATGGTCAACACCCGACAATTCTGTTTATTGGTTGTTCGGACTCGCGGTTGGTGCCGTATCTGTTGACTGGTACGGGGCCGGGTGAATTGTTTATCGTGCGAAATGTCGGTGCGTTTGTTCCGCCATATGATGGCAGCACCGGATACCATGGCACCTCGGCAGCAATCGAGTTTGCCGTCTTAAGTTTGAATGTGTCGCGAATTGTGGTGTGCGGCCACAGCCATTGCGGAGGCATCCGTGCGTTATATGAAGATGTTCCCGAGCAGGCGCGAAATTTGAAAGCATGGCTTGAACTGGGGCGCGAAGCAATGCTGCCAGTACAGGTGACCCCTGAGGCCCTGCGTCGTACCGAACAACGTGCAATTGTCCTGCAGCTTGAACGCCTGATGGATTACCCCATGGTGCGGGACGGGGTCGAGGCGAAGCGAATTTCGCTACATGGCTGGCACTACGTGATCGAGGATGGCGAGGTGCACGTATTTGATGTTAAGACCGGTGCGTTTGTGCCGGCATCCATGTCCGAACATAGCGGCACCGGGCCTTATGCTGAAATTAATGATCAGCCGCGAGGCGGCGTATTTACCGAACTGGATGAGAGCTATGCTGAAGTTGGGCCTGCCAAATGAGACCTGCTGGCGACCGGCCTGCAGCTTAACCTATTAAAACAATATTCCCGTCGCGGTCAAACGGAACGTAGCCGTCAAGAAGTCCGGCTTTAATGTTTGACACCATTTTTTCAAGCCAATGATTAATGTCGGTCGTTGATGGCTCGCGGCCGGCAATTCCAGGCAGGGAGGCAACAAATACGATTCGCCAGTCGTTGCCGAACGTTTGTGATTCTTTCGCAAGGTCAGCGAATCCGTGCAAATCATCGGGCGATTTATCCGCGCACATGACGGGGGCGAGTGACCCACCTTGATTGGCTTCGAAATTTTCCCGCTGCTCAGGTGTGAAGTCATCGGGCAACTCAGCGTTGGCAAAAACAAACAGCAGACGTTGTGGCTGGTCCTGCCGTCGGGCCGCCACAAGCAAATCATCAAAGCTGGCGATGGACACTGTAAATTTCTCTCGTGAAAATGAATGTACCAAGGGGGAAAAATTGTTTGGCGTGCCATTTTACGTGACAGCGTCGCTCTCCGCCACGGCTCATTTACAGTGGCCATGGCGATTGAGCGTATTCGAATGAGCGATGTCAATTTGGACCAAAGCGCTAATGCATGGTACGGGCAGCAAACCGCCCGCGCAGTTGATCCAACGCAAACCGCGTTGATTGGGCTCGAGTTACCCTACCGCACACAATTCCCCACTCGTTCACGCCTTATGCCAGTCTTGACCCGAATCGATGACCCCCGACCCGCGCAGCCCATCAAACGACCGTTCGCATTGTGGGCCCTGGGTTTTCGCCCTTTCTATTTGTTGGCGAGCGTTTTCGCGGCGCTGTCGGTTAGCCAATGGATGCTGCAATTTTTCGGCATTTTGACGCAGCCCTATTTGGCCGGGCCGATGTGGCATGCGCATGAAATGTTGTTCGGCTTTGCGCTTGCCGTGGTGGTCGGGTTTTTATTTACCGCCGGCCGCAATTGGTCAAATCAGCCAACCCCGACGGGTTTAACCCTGGCCGCAATAGCAGGATTGTGGGTCGCCGCGCGGATACTGGTGTTGACGCCGTTTGGGTGGGCGGCAGCCGTCGCCAACATTGCATTTCCGTTGACTGCGGCCATTGCGTTGGCGATTCCGTTTTACAAGGCGCGCAATCGGCGAAATTATTTTTTTGTATGGCTGCTGCTGTTGATGGCAGCAGCGTCCCTGCTGGTTCATCTCGCGCAGTTGCAGGTGATCACCCTGCCGGGCTGGATCGGCATTCAATTTGGACTGAACATCTTGCTGTTTGTCATGGTGGTTATGGCCGGGCGGGTGATTCCCATGTTTACCAATAATGCGGTGCCCGGTGCCGCGGCACACAACCACCCAATGCTCGAAAAACTCGCCCTGGGCGCGGTGTTGTGTTTGCTGCTGGCCGATATCGTGCGACTTCAGGGCTTCATCATGGCGATATTGCTGGTGTTTGCGGCAATGCTGCATTTGTTGCGTTGGTGGCGATGGCATCCGTGGACGACTATTGGAGAACCGATCGTATGGATACTGCATGGCGCTTATTTTTGGATCCCGGTCCATCTTGCGATGCGCGCGCTCGTTGTGATGGGTGTCATCAATGCATCAACCGCCACGCACGCCCTCACCGTTGGTGCGGCGGGTGCCTTGACGATCGGCATGATGACCCGTACCGCCCGCGGGCATACCGGATATCCGTTAAGGGCCGATGGTTTCGATATTGTGTGTTACGGGTTAATTGTGGCGGCGGCGCTGGTTCGGGTCGGCCTGCCGGTGGTGATGCCAACGTTAACGGTATTCGCGTTAGGGGTGTCGTCGCTGCTTTGGTCACTGGCGTGGGGGCTCTACGCAATTCACTACTGGCCAATGTTGAGCCGCGCCCGACTCGACGGGAAACCCGGCTGATACCAACAGTCGTGCCTTGTCACCCACAACAGACTTGTGAAACATCAATAGCAGCAGGGCCTCGAAGCGAAAATGCGTGATACGGCAAGCGGGGCAATGAGTTTGCGACGGCGTTTCGCCGACCGCTCAATTTGGCGATGCCTTTTTAACTTGCATATTTCACGGGGCGGTCCGATTTTCCATGGGTGTTCGTTCCCGGCAACTTGCGTTGCCATACATTCAATTGGTTCTTTGTACCCTTACATGGCCTACGCATTCGATGACGGGCGCTCAGTTGGCAATCGCGGCGGCGCCTCATTTGCCAAACACGCGCACACTTCCCTCGCAGTATCCCGATATTGCTCCGTCAATCGAGCAAAAAATCACTTGCCCATCCACCACTCTTGAACGCGCCGCCGTCAAATGTGCAGGCTAAGATTTTTTTCGCAACGCGTGTTGGTGCCGAAGGCCGGCTTTAGGTCGGTTGGCTCCGGTGCGGGTTTGTGATCTAAATCACAACCAGCCCAATTAGATGCCCGGTTTCGGTCAAAACCGTTGACGCCACAATATGTGGTGGCTATTGTGGCGCTACACAACTACAGGTAGAGCTTTCATGTTGGTTTATGCCGAGAGAATTGACCTCGACACCACGATTTTGCAATCGGTGTACAAGCGCAATGGCGCGTTGGTGGTATTTGATGCCCACAAAATCACGCAGGCAATTGTCAAGGCCGGTCAGGCGAGTGGCGAATTAGCGCCGAGCCAAGCTGGTCCGATCGTCGATGCCGTGATGCAAATACTTTGCAGACGGGATGGCGATGACATCGCAACGGTCGAAAACATTCAGGATACGGTCGAGCGCGAACTGGTTGACCAAGGTTACTTTGTCACCGCCCGTGCGTACATTGTCTATCGCGAGCAGCACCGCCGGTTGCGCGATGATCATGCGTGCGTGGTTGAAGTCGGCACCTCGGTCAACGAATACTTGCAGCAACTCGACTGGCGGGTCAACGCCAACGCCAATCAGGGTTACTCGTTGGGCGGGTTGATGCTCAACGTCTCGGGCAAGGTCATTGCTAATTATTGGTTGACCCACGTGTACCCGCCCGCAATCAGCGCAGCACATCGTGCGGCCGATTTTCATCTCCACGATCTTGACATGCTTGCCGGATATTGCGCCGGCTGGTCGTTGCGCACGTTTTTGCACGAAGGACTAAACGGCGTACCGGGGAAGACCGAGGCAAAACCGCCGAAACATCTGTCAAGCGCGGTGGGTCAGATTGTCAATTTTCTGGGCACGTTGCAAAACGAGTGGGCGGGTGCGCAGGCATTCAGTTCGTTTGATACCTATATGGCTCCCTTCGTCCGCAAGGATGGATTGTCCTACCCCGAGGTCAAGCAATCGATTCAGGAACTCATCTTCAACCTGAATGTGCCGTCACGCTGGGGCACACAGACGCCATTCACCAATCTCACCTTCGATTGGACCTGCCCGGAGGATTTACGCGAGCAGACGCCCTGTATCGCCGGCCAAGAAATGCCATTCAACTATGGCGATTTGCAAGCCGAAATGGATGTCATCAACCGCGCCTACATCGAGGTGATGATGACAGGGGACGCAAAAGGTCGTGTTTTCACGTTCCCAATTCCCACCTATAACATCACGAAAGATTTCGATTGGGATCATCCGAATACGGCGCTGTTGTTTGAAATGACCGCCAAGTATGGCTTGCCCTATTTTCAAAATTTCCTGAATTCCGAACTGACGCCGAACATGATTCGTTCAATGTGTTGTCGTCTACAACTGGATATGCGGGAGTTGCTCAAACGTGGCAACGGCCTGTTCGGCTCTGCCGAGCAAACCGGTTCGCTCGGCGTGGTCACGCTGAACTGCGCGCGGCTAGGTTACCTATTTGCAGGCGATGAACCGGCGCTGTTGGCACAGGTAGATCAGCTCATGGAGTTGGCCAAAACCAGTCTTGAGATTAAACGCAAAGTCATCCAGGGCCATATTGATGCAGGGCTTTTCCCGTATACGCGGCGTTACCTCGGCACATTGCGGAATCACTTTGCAACCATCGGTGTCAATGGCATCAACGAGATGATTCGCAACTTTACCGGCGACCGAGAGCACATTGCAACCGCGTGGGGCGATGCGTTTGCGCTGCGCCTGCTTGATCACATCCGTGCGCGTATTGTGGTATTTCAGGAACAGACAGGGCATTTATACAATCTCGAAGCGACGCCGGCCGAGGGCACCACCTATCGCTTTGCCAAAGAGGACCGCAAACGTTTTGCCGACATCCTGCAGGCGGGTTCGGCCGAGATGCCGTACTACACGAATTCATCCCAGTTACCGGTGGGGTTTACAGACGATCCCTACGAGGCGCTCGAACGCCAGGATCCGCTGCAACGCAAGTACACTGGTGGAACGGTGCTGCATCTATATCTTGGGGAACGCGTCTCGACAGCGGCTGCCTGCCGTGAGTTAGTGAAGCGGGCATTCACTCGCTTTCACCTGCCGTACATCACTGTGACACCCGCTTTTTCCATTTGCCCGCACCACGGCTATCTCGCCGGCGAACACGCCTATTGCCCTAAATGTGATGACGTCATTCTCGCGAAAAACCGTTCTGTCGCAGACGCGACCCAACATCAACCCGAAGGAGAAATCGCGTGACGGCACGACCAAATAGTTCACCTGCCAATGTCCATCCCCTGTTGTCAAATGCCGAACGTCAACCATGCGAAATTTGGACCCGTGTGATGGGTTATCACCGGCCGGTCTCATCGTTTAACGTCGGCAAGAAGGGGGAATTTTACGAGCGCCAGTACTTTGTTGAGGAAAAATCCGCACATGCTTAGAGTGGCCGGGCTGACGCGACTGTCAACGACCGACTATCCGGGTTTGTTGGCGGCCGTTGTTTTTGTGCAGGGTTGTGCGTGGCGTTGTCGCTATTGCCACAACCCGGAAATCCAGTCGCGCCGCAATGCACCGCTGATGGCATGGCAGGCCGTGCTCGATTTTCTCGACAATCGACAAGGCCTGCTGGATGCGGTGGTGTTTTGTGGCGGCGAGCCAACGGTGGATCGTTATCTCGCTGTGGCGGTCGATCAAGTCCGGCAACGCGGCTTCAGGGTTGGTTTACACACTGCCGGCATCTATCCGCAACGACTGCGCGCGCTGCTGCCTAGGCTCGACTGGGTTGGTTTCGATGTAAAAGCACCGTTTGCCGACTACGCCGCGACCACCGGTGTGTCATCGAGTGGCGGCAATGCAAAATTGAGCCTGCAATACCTGCTCGCCTCGGGTGTCGCCCATGAAGTGCGCACCACCCATCATCCGACATTGTTGTCCGTGGACGATTTGAAATTGATGGCGCGGGCGCTGCGGCAAGAAGGCGTGACCACCTTCGCCCTGCAGGAATTCCGTTCGCGCGGATGTGTTGATGAAACATTGGTGTTAAATCCACCGCCGCTTGCTGACAAATTTGTCAATCACCTTCGTCGGCAATTCCCGACCTTCATTTTGCGGCAGGCGAATTGACGGTATTCGGCGAGGCCAGGCTAATCATGTGTATTCCCCCTGCCACGTGCACTGCGAATGACTGTTATGCCGGCGGGGCGATTCCCGAGGCAAAATCGCATCAATCTGCTGATCGGCGTTTCCGGAATTTCTATCACAAGTTTGATGCGGGTCAAACCAACACCGCCTGTCATCAGTGATTATGATGATTGGTTAGGGTGATCACCGGTTAATTCGTTGTTCATAGCGTCGTCCTCCGGGCAATTTTGCGCGACAGACCGTCGATCAAGACTGGCGGGGTGCCCGTTATTTCGCGCTGTAAATGGGTTGACGATCCTACCGCACCATCTTCAAACGGGACATTTTCAGATGTCCCGTTCAATTGACCGGCATGGGTTGTTTCGCCGTACGGTTCGGGAGCGCACACCGTGGCTGACGTATTGAAGAACAACACACCAGCGCGTGATCCGGTACTAATGCCGCTGCCGAAGGCATGCGCACAATGCGCCTGTGGAAAGCTGTGTTTCCCACAAGCGTTGCCGAACGTCTATCAAACGTTGTTGCCGCTGGCGCGTGACAGCCGTACGCGCTTGAGGCGCGGAGAACGCCTGTTCAACATCGGCGACCGGCAAACTGATGTCTATGCCGTCAAAGCCGGATTTTTCAAGACCTGCATGCGACTATCGGATGGACAAGAAACAATCGTCGGATTTCATACTATGGGGGAGGTGTTGGGACTGGCGGGCCTTGGCAATGGCAACTATTCCACCCATGCCGTCGCGCTCAGCGACTGTGAGGTCTGCGCCATTCCGCTCAACAAATTCGAAAAGTTGCTGGAACACAGTACTGAATCGGCGCACGTACGAGTGCTTATGGCACGCGAGATTGCGCGTATTGAAAGTCATGCCGCTGTCATCGGCGCATATTCGGCCAGGCAACTGGTGGCGAGGTTTTTGCTGGATATATCGGCGCGCTGGGCAGAACGCGGCTACTCGAAATATGAATTCGTGTTATTCATGAGCCGCAAGGAGATAGGCAGCTTTCTTGGCTTGACGTTTGAAACCGTCGGCCGCACATTGTCATATTTCCAGTCAAGGGGTTTGATTACGGTGAACGGCAAAAATGTGCGGTTGCGCGACATATCCGCACTGCAGTCACAATTGATCCACACAACCTGACGATGGCGTGTAGCGACCCTGTTACAGGGCGGCGCACCACACGCGAAGGCGGTCAAGTCACCTGCGGCGCGACTGTCACCTGCAAAATGGCAAGCTAAACGGCCTTTTGCAACGACTCAAAACGTGCGTTCATTGCCGCCGGCAAATGCTGCGCAAGCTTGGTCAGCAGTTCGTTGTGCAGCGTCATTTCCTGTTGCCAATGCACACTATTGACAGCGGTGATGGCGGTGAACTTGGCTTGGTCAAACGGCAGGCCACTCCAGTCGAGGTTTTCGTACGCGGGGATATAACCCAACGGTGTTTCAGTCGCCGCGGCAGCGCCCTCAACACGTTCGATGATCCATTTCAGGACGCGCATGTTTTCGCCGAAACCAGGCCAGATAAATTTGCCGTCGTCGGATTTCCGGAACCAATTGACGCAATACATCTTTGGCGCGGTAATGCCGACTTTTGCGCCGATATTGATCCAATGTGCAAAATAATCCGACATGTTGTAGCCGCAAAATGCCAGCATGGCAAACGGGTCGCGACGCACCACGCCAACCTGCCCGACGATGGCCGCGGTGGTTTCCGAACCCAGCGTGGCTGCCATATAGACGCCTTCATTCCAATTGCGCGCTTCAGTTACCAGCGGCACGGTGGATGAGCGTCGGCCGCCAAAGATCATCGCCGACAATGGCACACCGTCTGGATTGTCCCACTCGCTATCGAGTGACGGGCACTGCGTTGCGGCGACCGTGAAACGTGCATTGGCGTGTGCGGCAAGCCGGCCACAGTCGGGCGTCCATGCCTTGCCCTGCCAATCGGTCAACTGCGCCGGTGGTGTCTTGCTCATGCCTTCCCACCAGACATCACCCTCGGGCGTGAGTGCAACATTGGTGAAGATCACGTTTGACCTCAACGACTCCATACAATTCGGATTGGTCTCATACGACGTGCCGGGCGCGACACCAAAAAAGCCGGCTTCCGGATTGATGGCGAGCATGGTGCCATCCTTGCCGGGCTTGATCCAGGCGATGTCGTCGCCAACCGTGGTGATTTCCCAGCCGGCATCCTTGAATGATGCGGGTGGAATCATCATGGCAAAATTTGTTTTGCCACAAGCCGACGGAAATGCCGCGGTGACGTAGTGCTTTTTGCCTGCCGGGGTTTTGACGCCGAGGATCAACATGTGCTCGGCGAGCCAACCCTGTTGTTTGCCCATCACGCTGGCAATACGCAGCGCAAAACATTTTTTGCCCAGCAGCGCATTGCCGCCGTAACCGGAGCCATACGACCAGATTTCGTGTGTCTCGGGGAAATGGACGATGTATTTGTGGTCCTTGTTACAAGGCCACGGCACGTCTTTTTCGCCGGCCGCGAGCGGGGCGCCCACCGAGTGCAAACAAGGCACAAATTCACCGTCGGTCCCCAATGCGTCCAATACCTTGGTGCCCATGCGCGTCATATGCTTCATGTTGACCGCGACATATGGCGAATCAGAAATTTCCACGCCAATGTGGGCGATGTGCGAGCCGATTGGCCCCATCGAAAACGGCACGACATACATGGTGCGTCCGCGCATCGAGCCGGCGAACAAGCCGTTGAGTTTGGTGCGCATTTCTGCCGGATCCAGCCAATTATTGGTCGGTCCGGCGTCGTCCTTTAGCGCCGAGCAAATAAATGTGCGGTCTTCAACGCGTGCCACGTCGGACGGGTCGGACCAGGCGAGGTAGGAATTTGGCCGCAGCGTTTCGTCAAGCTTGCGGAAGGTGCCCGCGGCGACCAATTCGTCACACAGCCGGCGGTATTCGGCTTCCGAGCCGTCACACCAATAAATGTGATCAGGCTGTGTCAGTGCCGCAACATCGTTGACCCAGGCGAGCAATCCGGGATGAAAAGTGGGGGCGTCGTTCAACAGAACGGGCTTGGTGCGGGCATGCATAAAGGCTCTCCAAAAGCGTGTGGCAGTCTGTGCAGGTGTCGTGGTACGCCGCATCGATGATTTGCAAAAATTATCCCACGGCGCGGCGTGAATTGCCGGCGTTAGAGTACAAAAGCGTGCAAAAAATTGTCAGCAATACGACGGTAATTTGGTCGGATGAATGTCAGGTGGTGGCGGGCGTTTGCTGGCCGTAGGTGCGGAATTTCGCCAATACAACCGCCATTTCAGCCGCGTCCAGCACCGGGATGGGCAGTCCGGTCTTGAGCGCTTCCAGGTACATTGTTGCCAGCGCCTCGACCTCGACCGCCAGGTTCAACGCCTGGTCCAGATTTGTGCCGCATGCAATCACGCCGTGTTGTGCCAACAGGCAGGCTTGGCGGCCCTGCAGCGCGGCAAGGGCAAAGTCTGATAATGCCTGCGTGCCAAACGTGGCGTAAGGTGCGCAACGAATATCCGCGCCGCCGGCGGCGGCAACCATGTAGTGGAATGCAGGGATATTTTTACCCAGCACAGCCAGCGTCGTGGCGTGTACCGAGTGGGTGTGCACAATCGCGTTGATATCGGTCCGCGCGGCGTAAATGTCGCGGTGAAAACGCCATTCTGACGACGGCAAAATTGCGTCCTCAAAGGTGCCGTCCGGGCTGTGATCAATGGCCATTGCGACAATATCGTCGGGTGTGAGCTTGTCGTAATGAACGCCGGTTGGGGTAATCAGATATCCGGTGTCCGTTCTGACGCTGACATTGCCGGCTTTGCCGTGATTGATGCCAAGGGCATTCATTTTCAGCGCGGTCGTGATGACTTCGTGGCGCAGCGCTTTGTCCGGCTGGTGGTTGAGATTAAGGAATGTCATACGATCATGATGGTGAAAGTTTGTCAGGTTCGAAGCTGCCGTGCTCGGTGATGATGGCGGTCACCAATCTGGCGGGGGTGACGTCAAAGCCGGGATTGCCGACGGCGACATCATCATCCAGAATCCGAAAATCACACAGCATGCGGTTGCGATCCAGCCCGCGCAACAGCCGCAACTCGTCGCCGCTGCGTTCTTCGATCTCGATTTCTGTAAGCCCGTCGCTGATGGTCCAGTCGATTGTTGAAGCGGGTGCGGCAACGTAGAACGGGACGTTATTGTCTTTGGCCGCAAGCGCCTTTAGATACGTGCCTATCTTGTTGGCGACGTCACCGTGACGGGTGATGCGGTCGGCCCCGACAAACACCGCGTCGACCCTGCCGTGTTGCATCAAATGTCCACCGGCGTTGTCGGTCAGATAGGTATGTGGCACACCGGCATCCTCGAGTTCCCATTGGGTGATCAGCCCCTGGTTGCGCGGGCGTGTTTCCTCGACCCAGACATGCAGCGGCAAGCCTGCCTGATGTGCCTGATAAATCGCCGAGGTGGCCGTGCCCCATTCAACACATGCCAGCCGGCCGGCGTTGCAGTGGGTGAGTATGTTGATGGTGCGCGGCTGCTGCCGGTGCAGCGTCCTGAGAATGTCCAGCCCGTGGGTGCCGATACGGTGATTGGTCGCAACATCTTCGGCTTCAATTTTCATCGCCTCGGCCCATGCGGTATCCGCGCGTTCGGGTGGTTCCACGGCTCTTGTGTGCCGGACAATACGCGTAAGCGCCCATGCAAGATTGACGGCTGTCGGACGCGTCACCAGCAGCCCGGCATGTGCGCGATCCAGCGCGTCATCGGTGGCGTCGGCCGTCATGGCCATGGCAATACCATAGGCCGCGGTCACACCGATCAACGGCGCACCGCGCACCCGCATGGCGCGGATTGCCTCGGCGACATCCGGCCAACTGGTGAGTGTGCGCATTTCAAGCGCGAACGGCAGCATTGTCTGGTCGACGATATTAATGTGACGATGTTGTTGGTCGGCGACAAGGCTGCGGACGGGCCGGGTTTTAAATTTCATGCAAAGAGTATTCCACAGCATCGCCGATACTGCATCAATCAATTGTTGTGTGTGTTTTTTTAGCGGGTCGCGATGTCAGGCAGGTCCGTTGTCTGGCGACAGGCGGTTTGGCTGGCGGAATCGCCGGAAAGGCGGGCTGATGCGGTATAATTTCAATTTCCAACGCATCCCTTCCCGGGAGCTTGACCATGACACAATACATATTCGTCACGGGCGGTGTGGTTTCCTCACTAGGGAAGGGCATCGCCGCCGCCTCTCTGGCCGCCATTCTAGAATCCCGCGGTATCAAAGTTTCAATGATGAAACTCGATCCGTACATCAACGTTGAGCCCGGCACCATGTCGCCGTTCCAACACGGCGAAGTGTTTGTCACAGAAGACGGCGCTGAAACCGATCTTGACTTGGGCCACTACGAACGTTTTGTGTCGACCAAGATGAAAAAGGCCAATAATTTCACCACCGGCCAGATCTATGAGCGCGTCATCAACAAAGAGCGTCGTGGTGACTACCTGGGCGCAACCGTTCAGGTTATTCCGCATATCACGGACGAGATCAAATCGTCGATCATGGCCGGAACAGCCGACGCGGATGTCGGCATCATCGAAATCGGCGGCACGGTTGGTGATATCGAGTCGCTGCCATTTTTGGAAGCCATTCGCCAGATGGGTGTTGAGCACGGTCGCGACAATACCTGCTATATCCATTTGACGCTGGTGCCATATCTGCCCACGGTGGGCGAAATCAAGACCAAGCCGACCCAACACAGCGTCAAGGAATTGCGGCAGATTGGTATCCAACCGGATGTCGTCATGTGCCGCAGCGACCGGCCATTGCCGGAGGAAGAGCGGCGCAAGATTGCGTTGTTTACCAACGTCGATAAAGGTTCGGTCATTTCCTGCTACGACGCGACGTCGATTTACAAGATCCCCAAAATGCTGCACAAGCAGGGGCTCGACGAAATTGTTTGCCGCAAATTGCACCTGACGCCGAATCCCGCTGATCTCACCAAATGGGACAGTATTGTTGATGCCTTGGAAAACCCGTCAGCAGAAATTGATTTGGCCATGGTTGGGAAGTACGTCGATCTGGCGGACTCGTACAAATCATTGTCCGAGGCGTTGATCCATGCCGGCATTCAAACCAAAACCCGCGTCAATATCCACTATCTAGATTCAGAGGATCTGGAAAAAGGCGGCATTGATCAGCTGGCGCGTATGGACGCGGTACTGGTGCCGGGCGGCTTCGGCAAGCGCGGCACTGAAGGAAAAATCTCGGCGGTGAAATTCGCCCGGGAAAACAAGATTCCTTATCTCGGTATTTGTCTGGGTATGCAGATTGCCACCATTGAGTTTGCCCGCAATGTGGTGGGACTCGCCGGTGCAAACTCAACAGAATTTGACGCCGACACACCGCATCCGGTCGTCGCGCTGATCACCGAATGGCAAAACCACGACGGGCAGATCGAGCGTCGGGATGCCGGTTCAAGAATGGGGGGCACCATGCGTCTGGGTGCGCAACCTTGTACGGTCCGTCCGGATACGCTGGCATTCAAGATTTACCAAAACACCACCGTCAGCGAACGCCATCGTCATCGCTATGAGGTCAACAACCACTACGTGCCGCGGCTCGAAGCAGCGGGAATGGTGATTTCGGCGCGCACCAATTCAGAATCGTTGACGGAAATGATCGAGCTCGATGCGGGCAAACACGGTCATCCGTGGTTTTACGGTTGTCAGTTCCACCCGGAATTCACCTCCACGCCACGCGACGGGCATCCGTTGTTCACATCATTCGTTAAGGCTGCACTCGAACAGCGTAAAAAAACGCACGGTGAAACAGGCTTGCGTGTTGTACAAGGCGCTAAATCAGCATGAAGTCATGTGGATTTGATAGTGTAGGGAGTATTAAATGAAGTTATGTGGCTTTGAGGTTGGGCTTGATAAACCATTTTTCCTGATAGCCGGACCGTGTGTGGTTGAGTCTGAGCAATTGCAAATTGACGTCGCGGGGCAACTCAAGGAAATGGCGGCCGAGCTGAAGATCCCGTTTATTTTCAAGTCGAGTTACGACAAGGCCAACCGTTCTTCCGGCAAATCGTTTCGCGGTCCTGGCATGGATGAGGGGCTGCGGATTCTGGCCGAGGTCAAGAAACAACTCGGCGTACCGGTGCTGACAGACGTCCATTCGGAAAAAGAAATTGCCATCGTCGCATCAGTGGTTGATGTGTTGCAGACGCCGGCGTTTTTGTGCCGCCAGACCGATTTTATTCACGCGGTCGCGCGCGCCGGCAAACCGGTGAATATCAAAAAGGGCCAATTCCTCGCGCCCACCGACATGAAAAATGTTGTCGACAAGGCGCGTGACGCCAGTGGTGCCGACAACATCATGGTGTGTGAACGCGGCGCGTCATTCGGCTACAACAATCTGGTGTCGGATATGCGATCGCTGGCAATCATGCGCAATACGCTGTGCCCGGTTGTGTTTGATGCAACCCACTCGGTGCAATTGCCCGGCGGGCAGGGAACCACGTCAGGCGGCCAGCGTGAATTTGTGCCGGTGCTGGCACGTGCGGCGGTCGCCGCCGGCATTTCGGGATTGTTTATGGAAACGCATCCGGATCCGTCTAAAGCGATGTCGGACGGGCCGAACGCGTGGCCGCTCGGCATGATGAAGGAATTGTTGTACGTGTTAAAAGAAATTGACGCGCTGGTGAAGCAACGCGGTTTTGCTGAATCGGCTTTGATGAAATAACTCTTAGACCAAACATTTTTTATGACAGCGATTGTTGACGTTATTGCCCGTGAAATTCTTGACTCACGTGGCAACCCCACGGTTGAATGTGATGTGTTGCTTGAGTCGGGTGTAATAGGCCGCGCCGCGGTACCGTCCGGCGCATCGACCGGTTCGCGTGAAGCCATTGAGCTGCGTGACAAGGATCCAAAGCGCTACCTTGGCAAGGGTGTGTTGCGGGCATGTGAACACGTCAATACCGAGATTTGTGAAGCCATCATCGGCCTCGATGCGACCGAACAGGCGTTTATTGACCGGACCATGATCGAGCTCGATGGCACGGAATCCAAATCGCGCCTCGGCGCCAATTCAATCCTGGCGGTTTCATTGGCGTGTGCAAAAGCGGCTGCCGATGAATCGGGTCTGTCGCTGTATCGTTATCTTGGTGGTGCGGCACCGATGCAAATGCCGGTGCCGATGATGAACATTATCAACGGCGGCGCCCACGCGGACAACCCGCTCGACATCCAGGAGTTCATGATTATTCCGGCCGGCCTGCCGACTTTTCGCGAGGCGTTGCGCGCCGGTGTCGAGGTATTTCATACGCTGAAAAAAATTCTGCATGCCGAGGGTCACAACACCAACGTGGGCGACGAGGGCGGTTTTGCGCCGAATTTGCCAAACAACGAAGCGGCGATTCAATATGCAGTGAAGGCGATCGAAGAAGCCGGCTACGTTGCCGGCCAGGATATTCTGATTGGTCTGGATTGTGCGGCCTCCGAATTTTACAAAGACGGCAAGTACCGCTTTGAGGCGGAGAAATTGAACTTCACGGCCGCACAATTTGCCGATGTGCTCGCGACCTGGTGCGACAAATATCCCATTGTTTCCATTGAAGACGGCATGGCCGAAAACGATTGGGATGGCTGGGCCAATCTGACGCAAAAATTGGGCAAAAAAATTCAGCTGGTCGGTGATGACCTGTTTGTGACCAACACCAAAATTTTGCGCGAGGGTATTCAGAAGGGCGTCGCCAATTCAATTCTGATCAAGGTCAATCAGATTGGTACGCTGTCTGAAACATTTGCCGCCATCGAGATGGCCAAACGCGCCAATTACACCGCCGTCATCTCGCACCGCTCCGGCGAGACGGAAGACACCACCATTGCCGATATCGCCGTGGCGACCAATGCGCTGCAAATCAAGACGGGCTCGGCATCACGATCTGATCGGATGGCGAAGTACAACCAACTGCTGCGTATCGAAGAAGAGCTCGGTGACGCCGCCAGTTATCCCGGCAAGTCGGCGTACTACAATTTGCGATAGCCCTTCCGGGACGCCCATCCAAACCGCATGAAGTACCTTCCGCACACTTTGATCGTACTCATCATCGCCATCCAGTATCCATTGTGGATCGGCAAAGGCAGCTGGTTGCGGGTGTGGGAAGTGAATAAACAGCTTAAACAGCAAAAAGAGAAAAACGTCAAACTCGTCCAGCGCAATGCCGGGTTGGATGCGGATGTTCGAGACTTGAAAGAAGGTCTGGTCGCGGTCGAAGAGCGTGCCCGCGTTGAGTTGGGCATGATCAAGGCCAATGAAACGTTTTATCAAGTTGTCGACAATGCAAATAGCGATGCAAAAAAAGCCGCGACATCGAAGGGCAAACCCTAGGCGCAGAAAGCGGTTTCAGGCAAAAATGCCTGAAACCACCCGCCGAATAAGGCGATTATGAATCTGGCCGCCATCAAGAAGTATTGCGCATCGATGCCCCACGCAACGGCCGATGTGAAGTGGGGGGCGGATCATGTCTATTCGATTGGCGGAAAGATGTTTGCCGTTGCGTTTGTCAGCAAGCTGCGCGGTACGTTTGTTGCCTTCAAGGTGGACGATGAGCGGTTCCTCGAATACACCGACCGCCCCGGCTTTGTTCCGGCACCCTATCTGGCGCGGGCGAAGTGGGTGCAAATTACCGATATCAAGAGTGTTGACGCGGCCGAAATAAAAGCGCTGATTGCACGTTCCTATCAGCTGGTGGCGCGCAAGCTGACAAAAAAGCAGCAGCGCGAAATCGGCATCGTCGATTAGTTTTGTTTGTCGTGATTGGCGTTTGTGTCGCCGCGCCGGTTGTTCAGTAACAAGCAACTCAATGCGCTGGCCATCGCGGCAATTGCCCATAGGATAAAAAACCCCAGCGAATAAATCGCCGTGCGCGATGCCTGCGTATGTGCGCCCAGGATGACCAACTCCATCGGATCAACCAGCGTAAAAATGATGCCGATACCAATGCCGGCCGCCAAAAAAGACGGCCAAAGAATCGATAACGTCAGTCGTAACATGATCAGCGTTGTCCGGCCGGGGAAATCTCAAGTTGTGGAACCGGCTTCGAGTCGACCAGAATCTCCTTTTGCAACCGCCATTGTTTCTGCGCGTCCTCGATCAACACGTTCCACTTGCCTGCGCCGAGCACAGGCAGTTTGCCGGCATAACCATTTGCGCCCAGAGATAGTGTGATGATCTTGTCCTCGCCGCTGCGCGTGGCGTGTACCAGCCCGACCCAGATAGTGGCGGGTAACGCCTGTCCATCGGTGCGGCTTAAGGACACAACAAGGCGGTCATTAACTTGATCAAAGTTCACGGTTGCCGTGACACCAATCTGCCGCGCGACGTCATCGCGGTGCAGCGATTGATTAATCGTTTTGCCCTGCTTGTAATAGTCATCGACCACCAAGCCATCTTGTCCGGACACGGCGAGGTACAACGTGATAAACCCCGCCACCACTACAATCGCCGGCCCCGACATCAACAACCACGGCCACGGTTCCTGGTACCAGGGACGGGTATCGAGCGCATCAGTTTTGATCATCGTGACCTCAAGGTTTGTAGAAAGCGGATTTTTCGTGCAGGCTGAAGTGATCCGGCGCGGCGCGGCCGGTTGCATCAACAGCGGTGATATCGAACTCGATACGGCTGAAACCTTTGGGTGCAGCGCTACCGCTGGCGCGCAATTGGACGGCAATGACACGTGATGTGGCGGGGCCGATTTCGAGTGGCTGGCTGACGCCGACAACCGTCAAGCCTTCGATGCCGCGCGCACTGACAACAAAGCGTTGCGGGCGCTCTTCGGTATTCATCACTTGCAGGCGATAGACGTTTTCGAACTTACCGTCTTCGACTTCGCGGGCAAGTGAGGTTCGATCGCGAATCACATCCACCTTGACCGGCGCGCGGTGCCACAATGAAAAGCCGGCGGCAAAAATGATCGCCCACAGAGCGGCTGTGTAAATCATCACCCGTGGCCGGAAAACACGGGTGAGCATTTCACGCCAGCCGTAGTGGCGATCCATTGCATTCAACGTTGCGTAGCGGATCAAACCCTGCGGATAACCCATCTTGTCCATCACTTGGTTACAGCCGTCAATACATGCCGCGCAGCCGATACACTCATACTGCTGGCCGTTGCGGATATCAATACCGGTCGGGCACACCTGCACACAGATATCACAATCAACACAATCTCCCAGTCCCTTGGCTTTGTAGTCGGCTGACTTGCTGCGCGCACCACGGGTTTCGCCGCGGACGGCGTCATATGTGATGACCAGCGTATCGCGGTCGAACATGGCGCCCTGAAAGCGGGCATAGGGACACATGTATTTGCAAACCTGCTCCCGCATCCAACCGGCGTTGCCATAGGTCGCGAGGCCGTAGAACAACATCCAAAAAATTTCCCAGCCAGCGACCTGCCACGTCAATACCTGCATGCTGAGTTCGCGAATTGGTACAAAGTAGCCGACCAGCGTGAATCCGGTCCACAGGGATAACCCGATCCAGACCATATGCTTGCCAGTCTTGGCGGCTATCTTGCGTGCCGACAATGGTGCCTGATCGAGCTTCTTTTGTTTGACATGACCGCCCTCAAAGGCGCGTTCAATCCATAGGAAAATCTCGGTATAGACGGTCTGCGGGCACGCGTAGCCACACCATAAACGCCCAGCCACAGCCGTGAATAGAAACAGCGAGTAGGCACAAATCAGCAGCAGCACCGTCAGGTAGATAAAATCCTGCGGCCAGAACACATTGCCGAGTACGTAAAATTTCCGTGCGGCCAGATCGAACAACACCGCCTGCCGGTCGTTCCAGTACAACCAGGGCGTGCCGTAATAGACCAGTTGGGTGAGCACCACCATCGCCCACCGCCACTTGACAAACCAGCCGCTGACCGCACGCGGATATATCTTCTTGCGCACCTCATACAGTGCTTCCTCGACTTCAGTTGCGTCGACAATGCGCGGTACGATCGGGATGACCTTTTGCCCGTTGCCTGAGGTGGCCATCCTTGTCCCTTGTACGCGCTATTTCTTGCTGCCGGGCTTGGTCGTTGCCGACGCAGGCGACGGCTCGGTAGGTACCGAGACCGCCTCTGCCGCCACCACCGGGGGTTCTCCTCCTCCCAGACTGTAGACGTAGGCCGATAGCACATGCAGTTTTGCCTCACCAAGCCGTTCAAGCTGCGCGGGCATGGCGTTGTTGCGGCCTAGATTGATGCCTTCTTCGATTGCTTCTGCGCTGGATCCGTAGAGCCAAATATTGTCGGTCAGATTTGGTGCGCCAAGTGCGCGATTGCCCTTGCCATCGATACCGTGACACGCCGCACAAACCGCAAATTTATCCTTTCCTTTGGCAGCCATGCCAGCGTCATGCTGTAACCCGGACAATGAACGCACATATTGGGCGACCGCCTTGACACCGTCGGTGCCGCCGAGGGCGGCGCCAAGCGGCGGCATGATGCCATTGCGTCCTGCCGTGAGTGTTGCCTTGATGGTGGCCGGATCGCCGCCGTACAACCAGTCCTTATCAGTCAAGTTGGGGAAGCTCTTGCTGCCAACGGCTGCCGATCCATGGCATTGTGCGCAGTAGTTCAGAAAAAGCCGCTGACCGATCTCCACCGCTTGTTTGTCCTTTGCAAGGTCCAGAATGGCGACGGCTGAGTACTTTGCAAATATCGGCCCAAATTCCGCCTCGGCCTGTTTCATTTCCTGTTGGTATTGCCCGGCCGACGACCAGCCGAACGAGCCGGCGAAATTGCCGAGCCCGGGGTAGACGGCAAGGTAGACAATCGAAAAAATCAGCGTCAGGTAAAAAAGCCACTTCCACCAACTGGGCAGCGGGTGGTTGTACTCCTGCAGATCTTCGTCCCAGACATTGCCGTGCAGGGCGACTTTTTCACCTTTTGGCAACCGCTTGGTGGTCATCAGTTTGAGCAAAACGCCGCAGCCGATGATCGAGACCACCGAAATAATGACAATGTACCAATGCCAAAAATCACTTAGGTGCTTTTCCATCATTTGTCCTTAGTGTTTGGCGATCTGGCGTGGACTGGTGACGGGTTCACCGATATCGTCGTCGGCAAACGGTAACATCGCGGCTTCCTGAAAGCGCGCGCGGTTCTTGCCGCTCCATGCCCATAGCACAATGCCGATGAATACCAGGAAGGAAATCAACGTCACGAGCGAGCGAAGTGTGGTCAGATCCATGTTGGATTCCTTTCGTTATTTGGTTTTGAGCGCGGTGCCAAGCACTTGCAGATAGGCAATCAAGGCATCTTCCTCGGTCTTGCCCGTGACATCGGCGGCGGCATTTGCAATTTCTTCGTTTGAATACGGCACACCCACCGTGCGCAGCGCGTTCATACGCGGCGACATTTGCGCCGGATCGATGGTGCGTTTTTGCAGCCAGTTGTAGGCGGGCATATTCGACTCCGGCACCAGGTCGCGTGGCTGGCGAAGATGCAGACGATGCCATTCATCGCTGAATTTGCCCCCGACACGATGCAGGTCCGGTCCGGTACGTTTGCTGCCCCACTGAAACGGATGGTCGTAGACAAATTCACCCGCCACCGAGTAATGGCCATAACGCTCGGTTTCGGCGCGAAACGGCCGGATCATTTGTGAGTGGCAGTTGTAACAACCTTCACGGATATAGATGTCGCGACCGGCGAGTTGCAGCGGTGTGTATGGTTTCAGGCCGGCCGCTGGTTGGGTCAGATCCTTTTGGAAAAACAACGGCACAATCTCAACCATTCCGCCAACGGCAATCACCAGAATGACCAGGACGATCATCAGTCCGACATTGCGTTCAATATGTTCGTGTGTGAACTTCACTTCAATCTCCCTGTGCAATGGCGGGTTGGGCGCTGCCGGGCGGTATGCTTGCCGGTGTCGAATCCGGAATCGGCGCGTCGTAGGCGCTGCCGAGCGCAACCGTGCGGGCAACGTTGTAGGCCATGATCAACATGCCGACAAAGAACATCAACCCGCCCACCAGGCGAATGGTCCAATACGGATAACTCGCCTTGACGCTCTCCACAAAGGTGTAGGTCAACGTGCCGTCGCTGTTGACCGCCCGCCACATGAGGCCCTGCATGACGCCCGACACCCAAAGGGCGGAAATATAGAGAACGATGCCGAGTGTGGCGATCCAGAAATGCATTGAAATCAGTTTTACCGAGTACATTTCCTTGCGGCCGAACAAGCGCGGAATCAGGTAGTACATCGCGCCAAACGAAATGAACGCCACCCAACCGAGTGCACCCGAATGGACGTGGCCGACGATCCAGTCGGTGTAGTGCGCCAAGCCGTTGACGGTCTTGATCGATAACATCGGGCCTTCAAAGGTGGACATGCCATAAAACGAAAGCGAGACGATCAGGAATTTCAGGATTGGATCGTCGCGCAATTTATGCCATGCGCCGGAAAGTGTCATGATGCCGTTGATCATGCCGCCCCATGAGGGTGCCAGCAAAATCAGCGAAAACATCATGCCGAGTGACTGCGCCCAATCCGGCAGGGCGGTGTAATGCAGATGGTGCGGGCCGGCCCACATATACGTAAAAATCAGCGCCCAAAAATGCACCACCGATAGTCGGTACGAATAGACCGGGCGCTCGGCTTGTTTGGGCACAAAGTAATACATGATGCCGAGGAACCCGGCGGTCAGAAAGAAGCCTACTGCGTTATGACCGTACCACCATTGGATCATCGCGTCCTGCACCCCTGCATAGGCGGAATATGATTTCCACATGCCTGCCGGCACGGCGGCACTGTTGACCAAATGCAACACCGCCACCGTCAAAATAAACGCGCCGTAGAACCAGTTGGCAACATAAATGTGCGGCACCTTGCGGCGCATAATGGTGCCAAAAAAGACAATTGCATAACTGACCCAGACAACCGTGATCAGGATATCGATCGGCCATTCGAGTTCGGCGTATTCCTTGCCGCTGGTAATGCCAAGCGGCAGCGTGATCGCCGCCAGCACAATCACCAGTTGCCAACCCCAGAAGTGAAGCGCGGCAAGCTTGTCCGAAATCAGCCGTACCTGACAGGTGCGTTGCACCACGTAGTAGGAGGTTGAAAACAGTGCACAGCCGCCAAACGCAAAGATCACCGCGTTGGTATGCAGCGGCCGCAGACGGCCATAAGACAGCCACTCGACGCCAAACGTCAGATCGGGCCAGATCAGCTGGGAGGCGATGATCACACCAACCAGCATGCCGACCACCCCCCACACAATAGTCATGATGGCGAACTGTCGTACAACCTTGTAGTTATATGTGTTGACGGTATCTTGCATTTCGCAGTCCCTATTGTTGAATTGGCCCAGGTGGACGCGCCGGCAACGGCGAGCCAGAGCGCATGATTGCAGCTTGGAAAAGTGGCATGTTGATGTGGATCAAAGCAGGGATCATCGGGCGTCAAACCGGGTTCGATGGCGGCGGCCGGGGCGGCACGACCGCTTGCAGAGGCGGTCGGTCATCGTCGACCAAAATGCGCTGACCGGGTCCGTCGAGGTCGTCAAACTGGCCGCTGCCCGCCGCCCACCAGAACACGGCGCCGATACCGAGCGCAATCAGCACCGATAGCGGGATCAGGATCCAGAGCGATTCCATGACCATAACCTTGTCGCGTTGAGTACCACCACCAATGAACTCGCCGCCATCCCGACAGCGGCGATAAACGGCGTCACAAGCGCGCAAAATGCCAGCGGTAGCGCGACCGCGTTGTATGCAAACGCCCAGCCGAGATTTTGCCGGGTGATAACAAGTGTTTTTCCGGCCCTTGCAAAGGCATCACCAATACAAACGAACAACTGCTGTTTGCCCTCGTCCAGCACGGCGTCGGAGGAGAGTCTGGTCAGTGATGCGCCCGAGGCAAGACCGATGCCGGCATCGGCTGCCGCCAGCATCGGTGCGTCATTCATGCCGTCGCCAATGGCAACCACGCGGCGGCCTTGTGCCTGCAGTGCCAAAACATAATTGCGCTTGTCGGTGGCGGATTGTGATGCACGAACCCGTCTGGCATCCAAACCACATGCGCTGGCAACTGTGTTAACCACATCTGGGCGGTCACCGGAAAGCATGTGTACTTCAAGACCATCGGACTCGAGCGCGGCAATGGTGTTGGCGGCATTTGGCCGGACCGCATCGTCAAATACCAGCGTCGCCAGATGCGTCCAGCGGCCGGAACGCTTGACCGACAGAAATACCAGTATTTTGTTGTCAAGGCCGGCGTGGTCCATCATCGTTGCCTGCTCATCGCCAAGTGCAAACGTCATGTTGCCAAATCGATAATATTCGCCGTTGATCAATCCCTCGACACCGGCACCAGGCGCATGGCTGAGTGCGGCCGCCACCATTTGCGACGACGCGTTATTGGTGCCGTTAGCTTGGTCGCAATTCAGGCGGGCAGAGACTGCGCGTTGTACCGCCCGGGCAACCGGGTGGATGGCACCGGACTCGAGCGCACCACAAATTGCAAGGCAGCTGTCAGGTTCGGCGGTTACGCAGCGAATGTCGACCAACTGCCAGTGGCCGGTGGTGATGGTGCCGGTCTTGTCAAACACCACATCCGTCGCCGTGGCGAGGGTCTCGAGCACGTGGCCGCGTACCACCAGCATGCCGCGTTCGGCCATGGCGCCAAGTGCCGCCGCAGATGCTGTTGGTGCGGCGAGCGCAAAGGCGCATGGGCAGGTGATGACGAGAACCGCGACGGCGACGTCCAGACTCTTTGCGGGATCGATTGCCAGCCAGATAAGCGCGCCGCACAACGCCAGCAACACGGTCGTCGGTGCCAGATAACGCGCGACTTTTTCGGTCATCCCATGAAAAGCCGGACGCGCGAGCAGCCCGCTGTCGACCAGCCGTGCCAGTTGCGCCAGCACACTTTGTTTTCCCACCGCAGTGATCCGCACCACGATTGAACCGATCATATTGACGGTACCGCCAACGACGGTGTCACCGACATTTTTTGGCACGGGTTTTGATTCGCCGGTCATGAGTGCTTCATCAACTTCGCTTTCACCGCGAAGGATCACACCGTCAGCGGGGATCACCGCACCTTGTTCAATGGCGATGATTTCATCTTTTGCAAGCGCCTTCGATTCCACCCGTTCACTTGCTTCACTGCGCGGAAAATCAATCAGCCGTGACACAACAACCGGGCGGGGATTTGCCATACGCCCGATCCGGGCAACCGCGCGATCGCGGGTGGTCGATTCGATCCAGCGGGCACTGAGCAGCAAGAAAACGAACATCGTAATCGCATCAAAATAGAGATGACCCTGCTGCGTCAAAAGCGACCAGCTGCTGGCAAGGAACGTGAGTATCAGGGCAATGGCAACCGGCAAATCCATTCCGACGTGTACAACCGACAGCCCACGCCATGCGGCGACGAAGATCGGACGTGCTGAAAACAACAGTGCCGGCAGGGTCATCAGCCATGCCGCCCATCCCATCAAGTGCCGGGCGTCGATTGAAATATCGTCGCCGGATGCAAAATAGAGCGGTACGGTCAGCATCATCACCTGCATCATCGACAGACCGGCCACACCCAGGTTGATAAGCTGTTTTCGACGACTGCGCAGGCGGCTATCATCACGCTCGGCGTCATCAGCGCGTTCGGCATGCAGGCCGACACGACGCAGTGCATCAATACAAATTTCAGTGCCGGCACGATCGGACCGCAGACGTACACTGTGGGTGGTGAAGTTCACTTGCACGTCATGCACACCTGCTGCCCGTTTGAGCGTGTTTTCAGCCAGCCAAACGCATGCTGCGCAGGTCAGGTTCGTCAGGTACAGGACAACCGGTTCCGCCTGTGCATTGTCTGCAATCACCGGGCCACGACGTGGCAATGAAAGAGCCGGCAATGCATCCGTGGGTTTGGTCGAGTAGCCGGTGCGGTGCCGATAAAAATCATCCAGTCCATTATCGATAATCATCGACGCCACTGCCTCGCAGCCGACGCAACACATGGGCTGATGCCTGCCGTTCCACAATACGCCAAATGTTGTTGACACATCAACCGGCAAACCGCAATGAAAACACGTCGTATCGACAGGCGCGATCGTTTCATGCGTGTATGGCGCACCCAGTATTGCCGAGGCCGCGGCGTTCATGAATTTTTACTCATGGTGCTGCGCCGGAAAATATTGTGGCCACTGCGCTTGAACAAAATGCGCCAAGTGCCGCAAAGTCCGCCTGCGTGCCGCTGCGTGACAGGCCATAAAGACCAAGCGCCACAACCACCGCGCCGGCGGCAATGCGGATCGTTTGCTGTTGGGCCAGTTTGCGCAAAGGTGCTGCCGCCGCGCCGGCGGCAAACATCGCCGGTAATGTGCCCAAACCAAATCCAAGCATGATCAATGCGCCACCCGGCGCACTGCCGGCGGCCATCGCCGTTGCCAGCGTTCCGTAAACCATGCCGCATGGAATCCAGCCCCATAACGCACCCAGCAAAAACAAGTCGCCCTGACCGCGCAGTCGATTCTTGAGAAGCCGTGGGGCCACAAAACGTTGCAGAAATTGCCATAACACCCGCCCGATGCGTTCAAACGGCGCCATTGGTTTTGTATAACCGGCGATATAGAAACCGGTGGCAATAACGAGGCATTGACCAACAATAAATAATGCCAGTCGAATTGGCATGATGTCCTGCATGATGACTTGCCCGGCAATCGTGCCGGCAATACCGGCAACCAGTGTGCCGGCGATCATGTAGCTGGCAATACGTCCGGCGTTGAAGGCAAGACTGTTGCGTGCTGACGCGTTGGTGGTACTCATTGCCGCCCAATTGCCCGCCGCCGCCGATCCGGTCCCGGCCACCGAAAATTGCACCAATGGTATTGGTGAACCTTTGTCACGTGGTACGGAAACGGGGACGCGGCTGATGATACTCGCCGCGGTGGTGCCGCACATGCCGATACAGTGCAGGCTGCCGAGAAATCCGGTTGCCGTCGCGGCGATGAATGCGCCGGTAACGTCTGGCAATAGCGACGGCGTCAACTCAGATCACCTTGGAGAATCGAACGCGTTCGCGATCGCTTTGCAGGTGACGATCAAAGGTCATGGCGACCGCACGCACCAGCAACCGGCCGCGCGGTGTGACGGTGATCCATTGTGAATCCCATTCAACCAGGCCATCGTCGCGCAATGCTTCCAGTGCGGCCATTTCATTGGCGAAATACTCATCAAATCTGATCAGATGCGCCTCTTCGACGGCCTCAATTGATAGTTCGAACTGGCACATCAGCGACTGGATGACAGACCGCCGCAGCAAATCGTCCTGCGTCAATTGAATGCCGCGCAATGTTGGCAAGACGCCGCGGTCGAGACAATCATAATATTCATCCAGCGTCCGCACATTCTGGCTGTAGGTCGGCCCGACTTTGCTGATCGCGGAAATGCCGAGCGCGATCAGGTCGCAGTCGGGTTGCGTGGAGTAACCCTGAAAGTTTCGATGCAGTCGTCCCTGCCGCGCGGCGACCGCGAGTCCGTCATGCGGTAATGCAAAGTGATCCATGCCGATATGGACGTAACCGGCATCGGTCAACCGTCGAATGGCCAGCATCATGATCTGCAGTTTGGCTTCGGCGGTGGGCAGATCGGCGGATAAAATACGGCGCTGCGGCTTGAATACCGTTGGCAGGTGCGCGTAGCTATAGAGTGCGATCCGATCCGGTTGCAGCGCAATGACACGATCAAGTGTGTGACTGAAGCCGATCACGTGCTGTTTTGGCAGCCCATAGATCAGATCAATGTTGATTGATGTCATGCCGTGTTTCCTGGCGGCATCAATCACGGTAACCGTTTCCGCCTCGGACTGAATCCGGTTGACCGCCTTTTGCACCGCCGGGTCAAAGTCCTGAACGCCGATACTGATACGGTTGAATCCAAGTGCAGCCAGTGCGGCAATCTTGCCTTCGTCTGCGGTGCGTGGATCAATCTCAACCGAGTACTCACCCGAGGCCAGCTCAAAATGGCGGCCGAGACTGCGCATCAACGCGGCCAATTCGTCCGCGGACAAAAACGTCGGTGTGCCGCCACCGAGGTGTACCTGCTCAACCCGGCGTGCACCGGAGAGGTTTTCGGCTGTCATTGCCGCCTCCCGCTCGACGTATCGAAGATATTTGGCACTGCGACCGTGATCGCGGGTGGTGATTTTGTTACAGCCGCAATAGAAACATATCGTGTCGCAAAACGGCAGGTGCACGTAAAGCGAAAGCGGCGCCAATTCGCCGCGCACGGTACGCCGGCCCAATGCGGCCGCATGGTCGGGGGCGCCATGTGCTTCAATAAAACGATCCGCGGTCGGGTATGACGTGTAGCGCGGGCCACTTTGATCGTAGCGGCGAATCAGGTCGATATCCATTTCGAGATTGCCGGTTGGCGCAGTGTGGCTGGACGATAGGTTCATTTTTTCGAGTGTGGCAATACCATGGTGTCTGGCAATTGAACAAAACCAGCCAAAAATCTGCGCGGCGCTGGTTTTGAGCCTTTGCGCATGGGTAGAATGATGGTCTCGTGAGTACGATTCGTTTTGATATAGATCAAATGGGTGGCGGCATTCGCGCCGTTGCATTCCCTGAACGCCTCAACTTGATAGATAGCCATGAAAATTGAATCACCCCGCCAAAGGGCAATAGCGGTCGACCCCGGCGCATTGAAGACGGCCTGCGCAGATTGCAATCTGCGCGAGATTTGCCTTCCGGCCGGTTTATCCCACGATGATATTGACCAGCTCGATGAGCTGGTGTACACACGCATCAAGGTCCGGCGCGGTGATGCGGTATTCCGGGCGGGCGAGACGTTCACTGCGATTTACGCCGTTCGCAGTGGATTTTTCAAAACACGGGCAACCACCCAGGACGGGCGAGAACAGGTAACCGGTTTTTCAATGGCCGGTGAAATATTGGGCATGGATGGTATCGGGCTTGGCAGTCACAGCTGTGATGCGGTTGCATTGGAAGATAGCGAGATATGCACCATCCCGTATGTGCAGTTTGAGGCGCTGTCGCACCAAGTCCCGTCGTTGCAGCGCCATTTTCACAAGGTCATGAGCCGTGAAATTGTGCGCGAAAATGGTGTGATGATGTTGTTAGGCGTGATGCGCGCCGAAGAGCGCCTGGCGGCGTTTTTACTGAATCTTTCACAACGTCTGAATACGCGTGGCTATTCTGCCGTCGAGTTCCACTTGCGCATGACGCGTGAAGAGATTGGCAGCTATCTCGGTATGAAGCTCGAAACCGTCAGTCGCGCGTTCTCAAAATTTCAAACCGACAACGTCATCAAAGTCGATCAGAAATACATTCACATTCTTGATCTTGATGCGCTTCGGAAGATTTACGCGCACCATACGTGAAACGCTAGCGGCAGACCAACACCGGGATTGTCGAGTGGGTCAGCACCTTGGTTGTCTCGCTGCCGAGCAGCAACGCTGAAAGCCCCCGCCGTCCATGTGACGCCATGACAACCAGATCACATTTGCGTTTTTTGGCCACCTGAATAATCACCTCATAGGGATGATCGGATGTCATTGCGACAAATTCGAACGCCGTCGCTTTGAGTCGCTTTGCCACCTGTGCCTTGATCGCTTCGGCGCGTTTTTTGGTGGCATCTGTCCACTGTTTGGCGGTAATCGGCGTGACCATATAACCTTCGCCGCCGACAAATGCGGGGAAGTCGGGCGTGGCGGTGACAACCGTCAGTTTTGCGCCGCTTGATGCGGCAAGTTTGGCGGCGATGTCAAGCGCCTTCAGTGACAATTTACTGCCGTCGACCGGAACAAGAATTGATTTAAACATGTTGCCCTCCGTGATTGAACCCGCAATCCAATCATCGTAGGCGCTGCCGCGGGGACCGGGCTTGATGTGGATCAAATCAGCGTCCGACGGCCGAATAACGCCAACGCGAGCCGTCGGCAAACGGCATTAATCGCCTTTCCCGTGCAAATGACCCCGCACGGTTCAAGCGCATGAAGCTAAGTCCTTCACTTGCCGGCGGCTTTGAACTCTTCCATGCGCCGGCGGGCGTTTTCCATCTCCACGGCTCTGGCGCGCTGTTGCGCCGCCTCGTTTTCTTCACGGCTCAATTGCTCGACATAGCGCTTTTGCCGGTCAGCCACCTGTTGGGCCTGACGGCGTTGCCGTTCAACCTCGCTTTGTTCGACCAGTTCACCGTATTGCCGCAGGAAGTTCTCGCGGTTGATTTGTGCCTGCGATTTCGCGGGGGCAGCCAGAGGCAGGGCGACAAATTTTTCCGCCTGCATTTCCCGCTCGCGCACTTCCCGGACGTCTGCCAATCTGGCTTCCTCCGCGGCGCGCCGTTCGGCGGCATCGCGCCGTTGTTGTTCTTCGAATTTGAGTCGTTCAGAATTCGCGATTGCCGCCGCCGCCGCCTTTTGTTGATCCAGGATTCGTTCCTGTTCAGCCAATCGCCGGGCCGCATCGCGTTGTTCGACCCAGACATATCCGGCACCGGCAATCACCAAAACCACAGCCGCGGCGGTCAGTCCTGCGCGCATACCGATGCCGCCATCGGATGCCGACTTTGCGTGGTCAGCGGCCAATTTCCGGTCATATAACTCACGCGATGTTGCGCGCGATAACACCCGGTTGGCCTCTTCAATGGCGATGATTTCCTGTTGCCGCTCGGCATCCGACAATTTCATGTTGGTTTGTACCTCAATCAGGCGCAACTGATAGGCACGATCGATTGCCGCCTCGGTGGCGTTTGACGGGACTTTCAGAATTGTGTATGCGTTACCGGACATAACAGGACTCAAATGTAGGCATCGCGCATCTCAGAGGATGGTTGCAAATGCAAGGCAGCCGACGGGCGCTCACTGCCTTCTCAAAAGTATAATGATGTTTCCACACATGGCAAGAGTTTGAACTATTTTAATGACCAACGCCGCATGAGCAAAGCCTTTACCCGTGAGACCGATGCCGATGACGATGATGGTCAGGCACCCGGTAGTGCGCCAATCCCGCCCGGGGCCAAGAATTACATCACCCCCGGCGGCTACCAACGTCTGAAGGATGAGTTGGGGTATTTGCTCGACAAGGAGCGTCCTGCCGTCACCGTCGCGGTCTCCTGGGCGGCAAAAAATGGTGACCGCAGTGAAAACGCCGATTATCAGTATGGCAAAAAACGCCTGCGCGAAATCGACCGTCGTATTCGTTTTTTGTCGAAACGACTTGATATCGCCGAGGTGGTTGATCCGGCCGCCGCACGTGAAGATGAGGCCGCCGAGCGGGTGTTTTTTGGTGCCACTGTTTGTTACGCCAATCAGACCGGTGATGAGAACACCGTGTCAATTGTTGGCATCGATGAACTGGACCTGAAAAAAGGCTACATCACCTGGATATCGCCGCTGGCGCGGACGCTGTTGAAAGCCAGAATCGGTGATACGGTGATTCTTGTCGCGCCAGGCGGGCGTGAGGAATTGGACGTGCTTGACGTGTGTTACAAAGCGCTGGACATCGACCGCTTTGTACCACAGGCACCGATCAGCTTGAATGTGATCAAACCGCCCGACGGGCCGTGATGATGCCCGGCATTGCCTAAATGATTCGCTTGCGAATGACGCCGACGACGATCTCGGCAATGATGACCACGACAAAAATCGTCGACAGCACCACAGCGACCTGGTCCCACCTAAACAGATTCATGGCGGTGTCCATTGCCATGCCAATGCCGCCGGCGCCAACCAGTCCGAGTACGGCCGATTCGCGTACGTTGATGTCCCAACGAAACAGCGCGATCGACCAAAACGATGGCATCACCTGCGGCCAGTAGGCTTTCAAAAAAACAGATGTATTTGAGGCGCCGGTTGCTGTCAGCGCCTCAACCGGCCCTTTGTTTGCCTCTTCCAGCGCTTCACCGAACAGTTTTCCGACGAACCCGATTGAACGAAAGGCAATTGCCATGGTGCCGGCGAGCGCACCCGGACCAAAGATGGCAATAAACAGCAATGCCCACACCAGCGTATTGACCGAACGGCTGGCGACCAGAATGAACTTGGCGATCATATTCAGCGATTTGTACGGCACCACGTTGTTGGCCGCCATGATGCCAACCGGGATCGCCATACAAAGGCAAAGCAGCGTGCCCAGTGTGGCGATATTGAGCGTCTCAATCAGCGCCTCGTGGACTGACTTTGCGTAGTAGGACGTATCCATCGGCCACATGCGCACAAAAAAATCCTTGAGCTGGTCGGGTGCGTCGATCAGAAACTCAGGGATGATTTCGATATTTTTGAGCGAAAAGACGATCGCCGCCAGCGTCAAAAAATAGAACGCAAAACGCAGGAATTTTTGCTCGGGGGTAAACCGTTCCCATTTACGCAAGCCGCCGATATTCAGGGATTGTGCCGTCATGATGCCTCCAGCGCGGCGGATTTTTCCCGCGCAAGTCTGGCCGTGCGCCGGTTGCGGAAATAATCAAGCAGGGCCAGATTGTCGTTGAACATCGCGCGAACATAGCCGGATACAACCTCGGCGAGAATGATCAGCGCGATGATCGACAGCAATATTGCACAGACAAAATCATAGTCAAACCGCTGGAATGCGGAAAACAGACTGCCGCCAATTCCGCCGGCACCAACGATGCCAATCATGGTTGAATGGCGCAGGTTGGAGTCAAATTGATACGAGGCAAAGCCAAGAAAGCGCGAAAACACCTGCGGCATGACGCCAAACGCCAGCACACCAAAAAAGCCGGCGCCGGATGCGCGAACCGCCTCGACCTGCTTGGGGGAAATTTCTTCGATCGCTTCTGCGAAGAGTTTTGAAATGAAGCCGATGGAGCCGACCACCAATGCGCCGATTCCGGCAATTGCGCCGAAGCCGACCGCCTTGACAAAAATAATGGCAATCACAACTTCGTGAAATGACCGACAGACTGCGATCAACGCACGTGCCGGCCACACCACCCAAACCGGCATCAAATTGCGCGCCGCCAACAGGCCGATGGGCAAGGAAATCGCAATGCCGATAAACGTGGCGATCACCGCGATCTGCACACTCTCGGCGAGCCCCTTGACGATCATCTCAATTTTGTCCGGCGCAAAATTTGGCGGAAACATGCGCGCCAAGAACTTCGCAGCGTTACCGAGGCCGTCAGCAAAGCGCGCCCAGGTAATGTCGAGTTGGTTGGCGGCCCACACGACATAAATCGCCAGCAAGATCCAGCCAATCCGCGCCTGCCAATTCGGCTGAAATGCGATGCGTGTCGGCGGGACGGAGATGGTTGGGCTGGCGTTCATAAAGGGTTCATCACTCCAGCCAATCCTCGCCGCCATAAATTTCCTTGAGATTGGATTCGGTCAACTCGGCGGGCGTGCCATTAAATACCACCTGCCCGCCGTTCATGCCGATCATGCGCTGGCAGAAGCGCTTGGCAAGCGCGACGTTGTGGATGTTGACGATAACGGGAATATTGCGCGTGCCGGCCATCGCCGCCATGATTTCCATGATCTCGACCGAGGTTTTGGGGTCGAGCGAAGAGGTCGGTTCATCAGCAAGCAGAATTTCCGGACGCTGCATGATGGCACGCGCAATGCCAACTCGCTGGCGCTGACCACCTGACAGCCCGTCGGCACGTTGATTGGCAAAATTCCCCAACCCCACAGCATCCAGCAAATTAAACGCTTCCTCAATATCCTCGGCGGGAAATTTGCGTAACCAGGCCTTGAATGCAGACACATAACCAAGGCGCCCGGTCAGCACGTTTTCCATCACCGTCAATCGTTCGACCAGGTTGTATTCCTGAAACACCATGCCGATGCGGCGGCGCGCTTCCCGCAGTGGTACGCCTGATAGTTTTGCCAGGTCCTGGCCTTGAAACAAAATCTGTCCTTCGGTGGGATCGATCAACCGGTTGATACAACGAATCAGCGTCGATTTGCCAGTGCCCGACGGCCCGATGATGGCGGTGATGCCGTCACCCGGAATATCCAGATCGATCCCCTTCAGCACCGGCACGCCTTTTTTGTATTCCTTGACGAGCCCGCGAATTTGAATTGATCGATCAGCCATATTTATTTTTTGGTTGGTTGGTTTTTTTGTACCGCAGCTTCTCTGACGGCGCGCGCATCAAACGCGCTGCGGCTAAACACCTCGCCGCTGGTACCGGCCACATCGCGGACCGACACAAAATCGCGTTTGTAATTTAGCGGCATGAAGCGGTCGGGTCCGCGAAAAGCGGTTGATAATTCGGCGGGAAATCGAAATGTAAAGGTGCAGTCCTCAATCAATTTACGCAATGCCGGATCAAGATCATGCGCCACTGACAAACTGCCGGCAGGAAACGGTTTGCTCTTATAAATCACCCTGAGGTCATCCTGCTTGACCACGCCGCGTTGAATCATCCGGATCAGGACGTCGTCAGCCACCGCCGCGGCATCGTAGTCGCCATTGACCACGCCGGAAATGGAATTGTCGTGTTTGCCCGAATAAAGCACTTTGTAAGCCTTGTCAGGAACCACGCCTTCGGCGGGGAAAAGTGCACGCGGTGCGAGGTTTCCGGAGTTCGACGATGCCGAGACGTGTGCCACCCGTTTGCCAGCGAGCTGGGGCATCGTTTTGATGGCGCTATCGCTTTTGACAACCACGATCAGATGGTAGGCTGTGATGCCGTCTTTGAGTGTGCCGTGGTTGGCGATCGGCACCGCGCCGGCCACATTCACGGCAAACGGCGTGTCGCCGGCGGAAAGCAGACTGAACTGGATTCGACCGGAGCGAAGCGCCTCAATGGTCGCCGCGCTTGAATGGACCTGCAGAAATCGCACGTTGCGTTTGGTGCAGGCGCGCATGTGGTCGACATACGGCGCCCACATTTTTTCGTAAGTGGCGGGGTCCTCCTGCGGCGAATAGCTGAGTAATAACGACGCCGGATTCTTCCAGCGCCTCGGGTCTTTTGGCAAGTCCGCCGTCAGGTCACCATCGGCATCACAATAAATTGTGTCCAAATCACCCCGTGACTTGCATTCCTGTGCGCCGGCCGAAACGGCAAACGTGATAGCTGCCAGCGCCACGAGCAGCGCAGGCATCATGCCACCTGTTCGACTGCTGGTGGACGGCGGCGGGATTTTTATCATGTTGATGACATTTCACTGGTGATCAGCGCGTTATTGTGGTTGTCAGTCTTATTTGGCCTTTGCTTCTTCCGCCTTTTTCTTGGCCGCCTCGGCTTCCTTCAATGTTTGTTTATCGTAGTTATCCCGGCTGAATGCGTCGTTGGTTTTACGCACCACTTCCCAATCCTTCTGGTAGGTGACCGGGAAAAACCGATCTGCACCGTCAAACGCCTTGACCATTTCGGGTGTGAAGCGGTAGTCGGTAAAACATTTCACCAATTTCGCCGCAAGTGTTGGGTCCAGGTCGTGTGCATACGCAAAGCTCGAGGTGGGGAAAAGATTTGATCGATAAATCACACGGAAGTCTTCTTCTTTCACCTGCCCGCGCGAGGCCATGCGGTGAAACACATCCGACGCAACCGCTGCCGCCTCGTAGTCGCCGGAATTGACGCCCATCACGCTTTGATCATGCTTGCCTGAAAATAGAATCTTGTAGTCCTTGTCAGGGGTCAGGCCTTCAGCGGGGAACAAGGCCAGCGGTGCCAAATGACCGGAATTTGAGGAGGGTGACGTGTGGGCAAATTTCTTGCCTTTCAGATCGCTCAGTTTCATGTACGGTGACGACTTCTTGACAATTACGAGCAGGTTGTAGCCTTGGAACGCCTTCTCGGTGCCCTTTACCGCAAACGGCACGGCGCCGGCAATATTGACGGCAAATGCGGTCGGACCAGTCGAAAATCCACCCACATGCAAACGGCCGGAGCGCATCGCCTCAATTTCAGCCGCGTTTGAATTGACCTGATAAAACACCACGCGTTTGGCGAGACATTTGCCAAGATTTTCTGTGAAAGGCTGGAAAATTTTCTCGTAAACGGCAGGATCTTCTACCGGCGTGTAGGTGAACACAATTGTGTTCGGGTTTTTCCATTTTTTTGGATCCTTCGGCGCGTCTGCAACAAGATCCTTGTTTTCATCACAAAAAATTTGGTCAAGGTCACCGCGGTGTTTGCAGTCTTGTGCCTGCGCGGTGGCACCCAGCGTGCTGAGAATCAAGGCAATCCCAGTCAATAACAGCGCGCGTAATGTGATTCGAGTCATTTTTTTATGGTGATTCATCATGTCGCCTCCGGGTGCGGGAAAAACAAGCAAATAAATTCGGACGTTTGTACGGATAATACGGCCTACTAGTTTAGCAATCTCTTTTGACCGGGGGCGACATGTTGTTGAAAAGAAGTTTGTGGGGTTTTGCCGGATTGCTGCTGCAATTCATCAGCGTGTCATCAACCGCCCAGCCCGTCCCGCCCGTTCCGGCCGCCACCAACAGCCAACAGCCGGACCGGGCGGCGAAGAACACGCGGCCGGTTGCAGACCAATACGATCCAACCAGTAAAGCGGCACCCACTGCGCCGCTGCTGCGGCCAACCACCAGTGGTACGCGGGCGTTGCTTTGGGAGGTTAAATCCGCAGACGGTCTAAACACCGCCTTCCTGTTCGGCACGATTCACGTTGGTAAATCCAGCTTCTATCCATTGCCGGACGTGGTCGACCAGGCCTTCAGGCGATCGGCAAAGTTGGTTGTTGAGGCAAATATTACCGATCAAAAGGATGCCGCGGAAATTGGCCGGCTGATTGATTTTCCAAAAGGCGAAACAATTGAAAAGCATATCTCCCCGCAACTGTTGGTCCGGCTGAAGGATCAACTTGCCAGGAGCAAGATTCCGTACACAAACGTTGCCGGCATGCGGCCGGTTATGTTGGGTGGTCTCCTGCCGATTGTCGAATTTGTGCAACTCGGTTACGAGATGAACCAGGGGCTTGACCTGAAGCTGACGCAACGCGCGCAGGCGGAGAAAAAACCGATTCTGGAGCTCGAGTCGTCGCTGGCGCAGATTCAACTCTTGACAAGTATGTCGCCGCAATTGCAGGAGGCGTTTCTGGAAAACGCCATCGCCATGCTCGAACAAGGGCGAACCGCCGACCAAGTCACCGGCATCGTAAATGCATGGCAACTCGGCGACGCAAAATTGCTGGTGGAGATCACCGATGACGTGTCAAAAAACGGGCGCATGGTCGGGCCGCTAAATGACATCTTGCTTGGCCAGCGGCACCCGGCCATGCTGGCAAAAATCGAGGGCTATTTGTCAAGTAATGTGACCCATTTTATTGCGGTTGGCGCATTGCATTTGGTGGGCAAAACCGGACTAATCGAAATGTTGATGACGCGTGGTTACAAAATCCGGCAACTCTGACGCCCAAGCGCGCCTTGTTGAAATGTCGTTGATTGACGGGCGTCTGCAGGTAAAAACGCCTGGGAACCTGTATGTGGCGGGGACTTTGCCCTGCTGATCCAAGAATAACCGGCAAAAAAACCCCGCATCGCGGGAGAGTCGATGCGGGGTTGTTTACTTCCACACTCACTCAATGAGAGTTGTAAGCCAATAACCGACTCACTCCCTTATGGCAAGGGCGGTCAAATTTAGTTCCAGTCGGTACTAAAAAGACTTGAAAACCGGGCAAATCTCCCAATATTGGTTGCAATGCACAAACAAAATACCGGGACGCGCTTGCAGTTGGCGGGCGTGGTTCGGGATTGCTGCTGCCACAAACCGGCAGCCTGACAAACGCCAGCACTATTTCCATTTGACCTTTTCCGATTAAAACTATGACAACCGATACCGCAATCGCACCGAAACAGACCCTCGCCTTCCAAACCGAGGTCAAACAGCTTCTGCAATTAATGATCCATTCGCTGTATTCGAACCGCGAAATCTTTCTTCGTGAACTGGTGTCCAACGCGTCTGACGCCGCCGACAAGCTGCGGTTTGAGGCGGTCACCACACCGGCGCTGTTTGAAAATGACAGCGAACTAAAAATCCGCGTGGCCTTGGACAAGGAAGCCGGCACTATTACCATTACCGATAATGGTATTGGCATGTCACGTGAAGAAGTTGTCGCAAATATCGGCACCATCGCAAAGTCCGGCACCAAGGAATTTTTTGCCAAGCTGTCCGGCGATCAGCAAAAAGACGCCCATCTTATCGGCCAGTTTGGGGTCGGGTTTTATTCGGCATTTATCGTTGCAGATTTGGTGACGCTGACAACCCGCCGCGCCGGCGAGCCGGCGGCCAGCGGCGTGCTGTGGGAGTCAAAGGGCGACGGGGAATTTAGTCTCGAATCAATTGAAAGAGGTGCGCGCGGCACCGAAATCACGCTGCATTTGAAGGACGACGCAAAGGAGCTCCTCGACGACTGGCGATTGAAATCGATCATCCGAAAATATTCAGACCATATCCAACTGCCGATTGTCATGCAGAAGAGCGAGTGGGATCAGGAAAAGCAGGCGCAGATCGTCACCGCGGAAGACGAAACCGTTAATAAGGCCAGCGCCATCTGGACACGCCCCAAATCAGAAATCAGCGACGAGCAATATCAGGAATTTTATAAACATGTTTCGCACGATTGGCAGCCGCCGCTTGCGTGGACCCATGCCAGGGTTGAGGGGCGCCAGGAGTACACCGAGTTGCTCTATATTCCCGGGCAGGCGCCGTTCGACCTGTTTGATCGCGAACATAAACATGGATTGAAGCTTTATGTGCGGCGTGTTTTTGTCATGGAAGACGCCGCGCAATTGTTGCCGCGTTATTTGCGTTTTGTGAAGGGTTTGGTTGACTCCAATGACCTGCCGCTCAACGTTTCCCGCGAAATTTTGCAGGAGTCAAAAGACGTCGAAGCCATCCGCGCCGGTTGCGTCAAAAAGGTGCTTGGTCTGCTTGACGAAATCGCTGAAAACGACAAGGAAAAATTTGCCAGATTCTGGGCGGCATTTGGTCGCGTATTCAAGGAGGGAATCGGCGAAGACCACGTAAACAAGGTGCGGGTCGCAAAACTCGCCCGCTTCCAAACAACCCACGCGGGGACCACGTCTCAATCGGTTTCATTCGCCGACTACATCGGCAGAATGAAGCCGCAACAGGAGTCGATCTATTACATTACCGCTGATACATTGACCGCGGCGCAAAACAGTCCGCATTTGGAAATTTTCAAGAAAAAGGAAATCGAAGTCATCTTGTTGACCGAACCGGTTGACGAATGGTGGCTGGGGTCATTGGAAGAGTACGAGGGCAAGAAATTGCAGTCGGTGGCCAAGGGTGACCTTGATCTGGGCGCGCTGGTTGATGCTGATGAAAAGCAGGCAACAGAGAAGATTGCCGACGAGATGAAACCTTTTATTGAAAAAATCAAGGTGTCGCTTGGTGATCGCGTCAAGGACGTGCGGGTGACAGACCGCCTGACCGAGTCGCCCGCCTGTCTGGTCGTCGACGCAAACGAGTTGTCCGGCAATCTGGAACGCCTGTTGAAATCGGCGGGACAAAAAGTGGATGCGGTGAAACCAATACTCGAAATTAATCCGACACATCCGATGGTGTTAAAGCTCATGAGTGATGCGCTCGCGACGCGTTTTGACGACTTTGCATTAATGCTTTTTGAACAATCGCTTCTGGCCGAAGGCGGCCATTTGGAAGATCCGGCGGGATTTGTCAGGCGCATGAACCAGTTGATGCTTGGCTAGACCGGCGGCGGGTTGGCAAACACGCACATTGCCAAATCAATTTGGCGGGGGTATCGTACTGCGGTGGCAGTCTCGATTGGAGGTTTGACATGAATTTAGGTCATCGTGTAACGGTCAATCACATCAATATTTCCCTGACAATTTGTTCGTTGAGCCTGCTGGGCGGATGTGCAGGCCTGATGGATGACGTCAATGCGCGTCAGGTTGATTGGCGGCGTGTGAATAACGTTGAAAGCAATGCACAGAAGGTCGGCGCCCAAATTATTTGGTTGCGTTATCCGGAAAAAAACGTCATTGCACCGGCGGTGGGCTCGAAGGCGGACAAGTCAAACTAGCTTGACAGTTTCATTCTGCGGTCCCGCCGCGAGCGCCCAATCAATATGTTCCCGGACCAGCGCAGTCTCGGCTAATCGTGTTGCGAGCAGTGCCGCACCGATGGCCTCGCGCGCCGCGACTTCAACTTTTTCTGAACGGATCGCGTTACCCATCGCCACCGCCAGGTTGCGCCGCCAGCGTTCATAACCAATGCGCCGGATGGCCGAACCCGCCACCCGGCTTAGCCATTCAGACTCTGGCCACGCCCACAATTCCAGCAGCCGAATATCATCTAGTTGGTGTCGAATTGCAAAGTCCGGTTCAACCGTGGACACCGCATATTTATTCCAGGGACACACCAACTGGCAATCATCACACCCATAAATGCGATTGCCGATTGCGTTGCGGAATTCAACAGGGATGCTGCCCTTGTGTTCGATGGTGAGATACGAAATGCAACGCCTCGCATCAAGCAAGTACGGTGCCACTATTGCCTGGGTGGGACAAATATCCAGACACTTTCGGCATGAGCCGCAATGCTCCGTGGTCGCGGTGTCGACTGCGAGCGGCAGGTTCACATAGATTTCACCCAGAAAAAACATCGAGCCCGCATCGCGGTTGAGCAACAGTGTGTGTTTGCCGCGCCAGCCAATTCCGGCCTTGGTGGCAAGCGCGACTTCCATGACCGGGGCCGAGTCGGCAAAGACGCGATATTCGAATCCCTCGACGGATGCGGCGATTTTTGTCGCAAGCGACTGCAGCTTGGTGCGCATCACCTTGTGGTAATCCCGGCCCAGAGCATAACGTGAAATAAAGGCGGCCTCATCGTCGTCGATGACATCCCAGCTATCGCGGGCGGCCGGCGCTTCGTAGTTCAGGCGGGCGGTAATGACCCGGACGGTATTTGGGACGATGGAAGAAGGAATCGCGCGGCTGGTACCATTGCTGCCGTCGTGGCGCGCCATATAATCCATGTCACCGTGATAGCGGCGGCTGAGCCAGTTGTTGAGCATCACCGCTTCGTGGGTCAAGTCGGTATCCGTAATCCCGATTTCCTGAAACCCCAACGTCAGGCCCCATTTCTTGATATCCGCGGTCAGCAATGTGAAATCGGTATTTTGTAAAGTTGAAACCATGAAAGTAGTCTAGCGGATGTCTGCACAGACCCCGGAAAATACGCATATCAATCTGGTTGGCGAGGCGGCCACCTTGGCCTTTGGTGCTGCATTTGTACCGATTTTGACGCGCACCCTCGATGAATCCAGGGTCATTTTCCTGCGCGGCGACCTAGGCGCTGGCAAAACGACCTTGGTGCGCGGCATTTTGCGCGGGTTGGGTTTTCAGGGAAGGGTCAAAAGCCCAACATATACTTTAGTTGAACTTTATGCGATTTCTAGATTAAACTTGTATCACTTTGATTTTTATCGGTTAACGGATCCAAACGAATGGCACGAAGCCGGATTTCGCGATCTCATGAACCAACCCGCAATTTGCCTCATCGAGTGGCCGGAGAAGGCGCTCGGCGCGAACGTGCCGTTGCCGATCGCAGATCTGGAAATACAACTGTCGACGACGCCGGACAATCAGCGGCGTCTAACAATGATTGCCAATACAACAGCGGGGACCGCCATGTGCGACGCGTTGAGGCGCGAATTCCGTCCGGGCCGTTAACTGGCGTTGTTGCTGTATCGGTGTCGCGACGGTCTTTTCTTGGGGTGGCCGCCTCGGCCGTATTGCCAACTGTCGTATCAGCGCTTTTTGCCGGCGATGTCATCGCCGCGATTGCGTTGCCGACGACCAGGCTGAGCGCTGCCAGAGTTTGGCCGGCCTCGGAATATACCCGCGTTACGTTTGAAGCCGGTACCGCATTCAAATTCCAGCACTTTTTTGTCAAGGATCCCGAGCGCCTGGTACTCGACATCGAAAACGTCGAGTTTGGTGAAGCCCTGAAAACGCTGGCGGCCAGGGTTGGTGGAAACGATCCGTTTATCAAGTCGGTGCGGGTGGGCATCAATCGACCAAACGTTGTCCGCGTGGTGCTCGATCTCAAAACGGAGGTCCTGCCGCAGGTCTTTGCGGTGCCGCCGGTAGGTGAATTTGGCCATCGCCTGATGCTCGATATATATCCTGCCAAACCTGCTGATCCGATGTTGGCACTGCTTAACGACGACATTGCGCCATTCGGCAAGGGATTGTCAGAGCCGCCACCAGCGTCCCAGAATTCACCCTCGACCCCCGATGCCGCAAATACAGTATCAAAGGGCGGCGCCTCTAAACCAGGTGAATCCGTGCCCGCGCCGCTGGACAACAAACCGGCGGCGGCGGGCACAACTTCTTCAAAGGATGCGCCGGAAAAAACGTCAAAAAAGCCCGAAGCGCCGGCGATCGTTGCAGGCAAAAAGGCCCAGCGTGCGTTTGTGGTGGTTTTGGACCCCGGACATGGCGGCGAAGACCCCGGTGCGGTGGGGCGCCGCGGTACACGTGAAAAAGATATCGTCCTGACCATTTCGAGGCAATTGCGCGCCAGGTTTGAAGACGATTCGCGTTTTCGAATTGCCCTGACACGCGATGGCGATTTTTTTGTGCCGCTGCATCACCGTGTTCAACGCGCGCGCCGCCTAAAAGCCGATCTGTTTATAAGTGTTCATGCAGACGCATTCATCCACCCGCAAGCCAACGGCTCTTCGGTATTTGCATTGTCAGAACGCGGGGCGACGTCGACCGCGGCCAAATGGCTTGCCAACAAAGAAAACGATGCGGATTTGATCGGCGGCATCAACCTGAACACCCGCGACGCCGGGTTGGCAAAAATTCTCCTGGACCTTTCGCAGACCGCACAAATCAACGATTCGTTAAAAATCGGCCGCTACGTTTTATCGGAACTTGGTGAGGTCAACCGCCTGCACAAACCACAGGTGGAGCAGGCGGGGTTTGCGGTTTTGAAGGCACCAGACATCCCGTCGATATTGATTGAAACAGCGTTTATATCGAACCCTGAAGAAGAGCGAAAGTTGGGCGACGCCGTCTATCAGGCAAAAATGGCTGATGCCATTGCCGACGGGATTCGCACCTACTTCAAGAAAAACCCGGCATTGGCACGCGTCTGATGGCACGGTGCGTTTGCGCGCGACGCGGCAATGGTCAGGCCGCCACGCGTTGACTCTTGAGCAGCGCCGTTACTTCCGGCGTCGTCAGCGGCTTGGCAAACAAAAAGCCCTGAAAAACGTCGCAGCCATTGGCGCGCAGGAATTCGAGTTGCGAGACCTGCTCAACACCTTCGGCAACCACCCGCAAGCCCAATCGTTTGCCCATGGCAATGATGGCCTCGGTGATCGAACAACTATTTGCGTCATCCGGAATTTGTGAGATGAAGCTTCGGTCAATTTTAAGCGTCTGCGCCGGCAGGCGACGCAGTTGGCCAAGTGATGAATAACCGACACCAAAGTCGTCGATTGAAATGGTCGCGCCCAGTCGCCGCAATTCAGCCAGAATTTCAATCGACTGTTCAAGATTTCGCATCGCCATTGTCTCGGTAATTTCGAGGTCGATTCGCGATGGGGAAATGCCGGTTTCAAGCAGTGCTGCTTTCATCGACGGCAACAACTTTCGCGAAATGAATTGCCGCGGCGAGAGATTGACCGACACCGTGAGATCCCGGAACCCCTCCTGATCCCAAATCTTGATCTGCTGGCAGGTGGTGCGAAACACCCATTCGCCAAGTGGCACAATCAAGCCTAATTCTTCGGCGATCGAAATAAAATCTTTCGGAAAAATTTCACCATGTTGAGGGTCATTCCAACGCAACAGCGCTTCAAGTCCGACAATTCTGCCGCTCAGGACGTCAACCTGCGGTTGGTAGCGCAGGAAAAATTCATTGCGTTCAATGCCCCGCCGCAAACGCGATTCAACTTCGAGCCGTTTTGACAGCAGGAAGTTGAGGTCCGACGTAAAAAAGCGTGCGGTATTCCGTCCGGCATCCTTGGCCTGATACATCGCCGAGTCGGCGTGCTTCAACAAATGCTGAATGTCTGTTGCGTCATTCGGGTAGTGCGAAATACCGATTGAAGCGGTGACTGTCAACTCGTGGCCGGCCACCTCGATCGGCTTGGCCAGTTCGGCGAGTATCTTATTGGCCACGATCTGCGTCGACTCGGGCTTGTCCAGATCAGGCAGCACAATGACAAACTCGTCCCCACCTTCGCGGGAAACGGTATCACCTTCCCGCACCACCTTGGACAATCGCTTCGAAATATCGCGCAAAACGTAATCGCCGGTTTCGTGGCCAAGTGTGTCGTTGACGAGTTTGAAGCGGTCAAGGTCGATAAACAAAAGGCCAACATGATGTTGCTGGCGTCGCGCCGACAGAATGGCCTGATTCAGCCGGTCTTGCATCAGTCGCCGGTTGGGTAGTCCGGTCAGCGCATCGTGATGCGCCATATAGTGAATCGTGCGTTCGGTATTCAAACGCTCGGTAATATCCTGCACCAACGATGCAACACCGATCACCTTGTCATCGTCATCAACCAGCGGGGTGTTGTACCACTCGGTGCTTATTTCATCGCCACGCTTGGTTTTGTTGGTCATCGTCACGCGGGTCGAATGGCGCGTCTGCATCAGCTCCATCCACATGCCGGCGAGACGCTCGCCCTCTTCTGCGCCCTGCACCAGCATGTATGCGGATTCGCCAATCGCTTCCGCGGCGCCGTGACCAAAAATGGCCTCTGCCGCGGGATTCCAGGTGGCAACACGAAACTCCATATCCCATTCGATGACGCCCAGTGGCGTACGCTCAAGGTGCAGTTTCAAACGCTGTAACGCCAGCAGCTCGGAACGCTCCGCTTTGCGCCGGTCAAGCGACTCCGCGACCAGCGCTTTGTTCGCCATCTCGACCCGCATTTTTTCTTCTTCGAGTCGAATCGCAATAAGCACATTGTCGAAGCGTGCGGTCAGGGAATCAAGCAGCGCCTTATGCACCTTGCTGTGGACAACCGCCAGTAAACCCACAAGAATGACGATGGTGAAGCCGAGCATCGATCCCGCGCGATCGCCGAATCCAAATGTAATCACGCCCATCGGCAGCAGGGAAACCAATGCGGAAAGTGTAAACAGGGCGCGATGCGGGGCAAGGTAGGCGACTGCGCCGGTGATCAGCAATGCCACCAGCATCATGACCGGTAGCTGCGTCACGCCAGCCTTGGGAAGCAGGGCGGAGCCCATAATTCCCCACAACACCGCCATCAGCAACGTGCCGAACACAAATCGCGATTCCCAAAACGCCAACCGCTCTGGCGGCGGATTGGCGCGGATAAACAGTTTGTAGAGGCCGTATCGCCCGATCATGATGACGATGGCGCCACTAAACCAGGCAAATAATATCGGCCGTTCGCCCAACTCGTTCCAAAGGATTGCGCCAAGCAGGAAAGTCACCATGAATTCGGCGAGGTAACCCACCAACGAGAATCGGAACAGCAGCCTGACCTGTTCGGCATAAATATGCTGCGCGACAAATGCGCGATCCTGTGCGCTCACGGTCGACGATACCAACATGCTGGATTGGCTCAAGCCGTTATGTGTCGCGACATTGCTTTTCGGTGAATTATTTTTTTCGTTCTGGCTCAAAAGCAAAACCTTTGAAGACGTTGCAAGTTATTTGGCGACATTTCTCTCCGACCTGCGAACTTACGCACATATCCAACGTGACCGCCATCATGGAAAAAGTCAGATTGGCGTTGCCAAATGCGCGGCGCGTGTCAGCGTGCTTCCAATTTTTCGCGTATGTGGTTGTTAACTAAACGTTATCCCCCCTGCAGCAGGTTAGAGCGCGGCGCTGCAATCGTCAAGTTTCTTGGGCGGTTTTTGGACGAAAACACGATTGAATGCCTTAATCAGGGGATCCAGGCGCAAATGCGTCGGGATTGACGCCAAATTTGCCGCCAAAACCGCCCTTTGTCATTGCCCCGAACCTGCTCATATTTGGATGTCATGCTTATTTTCGGCGGCTCGGGATCAATTGCAATTGATGCGCAGCATGTCGAATTCGTCTTTCTCGCAACAGCCGTTAAAATGGTTGGCATGCACGCGCCCATTCAAGTACTGCCTGAACTGCTGATCAACCAAATCGCCGCTGGTGAAGTCGTTGAGCGACCCGCCTCAGCCCTCAAAGAGTTGATCGAAAACAGTCTGGACGCCGGTGCCACCGAAATCCAGATCGATCTGCTCGAAGGTGGCATCAAACGTATCCGGGTTGCCGACAATGGCAGCGGCATCCCGCAGGCCGAAATGCCGTTCGCCATGCAGCGCCATGCGACATCAAAAATTCGCAACCTTGATGACCTGGAGCGGGTTGCAACAATGGGGTTTCGCGGCGAGGCTCTGGCAAGTCTGGGGGCAATTTCCAGGCTCACCATGACCTCGCGCTTTTCCAACGAGACCGGTTTCGCGCCGTACGCCTTTCGAATGCAGGTGTTGGGGGGCGCGTTCGGCGAAATCGAACCCGCGGCGCTGGCACGCGGTACGGTTATTGACGCCGAGGATTTATTCTTTAATACGCCGGCGCGCCGCAAATTTTTGAAGACTGAAGGCACCGAGTTTGGCCACGCCGAGGACGCGGCAACAAGAATTGCGATGGCATTTCCGAATGTGGCGGTCTCGCTGGCGCATAACGGAAAGCGGGTCTGGTCACATGTCCCGCAACAGGCCTCAGCCCGTGTAATGGCAATTCTGGGCGATGAGTTCGCCGGTTCGTCGTTGGCCATCGACGAAAACCACGCCACTTTTGCGTTGCGCGGACACATCGCGCTACCCCGATACTCACGGGCCGGTCGCGACCAGCAATTTATCTTTGTAAATGGCCGCTTTGTGCGTGATAAGTTGTTGCAGCACGCCGTTCGGCAGGCCTATGCCGACGTGCTGCACCACGGCCGGCAGCCGGCGTTTGCGCTGTTTTTGTCAATCAATCCAGAGCTTGTCGATGTAAACGTTCATCCTGCCAAGGCTGAAGTCAGGTTTCGTGATGCGCGTGCCGTCCACCAATTTGTGTTTCATGCGCTAAATAAGGCGTTGTCGGTCTCGGCAGCAACCACGTCGCCCGCGCTGGCCGCCCCAAACCGTTTTGCCTCATTGCCCGCGCCCGGCCTTTCGCCGGGCATAGGCCGGCCGTTTGCTGTTCAAGAGAAGTTCGGCAACTGGACAAACGGTTCGCGATTGGTTGCCAACGAGCCAAACGCCTTTTATGAGGCACTACGGGGCGGGCCGACCGCCGATCCTGCCGGCCCGGCAGTGCGTAACGTTGAATTCGGCTCCCGCGCGGGCGATGCCGGCGAAATGTCCATGGCGCAAGGCGGCCCACACGCGCCGCCAGCGGATGATTCAGCCATCCCACCGCTCGGTTATGCGCTGGCACAGTTGCACGGTATTTATGTGCTTGCGCAAAATGCGGCGGGGTTGGTGTTGGTCGATATGCATGCCGCACACGAGCGCATCCTGTATGAAAAATTCAAACGCGCGAACGCCGCCAATGAAACCGCCACCCAACCGCTGCTGGTGCCGATCGCCTTTGCGATCGCGCCGCGTGAACGCGAAATTCTTGACGACAACAAACAGTTGCTGGCCGAACTCGGTTTTATATTTGGTGATCTGAGTCCGAACGAAATCGCCATCCGCTCGGTGCCGGCGTTGCTTGAACGTCGCGAGCCACATGATCTATTGCGTGAAATGCTCGACGATCTCGCGTTGCACGGGGCTTCACGTGCGATTGAGGAGCGCCGTGACGAAATTATTTCAACCATGGCTTGTCATGCGGCTGTGCGGGCGAATCGCACCCTGGCGATCCCTGAAATGAATGCACTGTTGCGGCAGATGGAGCAAACCGAACGCAGCGGGCAATGCAACCACGGCCGGCCGACCTGGTATCAATTCGCCATGTCCGACCTCGACCGACTGTTCATGCGCGGCCGATGAAGGGGAATTAATGACTTTGCCCCGCAAGAAGGTCGCCTTTTTGCTCGGCCCCACCGCGTCCGGAAAGACCGCGATGGCGTGCGCGTTGCGCGGCCGGTTTGCATTTGAAATTGTCAGTGTTGATTCGGCGCTGGTCTACCGCGAAATGAATATCGGCACCGCAAAGCCCGATGCGGCAACCCTGGCGGGGCATCCGCATCGATTGATCGATCTGATCGACCCGGATCAGGCGTATTCGGCGGCGGATTTCAGGCGTGATGCGATGGCGGCAATTGACGACATCCACGCCGCCGGCCGCATGCCGCTGTTGGTCGGCGGCACCATGATGTATGTAAAGGCGCTGATTGAAGGCCTTAGCAAGCTGCCGCCGGCGGATCCGGCCATCCGGGCGGTTATTGGGGCAACGGCGGCAATGCACGGTTGGCCCGCCCTGCACGCACAATTGGCGGCTTTCGATCCACCAATGGCGACACGATTGTCGCCAAACGACAGTCAGCGAATTCAGCGTGCGCTCGAAGTCCATCAAATCACCGGCGTTGCGATGTCAACGCTGCAAACGCGGGCGACGCCGAACCTCGATACAGAACCGGTGTTTCCGTTTGACACCGCTATTTTTGCGTTGACGCCGTCGAATCGCGACGTGCTGCATATGCGTATCGCAGCACGGTTTGATGCAATGATTGACGCCGGACTGGTCGATGAAGTCGCACGCTTGCGCACGCGTTATGCGCTTGATGCCGGCATGCCGTCGATGCGCTGTGTCGGCTACCGCCAGGCGTGGCAATACCTGGATGGCGACATCAGCCTCGATGAGATGCGCCTAACGGGCGTCTCTGCCACCCGCCAACTTGCCAAACGGCAACTGACGTGGCTGCGATCCACAGCCGGCGTCACGACGATCGATTGTCTGGACCCCGCTGCCGGTGACCAGACCGCGCATCACTTGCAGCAATGGCAAAAGCAGGGTGACGCTGTCTAGTCGTTGTGGTACTTGAACGACAGCTTCATCTTGGCCCGGAAAGTCATGCCGCCATTTTTGTCGACCTTGACGTCGAGTTTGGAAACTTCGGCGACGCGAATATCACGCACAGTTTTCGACGCGGATTTGATTCCGTTCTTGGCGGCGTCGGCCCATGATACGGTGCTGGTGCCGACCAGTTCGATCACTTTGTAGACAGAACCACCTGACTTGGCGGCGGGTTTTGCGGCAGACTTTGCTGCTGTTTTGACTTTTTTTGCCATGACGTCCTCCAGAATTATTCAGCTTGGGCGATCGAGATTACGCCTCAACCAAAATAAGCGCAAGCGGGGGGCGACAGGCATCCGCCGAACCAGCATCATGAAGGCGCGGTCTTGATAACGACGGCGGCGATTTCCCCGTCGTGCATTCGCACGGCAATTTGATCATTGGCATGCACGCTGGCAATTCCACTAACCACACCTTTACCGTTTATTTCGACAATTGCATAGCCGCGTGTGAGCACGTGTTCGGGATTCAGCAAATTGAGCGCCTGCCGGTTGTGGGCGAGCGCATTGAGACGCAGGTTAATAACGGATGCCATCGCCTGCGCGATTGCCAGTTTTGACGCGCCCATCGCGCTGCGACAACTGCCGAGGTCGGGCATCACGGTGCGCAGATGGTGCGCGGCGGCCAGCAGCGCGATTTGCAATTGCCGATGATGGCTGTTGCGTGCGCGATCAAGCCGTCGCTTCTGCAACAGATGATTTTCACGTTCACGCTTGATGCGCTCGTGTGGAGACACCAATCCACGTGCGACAAAGTCGACGCGCTGTTGGTATTGCCGGATAAGTCTGTCCGCGCTGCGGACCAATGATTCCCGTTTCTGTTGAACCGCAATCCGCAGTTGCGGCGTGTCCGGGGAGAGCAGTTCCGCACCGGCCGTTGGCGTGGGCGCGCGCCTGTCAGCGACAAAATCACAAATTGTAAAATCAGTCTCGTGCCCAACACCGGATACAACGATGATTCCGGTTTCAGTTTGCAGTTTCGCAATTGCACGGGCAACCGCCTCGTCGTTAAATGCCCATAAGTCCTCCATCGCCCCGCCGCCGCGACAGATCAACATCGCGTCAATTTCGTTGCGGCTCGCCGCGGCATTGATGGCATTGGCAATTTCCCGCGGCGCATCGGCACCTTGCACGGCGGTCGGATAAATGATGATGTTTATCATCGGTGCGCGTCGCTGCAATGTTGTCAACACATCGTGTAGCGCGGCACCTTTGACGGACGTGACAATGCCCAGCGAATGCGCAAAACCGGGCAGTGCGCGTTTGCGGTCATCATCAAACAGCCCCTCGGCCGCAAGTTTTTGTTTAAGCCGTTCAAATGCCTCGAACAGTGCGCCGGCACCGGCGCGACGCATGGTTTCAACACCCAATTGGAATTCACCACGCGCCTCATACAGTGTGGGTACCGCGCGAACGTCGACTTCCTGACCATTTTCCGGCGTGAACGAGACTGACTGCGCACGTTGCCGGAACATGACGCAGCGCACCTGTGCGGTATTGTCTTTGAGCGAGAAGTACCAATGTCCGCTCGCCGCGCGCATGACGTTTGAAAGCTCGCCACGGACCCAACGTAATTCAAAATTGGCTTCAAGCATCCCTTTGATGCGGCGATTGAGTTCGGAAACACTGATGGTGCCAGTTGTGGTATCCGCCGCCTCATTCATGCTGTCTGGTGTGGCCACCACGTCCCCCTTTGCGGCCGACTGCTAGGCGAAATATTTTATTCATCCACCGCATGCTATCACCGCGACGCGTTGGCGACCCAACCATCAACAATGGCAGATGTTAAATTGCAAGCTATTGAAAAGATTGCAATTTTTAACAGGTTAAAATTTGAGCGTAGCGGAAAAAACCGTTACATTTTCGTGACTTAGGGGTGCTGCGCAGCGGCTATGCACAGAGTTATCCACAGTTGTTGTGGATGAAATGCGTGCGGACCTGCAGAAGCCACCAAACACCGGTGTTGCCGGCGGAAAATGTCTCAAATCGCCCGCCAATCGGTGCATTTGTCCAAATGACACGGCCGGCGTTGCGTTTCAATGCATACCACTAAATGCCGCGCGCGGCGTTTGCAGGTCGCGTTCCAATTTGCCCATTGCCGAACATGCGGGCTGTTGTGTTCGTTCCGCCGCCGAAGCGGATACGTTAAACTTATCCCAATTATGTAGCGCCCTCTGGAGAACACTTTGTTATCGATCATTCAAGCAGCAGGCTGGACTATTTGGTTCATCATTTTGTGTTCGGTAATTTGTTTCGCCATCATCGGCGAACGTTTCTGGACATTGCGGCGTAAGTCTGTGTTGCCGCCAAACTTATTTACCGATACGGTCGAGGCCTACCGGTTGCAGGGTGCGACGGTTGAATTGCTGGCGAAGCTCAATGCAAATTCGTTTCTCGGCCGGGTATTTGCCGCCGGGCTGGCAAATATATCGTCATCGCGCGACGTGATGAAAGAATCGATGGAAGAGACCGGGCGCGCGGTAATGGTCGATATGGAGCGTTTTTTGGTCGGACTGGGGACCATCGCGACGGTCGCACCCCTGCTCGGCCTGTTTGGCACCGTCATCGGCATGATCGATATTTTTGGCGCGTCAGGGCCGCAAGGTCAAAACCCCGCGCAGCTCGCACAGGGTATTTCAGTTGCGCTTTACAACACCGCTGCCGGGATTGCCGTCGCGGTGCCGGCGCTGATCTTTTACCGCCATTTTCGCGGCAAAGTCGATGTCATGGTGATCGATATGGAGCAGCAGGGAATAAAACTGGTTGAAACGCTTCACGGTGATCGCAAGTGAATTTCCGGCGGGGCCGCACGCGTGAAGAGCCTGAAATCAACTTTATTCCGTTGATTGACCTGCTGTTGGTGATTTTGATTTTTGTGATGGTGACCACGACCTATTCAAAGTACGCCGAATTACAAATCAACCTGCCTGAGGCGTCTGCCGAAAAAGCGCCGGATCGACCGCAAGTGCTGAATATCGCCGTTGATGCCGGCGGTAAATATGCCATCAACAACACCGCCGTCAATTTTAACGGCGTGGCCGCATTCGCGAATGCGCTGAAAGAGGCGGCAAATGCCGGTCAGATGAAGGATCCGGTGATCGCCATTGGCGCGGACGCGGGGGCAACCCATCAGGCCGTGGTAAATGTCATGGAAGCAGCGCGCCTGGTCGGTTATACCAAGATATCATTCACGACCCAGGCCAAGGCCGGCAAGTAGCGCGCCATCCCACGCGCTTGATGTACGACTAACATGCGCTCGCATCTCGAACGATTTTTTGTCCGCGAGTGGCAGCGTGTGTCTGCGTGGCAGATTGTGTTGCGACCGGTATCGTGGATTTTTTCAGCCATCGTTTGGGCCCGCCGCAGGCTCTACAGCGCGCGACTATTTCGTTCATACCAGCCGTCGGTGCCGGTGTTGGTGGTCGGCAATGTCACCGTGGGTGGAACGGGCAAAACCCCCGTGGTGCTGGCAATCGCCGACTATTTTCGCGGCACCGGTCGGCTGCCGGGAATCGTGACACGCGGCTATACCATTACTCAACTTGATGCGGACGCGGCGACAGTGCTACGGGTGAACCAGGCGCCAGCAAATGCAGATTCGAGGCTTGCGGGTGATGAAGCCAGATTGCTTGCACGCCGAAGTGGCGTGCCTGTTTATGCCGGTTCGCGGCGTTCAGCGGCCGTTGCCGCGTTGTTATGCGATCATCCAAACACCGGGCTCGTGGTCGGCGATGACGGTTTGCAGCACTACGCAATGGCGCGTGATGTCGAGGTTGCGGTGGTTGATGGCTTGCGCGGATTTGGCAACGGGCAAATGTTGCCGGCGGGTCCGTTGCGGGAACCGGTTTCGCGCCTCAACAGTGTTGATTGTATTGTGTTGAACCAAACCGGCTTTGACACACGCCTGTCAAGCCGTTCGCCGCCTGCTTTCGCCGCGTCCCTCGCCGCAATCGGCAAACCGGTCTTTGTGATGACCTATGGCAACGAACGATTTGTGGCGTTACAGCGTGCGGATACGATCCGTGCGGACGCCATGGTTGCAATGTGCCGGCAGAAACGTATCGCGGCGGTGGCCGCGATCGGCAATCCGGCACGCTTTTTTCTGCATCTCGAAACGTTGGGTATCGCGCCCGCTTCCAAACATGTATTTGCCGATCACCATGCATATGACAAGTCAGACTTCGCCGACATCGACGCAGACATCATCCTGATGACTGAGAAGGACGCGGTAAAATGTGACGACTGCGCCGATAACCGCATGTGGGCGATGCAAATCGATGCATTGCTGCCTGATGCGTTTTATGAATTTATCCAGAAAAAGATTGACCATGTCACTCGACCCAAAGCTGCTTGAAATTCTGGTATGCCCGCTGACCAAGGGGCCATTGACCATGTCGCCGGACAAGCTTGAGTTGATTTCCTGGTCGGCTAGGCTGGCGTATCCGATCCGGGACGGCATTCCAATCATGCTCGTCGACGAGGCGCGCGCGCTTGGCGTTGACGAGGAACGCAAATAAACACCGGGGAAAATCGTGTCGTCCTTCATTTGCGTGATTCCCGCCAGGCTGCATTCGACGCGGCTGCCGGACAAACCGCTCGCTGATATTTGCGGTAAACCCATGGTTGTGCATGTGGCCGAACGCGCGCGCGCATCGGGTGCAAATCGGGTATATGTGGCGACCGACCACGCCGATGTCATGGCGGTCTGCGCCGCGCATGGTATCGACGCGCTGATGACGCGGGCAGATCACGCCACCGGTACCGACCGGCTTGCCGAAGTGGTAAACCTGCTTGACCTGACCGACAACGAGATTGTGGTGAATGTGCAGGGTGACGAGCCATTGATTGACCCGTTGCTCATCAGCGATGTGGCCGCATTGCTGGCGAAAATGTCGATGGCCCACATAGGCACGGCCGCACATCCGATTGTCTCCGCGGAGGACTTCTTTAATCCGAATGTGGTAAAGGTGGTCACGGACGCCAACCAGCTGGCGCGTTATTTCAGCCGCGCGCCTATTCCGTTTGCCCGCGACGCGTTTGCCATTGATCATCAGGCGCTTCCGCCAAGTTTCCCGGCGCAGCGCCATATCGGCATTTATGCGTATCGCGCAAAATTTTTGAAGCACTTTGCCAGTCTGACAGCGGCGCCAACCGAGCAATGGGAGGCACTTGAACAACTTCGCGCCCTTTACCATGGCTTCCAGATTGCCGTGTTGCCATGGCACGGGGTGGTTGCCGCTGGCGTTGACACCGCTGAAGACCTGATGCGGGTGCGTGAACAAGTGGCGAAGTCATTCGGGTAAAATCAGGTGATGATAAAAACTCCTTACAAAGGCGAGCGATGCGATTGATTCTGTTGGGTGGTCCTGGCGCCGGAAAAGGCACGCAGGCGGGTTTCATCAAGGAAAAATTTGGCATCCCGCAAATTTCCACCGGCGACATGCTGCGGGCGGCTGTCAAAGCCGGTACCCCGATGGGACTTGCCGCAAAGAAAGTGATGGACTCTGGCGCACTGGTGTCGGACGACATCATCATCGGCTTGGTGAAGGAGCGCATTAAACAGTCGGACTGCGCGAAGGGATTCATGTTTGACGGCTTTCCCCGCACCATTCCGCAGGCGGACGCCATGAAGTCAGCCGGTGTTGACCTTGATTTTGTGGTTGAAATTGCGGTTGACGATGCGGAAATTATTGAACGCATGTCGGGGCGGCGTGTACATGTGGCGTCCGGACGCAGCTATCACGTCAAATTTAATCCGCCCAAGGTCGAAGGCAAAGACGATGTGACCGGCGAAGAACTGATCCAGCGAGATGATGATCGGGAGGAAACGGTGAAAAGACGCTTGGAGGTTTATCACGATCAAACCAAGCCGCTGATTTCGTATTACGGCGATTGGGCCCGGAGTGCTGCTGCGGGCGCGCCAAAATATGTGAAGGTGAATGGCGTCGGTAAAATGGATGCAATCCGCGAACAGATTTTTGCCGCGCTGTCGTAGGTTATGGGTGACAACACAGCGAAAAAAGTCACGCCCCGCAATGCTTTTTATGCCCAGTCGGGTGGTGTGACGTCGGTCATCAACGTCTCGGCGCAGGCGGTGATCGAAACCGCTCGCAAATACCCAAAGAAAATTGGCAGGGTATATGCCGGCCGCAACGGTATTATCGGCGCGCTTACCGAAGATTTGATCGATACCAGCAAAGAGCCGCCGGCGAATATCAAGGCGCTCGGCCATACCCCGGCGGGCGCGTTTGGCTCTTGCCGCTACAAACTGAAGTCACTCGAACAAAACCGGCGCGAATATGAACGCCTGATTGCTGTTTTCAAAGCCCATGACATCGGTTACTTTTTTTACAACGGTGGCGGTGATTCGGCTGATACCTGTCTGAAAATCTCCCAGCTGTCGGCGTCGATGGGCTATCCGCTGATCGCGGTTCACGTGCCAAAAACAGTCGACAATGATCTGCCCATTACCGATTGCTCGCCCGGCTTTGGCTCGGTGGCAAAGTATGTAGCGGTGTCGATGTTGGAGGCGGGGCTGGATGTTGCCTCAATGGCAAAGACGTCAACCAAGGTATTTGTATTCGAGGTGATGGGCCGCCATGCCGGCTGGATTGCGGCGGCAACCGGATTGGCTGCCACCAAGTCGGGGGAGGCCCCCCACATCATTTTGTTTCCGGAAATCGTGTTTGATCCCAAGGCATTTATTGCCAGGGTGGATGAGACGGTCAAAAAATACGGTTATTGCGCGGTCGGTGTTTCAGAGGGGATCAAAGGCGCGGATGGCAAGTTTGTCTCGGAATCGGGGCTGGTTGATGCATTCGGACACGCACAATTGGGCGGCGTGGCGCCGGCGATTGCCGATTTGGTCAAGCGCGAACTCGGACTGAAGTATCACTGGGCGGTCGCTGATTATTTGCAACGCGCCGGGCGTCATCTTGCGTCGAAGACCGATGTCGAGCAAACCTATGCGTTGGGCAGGGCGGCGGTTGAATACGCCATAAAAGGCATGAATGGCGTAATGCCGGCAGTCAAACGGTTGTCCGGCAACCCGTATCGGTGGGAAATCGTTGCCGCGCCGCTGGCTGACGTCGCCAACCACGAGAAAAAAATGCCGCGCGATTTCATCACGCCGGACGGATTCCACATTACCCGCAAATGCCGCAACTATTTGCTGCCGCTGATCGCGGGCGAATCGTATCCGCCGTATAAAAACGGCCTGCCGCAATATGTGCGGCTGAAAAACGTTGCCGTGAAGAAAAAACTACCGGCGTTCGAACTAAAGTAGAAAGTCGTTTATCGACGGGCATTTACAAGCATTTTTGCCCGGAAACGCCCGTCGATAAACGACTTTTCATTTCAACTCTTAATTTCTATCTTGGCCGGCGTTTTGCCTTTGGCTTAAGTTGCCCGGTGGCAATCATTTCTTCCTGATGTTTGGTCAGACGCGGGCCTTTGCGTTTTTGTGGCGGCAACGCCGCTTTTGCCCGTTCTTTGACCTTCTGCGGGTTTAGTCGCCAGATCACAATGGTTTTACCGATCATTTGTACCGGTGCCGCGGCCAGTGCGCCGGCAATTTGTTCCATCCAGGCGGCGCGCTCGTCACGATCGTCGGTATTGACGCGGATTTTGATCAATTCATGGGCGGACAGGGTGCGGTCAATCTCGCGAATCACACTGGCGGTCAAACCTTTGTCGCCAATAATGACCAGCGGATCAAGGGTGTGGGCTTTGGCCTTGAGTGCCTGACGCTCGATAGGGGATAATTCTATTTTCATGTGTCAATTATAACGTTGGACGTTGCTCACGGGTTTTACGCTCATACTGACCACCTGTCCGCCCGCCGGGATTTGGTCGGGCGCTGGTGCCCCGAGCCTATCCGCCAGCACACTATCATGGTAATTAATGTCTAACGCCCGCCCGAAAAACAGCCGTGATTGGCTCAGACGACACCTTTCTGACACTTACGTCAAACAGGCAAACGAACACGGCTATCGTTCCCGTTCCGTCTATAAATTGCAAGAAGTCGATGACGACGAAAAGCTGATGAAGCCCGGTATGGTCGTGGTTGACCTCGGTTCGGCGCCCGGCAGTTGGTCGCAATTGGCGATCAAGAAAGTTGGCAGCCAGGGTAAGGTGGTTGCCATCGACATGCTACCGATGGAGTCGATCGAAAATGTCCACTTCATCGAGGCGGATTTTTCATTGGAGGCAGGGCTCAACGCCGTCGTTGCCGCGATTGAAAACAAGCCGGTGGACCTTGTGATCTCAGATATGGCCCCCAATCTGACAGGTATCGTCTTGACGGATCAGGCGCGGCTTTATGCGCTTGGCGAGATGGCAATGGAATTTGCCGTGAAATTCCTGAAACCAAACGGCTGTTTTCTGGTCAAGGTATTTCAGGGTGATGGTTTTGAGCCGTATGTGAAGTTGATGCGCGGGAATTTCCAGAAAGTCGTCACCAAGAAACCGGATGCATCGCGCGATGAGAGTCGCGAAGTTTATTTGTTCGGCAGGGGCTTGAAGGACAAATAGCGAAACACCGGTGGTGGAAGGCGGGTCATACCGCAAAACCGTCAAACGAGTCGCCAAAATAAGCAATTGATTGGCAGCCAATTCCGGTTATGCCTGAATATGGTCTGTCAGGTTTCAGAGTAAGATAACGGTCCCGCACGAGGCGGGCATAGATTGAGGTCACAAGCGTGAACAATAATTGGATCAAGGGAATTGGTGTCTGGCTGGTTGTCGGCATCGTGTTGATGATGGTATTCATGCAATTCACAGGGCGCAGCGCCACGCGTGACGTCATGGACTATTCAACCATGATGAGCGAGGCAAAGGCCGGCAACATTGAGCGCTACAAGGAAGAAGGCCCTAAAGTTGGCAAGGTCTTTACCCGCGACAATAAATCCTACACGGTCTATCTGCCGCCCAGTATTTACACGATTGATGACTTGCTGAAAGCGGGCGTCAAGATCGAGGCGCGGCCACCGGACGAACAGTCGTTCCTGCTGCAAATGTTCATCTCCGCTTTCCCGGTGCTGTTATTGATTGGCGTGTGGATTTATTTCATGCGGCAAATGCAGGGCGGCGGCAAAGGTGGTGCCTTTTCGTTTGGCAAAAGTCGCGCGCGCATGCTCGACGAAAATACCAACCCGATTACGTTTGCAGATGTTGCCGGCGTGGATGAGGCAAAAGAAGAGGTCGGCGAATTGGTCGATTTTTTGCGCGACCCGACCAAATTTCAAAAACTCGGTGGACGTATCCCGCGTGGCGTGTTGATGGTCGGCTCGCCCGGCACTGGCAAGACGTTGTTGGCGCGCGCGATTGCCGGTGAGGCGAAGGTGCCGTTTTTCTCGATCTCCGGTTCGGATTTTGTCGAGATGTTTGTCGGCGTCGGCGCAGCCCGTGTTCGCGACATGTTTGAGCAGGCGAAGAAGAGTGCACCCTGCATTATTTTTATCGATGAAATCGACGCGGTCGGTCGTCAGCGCGGTGCCGGTCTAGGCGGCGGTAACGACGAACGCGAACAAACGCTTAACCAATTGCTGGTCGAGATGGATGGATTTGAAGGCAGCGTGGGTGTGATCGTGATCGCCGCCACCAACCGGCCGGACGTGCTTGACCCCGCGCTGTTGCGGCCGGGACGATTTGACCGCCAGGTGGTGGTGTCATTGCCCGATATTCGCGGCCGCGAACAGATTTTGCTGGTTCACATGCGTAAAGTGCCGATCGCACCGGACGTCGTGGCAGAAGTGATTGCACGCGGCACGCCGGGCATGTCGGGCGCGGACTTAGCGAATTTGGTCAACGAAGCGGCGTTGTTTGCCGCGCGTGCGGCCAAACGACTGGTCGATATGGAAGATTTCGAGCGCGCCAAGGACAAGATCATCATGGGTGCGGAGCGGCGCTCGATGGTCATGCCGGAAGAGGAGCGCATGAATACCGCGTATCACGAATCCGGTCACGCCATATTGGGTTATTTGCTACCAAAGAGTGACCCGGTGCATAAGGTCACTATTATTCCGCGCGGTCGCGCCCTCGGTCTGACCGTACAGTTGCCCGAGCAGGATCGTTATGCCTATGATCGCGAATATTTGTTGAACCGGATCGCGATTTTGTTTGGCGGACGTATTGCCGAAGAAGTGTTTATGCACCAAATGACCACCGGTGCCTCCAACGATTTTGAACGCGCCACACAACTCGCACGCGACATGGTGACACGTTACGGTATGTCGGACGCATTGGGCACCATGGTCTATGCCGAAAATGAGGGCGAGGTATTTTTGGGCCGCTCAATGACGCGTCAAACCAGTGTGTCGGAAGAGACCATGCGCAAGGTTGATGCCGAGATTCGTCGCATCATTGACGAACAGTACGCGCTTGCCCGCAAAATCATCGAAGAAAATCGCGACAAGATTGAAGCGATGGCCAAGGCGTTGCTGGAAGTTGAAACGATTGATGCCGACCAGATCAAGGACATCATGGAAGGGCGTGAAATGCGGGCGCCAAAAGCATCGACGTTGCGCTTCAAATCGAAACGTGACGGCGACGGCAGCGGCGGTACCGCCGTGCCCGCAGATGACACCAAAGACGCGCCCGAGGTCAAGGAGCCGCCGGCAACCGAGGGTGCCCAATAGATTTGTTGCAAGTAACAAGCAAACAGCGGGCGGAGAAATCTGCCCGTTTTTGTTTGTGGATTCGTACGGCGAGTTTGAAAGCGGGCGCGCGACATCGCGGTTTTGCAAGACTATTTGTGCCGCCGCAGGTCGCGTGAAAGCGCTTTGGCTTTTTTGTTGACTGACTAAACCTATTCCTTTGCCCGCCATGATCAAACTAGACGCCGATCGCCCGCGCATCATGGGCATTGTCAATGTCACCCCCGACTCATTCTCAGACGGCGGAAAATTCAACACGGCGGGTGCGGCCATCGCCCACGCAATTAAACTCATCAACGAGGGCGCCGACATACTCGACATCGGCGGCGAATCAACCCGGCCGGGTGCGGCGGTGGTGGACCTGCAACAAGAGCTGGAGCGGGTGATGCCGGTCATCGAAGCGCTGGCAAAATCCCATCCCGGCACGGCGCTGTCAATTGATACACAAAAGCCGGCGGTTATGCAGGCGGCGATTGGTGCCGGCGTAAAGATGGTCAATGATGTCAACGCGTTACACGCAACCGGTGCGATTGCGGTTTGTGCGGCAGCCGATGTATCGGTGTGTCTGATGCATAAACAGGGTGAGCCGGGCACGATGCAAGCGGCCCCACATTACGACGATGTGGTTGCCGAGGTGAAAGCCTACCTGATGCAACGCGCCGCGGCCTGTGAAGCAGCCGGCATCAGCCGCGATCGGATTGTGATCGATCCCGGTATCGGCTTCGGCAAGACACTTGCCCACAATCTGGCGTTGCTGCGTGCAACCGCCCAATTTGCCGCAGGCGGCTACGCGGTGCTGGTGGGTGTGTCGCGAAAATCAATGTTTAAGACAATGCTCAATCGTAACGTCGATGACAGGCTGGTCCCGAGTGTGGTTGCAGCGACCTATGCGGCAAGGCAGGGGGCGCAGATACTGCGGGTCCATGATGTGCGTGAAACGCGGGACGCCTTGGTCCTGCAAAGGGCGCTGGCAGGCGATTAAAGATCTTGGTGTTGTCCCCGCAACCCGGATGGGAAATCGGCCGAGGCTGATGTATATTGACCTTCGTCAATAATCGACAATTCGAGGGAGATGATCGTGGAAAATAATACACCGCAGAACCCCAACCCCTATGCCTTACCACCGGCTGCTGCCATGGCGGCGCACGCCAATGCCAATGACAATAACTTTATTCCGGGCGGACGTTCCACCAATGCAGGCCAGGGCACCGCTTGGATCGGTCGCGGCTGGGCGATGTTTACGGCCGCACCACTGATTTGGATCGTCAGCCTGATTATTTTTTTCGCGATCTACCTGGTGCTCAATTTTGTGCCGCTGATCGGTACATTTGTTGCCTATGCCTTGTTCGGGCTGCTGGCCGGTGGCCTGATGCTGGGGGCAAACGCGCAACACGGTGGCCGACCGCTTGAGATCAACGATGTTTTTTCCGGCTTCAAAGCGCCACACACCATGCCACTGCTGATTGTTGGGTTGCTGTACATGGTTTCATGGATCGTGTTGATGGTGATCGGTGCCATTTTGTTTGCCGTGGTACTTGGCGCGTCAGGGGGCATCGGTGCCATGATGCGTGGCGGCAGTGGTGCCCTTGCCGGACTGATCGCAGGAGCAGGGCTGGGTGCGATCATGGTGGCTCTGATCATGATGGCCATTTCCGTTCCCATTTTTATGGCATTTTGGTTTGCGCCGGCATTGGTCGCCCTCAACGGGGTCGCACCGATGGACGCGTTGGCGATGAGTTTTTCGGCGTGCATGAAAAACATATTGCCATTCCTGATATACGGTCTGGTTTTTCTGGTGTTGTTTATTGTCGGCGCAATCCCGCTAGGCCTTGGTTTGCTGGTGGTGATCCCGCTGATGTACACATCGACATACGCCGCCTATCGCGATATTTTTCTCGGCGACGACGGCAACTGATGTTGGCGCTTGCGTCGGACATCAGGATGATATGACACGAAAATATTTTGGCACCGACGGCGTGCGTGGCCGAGTGGGTGATTCACCGATCACGCCGGATTTTGTGCTGAAACTCGGTTACGCCGCCGGCATTGTGCTGGCCGGCAAGGTCGGCAACGGCAAGCCGGCCGTATTAATTGGCAAAGACACACGTGTGTCCGGTTATATGCTCGAAAGCGCCCTTGAAGCAGGTCTTTCGGCGGCGGGCTGCGATGTATTGCTGGTCGGGCCGATGCCAACGCCCGGGGTCGCTTTTTTGACCCGTGCATTGCGCCTGTCGGCCGGCGTCATGATTTCCGCTTCCCATAATCCGTTTGACGACAACGGCATCAAGTTTTTTTCGGCGGACGGCAAGAAGTTGCCTGACGAGGTCGAACATGCGATTGAGGCGGCATTGGATGCGCCGCTTGCCTGCAAGCCTTCCAGCGAACTTGGCAAGGCGCGACGCGTGGTTGATGCCGCCGGTCGGTATCTGGAGTTTTGCAAAAATACGTTTCCGCCTGACCTGAATTTGCGCGGCATGACAATTGTTGTCGACTGCGCCCATGGTGCGGCATATGCGATTGCGCCGAAACTATTCCGTGAACTTGGCGCAGAGGTGATTGCAATCGGCGATGCCCCCGACGGCTTTAATATCAATGAAGGTGTCGGTGCGACCCATCCGAAAACGCTTGCCGCAAGGGTCATGGAGGCCAACGCTGACATCGGAATCGCCCTTGATGGTGACGCCGACCGGCTCGTCATGTGCGACAAAGATGGCACGCTGTTTGACGGCGATCAACTGCTGTTTGTTATCGTCAAAGACCGGCAAGCGCGCGGCCTGCTGAAAGGCGGCGTGGTCGGTACACAAATGACGAACTTTGCGTTTGAAAAACAAATGGCACAGATGAGCGTGCCGTTTTCCCGCGCCAAGGTGGGCGATCGTTATGTGCTCGAAATGCTGAACGCAAAAGAGTGGGAATGCGGCGGCGAAAATTCCGGTCATATTCTTTGTTTGGATAAACACTCGACCGGCGACGGCATGATTTCGGCGCTGCAGGTGTTGGCTGCGTTGGCACGGAATAACGCGTCGTTGGCGGAATATACCAAGCAGCTCGTCATGTTCCCGCAGATACTGATCAACATCCGCACCACATCAAAGTTTGATTTTGCAAATTCGCCGGCCGTGGGCGCTGCCGTTGTTGATGCCGAAAAAGCCCTTGATGATACCGGCCGTGTATTGCTGCGGGCATCCGGTACCGAGCCATTGATTCGGGTGATGGTAGAGGGCGAGGATGGCGCGCTTGTCACACGGCTCGCGAAATCGATTGCTGCAGTTGTTGAAGCAGAGTCGAAAAAGTGAAACGCCAATAGCGGCGGACGTTTACAGCAAATTTAGCCTGAAAACGCCCGCCAATAAACGACTTTGCAAATTTGTTTAACGCTTGCCGGTCAATCAATGGTGCATGGACCAACGCCGTCGGCACGAAGCGCCTCGATGCGACGGAGCATTGGCATCAGATCTGCAACAGTGTCAATAACCGCGTGTGCGCCGGCGGCTCGCAAACCCTTTGTCGCGCGCTCGCGAAGTGCCGCCTGCTCATCTGCCGAACGGGACTGCCAGTCGTCAAGCGTCAGGCCAACGCCATTCCCGGAAATCGTGACACCAATGCTCCACGCGCCGGCGTGTAAGCCTTCTTCGATACCCGGCGCGGTGTCATCAACTTTTACCACCGCATCCGGCGGCCAAACCCCCAAATCCGCAAACGTACGGTACATCATCAACGGTGTCGGCCGTCCCGCAACAAGATCGCCGGCGCAAACAACATTGTCGGGATTGAACCCCTGCGCAATCGCCAGTGGCAAGATCACGTCCATGATCGCCCGGTTGTACCCGGTTGTCGAACCGATGGCAATATTGCGCTCGCGCAGCGCGGTGACCAGTTGTGGTACACCTGTTACCAGCGTGGCGTGGTTTTTGACACTTTCGGCATTCATCGGTGTAAATACGGCATAGAGCTCATCGACATCTGCATCGGAGAATTCGTGTCCGTGCACCCGGAGCCACTCCGATGCAATCCGTGGTTGACTGCCGAGCGCCTTGATGTGATCCCATTTTGGGATTCCCATTGGAACACGCGCCTCGTCGACAGTGATCGTCACGTTGTAGCGATGGAACAGTCTCACAAATGCGCCCATTGGCGCGAGACTACCAAAATCAATTACCGTTCCCGCCCAATCAAAAACGACCGCGCGCAAACGAGCGTGGTCATCCACTTGTTTAAATGTATTGATCATTCTGCCGCCCCTACCAAGTTGAGAATACATCTTGTGCAAGCCCAAAAGCAGTGCTGGCACCCGTACCGCTGGTCACCATTACTATCCGGGTCGCGTTGTCCGGTGCATCAATCACCGCGGTATGGTCGGGGGATGATGGATATTCACCAACCCAGCGTTCGACAACATGGTACGGGCCAATTTCAATGGTGTCATCCAGATGCCGCAGAATGGCGGCCTCGACATGCGCCAGGGCAAATGGATCCGGTGTCGGGTCATAGTGGTGTGAATCGCCCACAACAAGACTGCCATCATCGCTTTGTACGACAATCAGGTGTATGCCATCGGCGAGTGACTGCTGCTCTTCGTCCATTAATCTGGCAAGTAAACTGGCCGCGGATGGCCGCTTCGAATAGCCTTCGTAACGAACCAGGCTCAGATCCATCATTACGGCACCGGGAAGGGTGAACTTTTGCGCCGGCATGATTCTGAGCATCTGCAATCGACATAGCAGCAACTGATGTTGCGCAATACGGTTTGCGAAAGGACCGTTTAGCATTGTCCCGGGGCAAAAAACCACCCGATCCGCATACAAAATGTCGCGGCTGGTATGAACTTGCGGTGTGTTAATACCAACAACAGTTTCGCCATAACGGAAATGCACATTCCATCGTGATTGCAGCCAGGCGGCGAGTTTCGGAATGGCATCTCTGGATTCAACTCGTAGCTCATGTGGACTGTAGAGCGCGCCGGCGGAATTTTCAAGCTTAAGGCATGGCGCACGCTTTTTAGCATCCGCAACAGAAAGTAATTCGCATCCGCCGGCCATCGGCGATTGCATAAATTCGTCGAGCACCGCCAATGCCTCTGGTCGATGTGCAACCATCCACAATCCACGGTGCACAATGCCAACGCCAATGTCGGCTGAAATTTCATTCCAGACCTCTCGCGACACTTGTGCGCGACGGAATGTTTCACCTTCTGCCTGGCCCGTCACGGTAATGAAGCCGAAATTGCGAATCGACGCGCCGACACATTTTGTGTCGCGCTCGACAACACAAACATGCAGGCCGCGCTTCGCACCTTCCAGCGCATGCGCCAACCCAACAATGCCACCGCCAACAACAATCAAGTCAAAATTTTTCATTGTGATCCGCCACGCGCCGACACATATCGTTCGACCAACCAGAGGAAATCCCCAAGCACCATGCCCGGCGCGCCGGGTGCCTTTGCCTGATCGTCAAGCCGCCGCAAATGAACGGTTTCGCGAAATCCGTCGATTGCGCGAAACGTCTGCATTTCGGCCTCCGTCATTGCGCCACCCTGTTGGATCAGCGAGGCAATTGATCCTGCAGAAAGTGTTGTCCGGTAGGCCGGCTCTGTTGCCACAAGAAAACGTTTGGCTTCGACATGCCAGCGAATGGGGTTGACAATGGCTGCCGGTAAATACTGTTCGAGGAAATCAGCGCCGAGTCGTTCGTGATGGTCGTTGGCGGCACCATAGGGCTCGCCGTCGTCTAATATAAGCAAGTGACCAATATCATGCAGACCGGCGGAAACGACCAATTTATCGCCAAGCATTTGGCTGCGCGCAAGATCAGCACATTGCATGCTGTGGTGCAGCAATGTGACCGGCTCCGGTCCGTAATGAGCAGAACCGTGCCGTCGAAACAGGTTGTCGATTTTTTCTATTAGTTCATGCATGGGCATCAGCGCCAATAAAGTTACCGCCACGTACTGACCCGAGTTGAGCGCGTATGGCCGCCTCGACGTCGTGAATGCCGTAGTGGGAAAAATTTGTTTCCACGCCCAACGAATGCAGAAAAGCTTCCAACGGCTCATGGGAAAGCGTGCCGAACAAAGGCGCAAGCAATTCCATGCGCTGTGGTGAGGAATTGACTGCACGCCGCCAAACTTCAGGCAATGAAAAACTGCACGCAATGCCGTGCGGTGTTCCCTGCTTCATGGTGATGTCATATGACAGTGCGTGCGCAAGCGCCGTCTTTGTCTGGGAAAACGCCATGCCTGCCAACAATGCAGAGCGTGAAACAATATCGCGGCTCTTAAAATCCCTCGCCTGCAGCCATTTGGGGAGGGCTTCAACCAGTCCGCGGGCTGCGTCCAGCGCCAGCGCATCGGAAACCGGATTGGCATTGTGATTCCAAATTGACTCAAGCGCATGCGAAAGGGCATCAAGGCCGCTTGCAAGCGCCACGTTGTGTGGACACGAGTCAAGTAATACGGCATCGACATATGCCGCCTCTGCCCAACAACGAGAATCATGCAACGAGTACTTCTTTTGATGAGTAGGATCCCATATCGTCGCCCAGGGCGTAACCTCGCTGCCTGTGCCGGCGGTTGTTGGTACCGCAATGAGTGACTTGTGCACGATTGCGGTTGCCGGACCGCCCATCAAATTACCAAGCAGTGCATCAATATCGCCACCGGAAACCGCAAGTGCCTTGGCAAAATCAATGGTACTGCCGCCGCCGACCGCAACGACGACGTCAATTGACGGCGCAATGGCAGACCATGCAGGCATCACTCGTTGTAAATCGGCGATGTTCGGATTGTTCGTTGGCGCGTAAATGGCCGTCGCATTGACGCAGCCGATATACGATTTCAACGCCGACAGAGTTGGTTCGAAATGGGGTGATAGCACAAGTGCCGCGCGACGACTGCCGATCCGCTGGCTGATTTCACCGGCGACACCGCTGCCGAATCGTACGGTGACCGGAAAAGAGAATTGGGAAGCCATCCGGGCCTGCTTAAATCAGACGCTTCCGAATGGCGCTTGATGCAAGGTCAATCAATGACACAAAAATAATGATCATGATGAGCACCGCACACGTTTGCGCATACTGAAAGCCGCGTATGACCTCAAACAACACCACGCCAATTCCGCCGGCGCCAACCATTCCAACCACGCTGGCGCTGCGGACATTCGACTCGAAACGATACAGGGTATAGGATATCCAAAGCGGCATGACCTGGGGAATCACGCCGTAGACGATTTCGACAACTGCATTGCATCCGGTTGCGCGGACGCCGTCCACCGGCTGGGGATCGATGGCCTCAACCGCCTCGGAAAAGAGCTTGGCGAGCGTGCCCGTCGTGTGCACAAACAACGCCAGCACGCCGGCAAACGGGCCCAGGCCGACAGCAACAATGAACAGCATTGCAAACACCATTTCATTGATTGCCCGGCATGCATCAAGCACGCGACGGACCGGCTGATAGACCCATGCCGGTACCAAATTTGCAGAAGCCAACAGGGCAAGCGGAATTGCGGCAATCACGGCGAGCACCGTTCCCCAAAGCGCAATCTGCAGCGTAATCACCATTTCCTTGAGGTACAGTCGCCAATCGTAGAAGTTCGGCGGAAAAAAATCCTCGGCAAACTTGGCCATATTGCCGGAGTCCCGCCACAGGTCGAGCGGCCGCATATCGGCACCCTGCCATGACCACGCAAGCAGCCCAAGCGCGATTCCCCAAACCAGCATCGTCAGCATCGACGAGCGTGCAGGGGCTGGCGGGGGAAGTTGCCGCCTCACGGCGGGATGCACGGGGACATCAAGATTAGCTGTCGAGGACATGTCTTATACCGGGGCTCGGCTACAGCTTCGCAAAGTTATTTGATTGCAGCCGCCTGCTTGTTTAATTCAGCGAGCTTTGCATCGAGTTCTGCGATTTTTGCGCGCTTATCCGGCTCAGCCATGCGCTCATCGTTTTCGATTTTTCGCTTATCGCGGAAAAACTCAAGCTGCCGGATGGGGATTAGCTGGGCGTTGGATGACTCACGAAAGCCGCCGTAGTTATAGATATTCTTCAGGATTGACTTTTCTGCTTCGTCGGTTTTTGCGTAGCCCAGGATAAAAGTGCGTAATTTCGCTTTAACCGCAGGGTCAAGATCCTTGCGCCATACAAATGGATCGCTTGGAATCAACGGGCTGCGCCAAACGACATTGATATCTTTTGCTTTTTCAGGCTGCGTCGACACCAATTTACCGTAGTCTTCGGTATTGTTGGTCGCGACATCAAGTTGCTTGTTCAGAACAGCTTGCAGATTCACACCATGGCTGGCGCTTCGGATCGTCTTGAAGTGTGAGCGGGCGTCAATATTGTTTGCCGCAAATACATAGTAAGACGGCACAAGGAATCCAGACGTTGAATTTGGATCGCCGATACCGAAGTTGATGCTCTTGCCATTTTTTAGAACGTCGTCAAGCGTCTTGTAAGGGCTGTCCTTGTGCGAAATCAAGAGCGCGTGGTAGCCAAAGGTGCCATCGGCGTACATCAACTGGGCAAATATCTCACCGTTCGCACGGTCGACCGCCTCCATCGCGGCTTTATTGCCATACCAGGCGACCTGCACCTTGTTAAACCGCATCGCTTCGATGACGCCGGCATAGTCGCTGGCGTAATACGAAATTACCTTGATGCCCGTCTTTTTCTCCATATCCCGGAAGAATGGCTCCCAGCGCTCTCGCTGCGCGGAAGCGGAGTCCGTCGCGATGATGCCAAAACTGATCTCTTGCGCAAAGGCAAACGAAGAGCCGAGCAAAAGCGCGGCGCCAGTTACAACTGCGGCAATTAATTTACGCATTGAATACCTTTCTAGTGAACGGGGTCGGGAATAATTTCAGAACTGGTTTGTGGTGTTTCAGCCGCCTGCACGTCAAGTCCCGCCGCGCCTTGCGGGTGGTGTTCTGACCTGTATACGTCGTCAATCAATGACGATGTCGCCAATGCCGACGGACCGTCATACACAATCTTGCCGGCTTTCAACCCGACAACACGCGGACAATAGCGGAGCGCGAACTCAACTTGGTGTAACGAAACGACGACTGTCAGCCCGCGATCCTGATTGAGTTGCTTCAGCAAATCCATGACCCTGCGGGATGACTCGGGATCGAGCGAGGCGATCGGCTCGTCGGCCAGAACAAGCTTGGCCTGTTGGACCAGTGTGCGTGCAATCGCGGCGCGTTGCTGCTGCCCGCCAGACAATGTCGAGGCGCGCTGGTAACAAAATGGCAACAATCCGACCTCTTCGAGGGCGTTAAACGCGGATTGAATTTCATCCGCGTTGAATCGGTGCAAAATTGCCCGCCATGACGGCGTCCGGCCTAAATGGCCGGCAAGAATATTAGTCAGCAATGTGCTGCGACCAACCAGGTTAAATTGTTGAAACACGAATCCAATATCGGAACGCTGCTTGCGAATGTCCGGCATCAACCTGCCGTCATGTTGTACCACCCGTCCAAGCGCCTTGATCGACCCCGCGTCGGCAACAGCAAAACCAGAAATATGTCGAAGTAGCGTCGACTTTCCCGATCCAGATGCGCCAATAAGCGCGACCATTTCGCCAGCTTCGACATGAAGTGAAACGGTATCAATGGCAGGCGTGGGTCGCTGCGAAAAGCGTTTCGTCAGGTTGACAATTTCGAGGGCAGCCATATTGGACGACTATCGCGTGATGGTATGACTATTTCGTGACAATCGGCCTGCGGCGAACACAGTTGAAGCGCTTGAAAGAGCCAAACGTTTGCGTTCCCCAATTGCAGGCCACTTGATTGATCGCCGCCCTCTGGTTTCGGCTGCCTGATGGCCGCTAGGTTTGTTTTGGTGAAGATAATTAGACGCTAATGCTGGCGGGCATTTTCAGGCAGAAATGCCGGGAAACGCCCGCCAATTGGACACATTGAAAGTTAGGCGTAAGTGATTGCGCCAGCGGCGGAGACCGTAATCGTGCGACCGACGACGGTTGTATAGGCGGTTGTTTTGACAGTGCTGACGTAAACGTATTCGGCCTTCACGCTGGCGGCGGTGACGGTCATCACCAAATAGCCGCGGCGAATGGTATCGGCATAGTTCAGGTCGTCAATCAGCCCCAAACCGTTACCGATTGCCGCGTTGCCCAGTTGTGGAACCAATGCGCTGCCGTCTAGTGAGCTGCCGAGCCCGCCCAAGCCGGCGCTCTCAAAGCCTGTTGAAGTGACTGAGGCGCCGGCAAATTCAACCCCAATTCGCTCACCCGCGAGGGTGGTCACATTGGTACACCAGCCGTTGTGTGAGTCACCACTCAACACAACCAGCCGCTTGGCCTGTGCTTTCACGTTTTGCAGAATCGCTTCGCGTTGGGTCGGATAGCCGTCCCACGCGTCGAGGTTGTATGGCAGGCGGGGGTTTAGCGTTGGATTCAACAACGCGGCTTGCGTCGGTGTGAGGGCCGCTGCACCGGCGGCGGCGCGGGTGGCCTTGGCCGTCAAATATGTTTGAATTGCAGCGCCGCCAAGTTGCGCGTTCGCGCCGGGCCCGCTAAAAAACTGTGCGACTGAAAACGGAATCCACATCCGCCCCATGATGTCCTGATTGCCGAGGATCTGCCACGTCGCGGTAGAGGCGGCCATTTGGCTGGCCAACCACGTTTGCTGTGTGGTGCTGATCATTCGCCGGGCGGAATCCAAGGTCACACCGCTGGCATTTGGCGTGATCGCGGAAATGTAACGTGTAACACCGCCATCAGCGTCGCCAAAGTCGTCAAATTGCCGATCACGCCCTTCGATGCGTGTGTCCAGCATGTGCAGTGAAAACAAGGAGCCAAAGTTAAACGAGCGATAGATCTGCAGGAGGTTCGATGGGTTGGGTGCGCGGATCGGCAGCCACTCATGGTATGCCTTCGACGCGTTTGCCTTGCGGGTATTCCAATCGCCCTGGGTTGCCGGATTATGATTCTGCGCGCCTTGAACATAAGCGTTGTTGGTGAACTCGTGGTCGTCCCATACCGTAATAAACGGCATTCTTGCGTGCACCGCTTGCAGATTGGCGTCAGAGCGGTATTGTGCATAGCGCGCACGGTAGTCGGCCAGCGAGACAATATCGGTGGCTGGCACTGGCACACGGTTCAGACGTACTGCGTCGGCGTTGCCATACTGCGTTGGGCCGGCGCCGTACTCGTAGATGTAGTCCCCCAAATGAAGTGCGAACTGTGCATCCGACCTGGATACAGCGTCATACGCGTTGAAGAATCCTTCTGCGTAGTGCGAGCAAGAAAACACCACAAACTTGACTGTCGCTGCTGATGAACTGGGCAAGGTGCGTGTCACGCCGACCGGTGAGAACGTGTTTTGGTCGCCGATGAAACGATAAAAATAATCTGTCCCAACGTTTAGACCGGTGGCGTCAACCTTGGCGGTAAACCCGTTTGCCTCAAGGGCATCAACCCGCCCGCTTGAAACAATATTGGTAAACGCTGCGTCCGTTGCGACCTGCCAGGAGAGGGGAATGGTTACATTACTGCCGTCAGCCTTGGCGTAGGTCCACAGAATGACCCTGTCGGCAAGTGGGTCGCCACTTGCAACGCCGTACGTGAATTTTGGTACCGGCGCGCTGCTGCCAGAGCTGCTATCGGAACACCCGGCTAACGTGCCGGTGGCAACCGCGGCGGCGGCTCCTGTGGCAACGATAAATTTGCGGCGGCTACCATCGAACTCTTGTGACATGTTGTGTCTCCCTGACGTTGTGTGATCGATAACGAATCTCAACCGCACTACAACGCACAGATGTGACAGATTCATGGTCGCGACAAGATTTTTGGAGGATTTGTGTTTGTCACTCTTTCGTCATGACCGTCGGTTATGTTGGAGGGTTAACTTCAATGGTGTGTGCGTATGGGTAGGCTGTTTACGGCGATTGGGTTGCTTTTGGCTTGCGCGCTATTGAGTACCGGCGCGCGCGCGTCGCTGACTGATTACGTTGCCGATCTGGTGATGTACCCGCAGGTGCTCATCAATATTCGCACTGAGGGCAAATTTCATTTCGCCGTATCGGCCGCAGTTACCGCGGCGTTAAAGCAAGCCGAGACCGCGTTGGCGGGCACCGGACGCGTGTTGCTAGGCGCCTCTGGCACTGAGCCCGTGATCCGTGTGATGGTCGAAGGCGAGCAGCGCACGCAGTTGGAGTCACGTGCGCGCGCGACTGCTGACGCAGTCGAAAGCGAAGCAATCAGGTAAGAAGCTAGTATCCACGGGAATTTCGGAGCAAAAATGCCCAGAAGCGCCCGTTCTTGTGTCAGTTTGTGGATTTTCGGATTCTCGCCGCAATGGCGTTGGCGCGCCTTAGCTTTATAGACACATCCGCCTCGCCATAATTGCTTCCATAATACTGGAAGCATAGTAATATTCGTCATGGGTTTGCAGTCAACCGGCGGCAGCTGTTTAGCCAAAAACAGCTGCGCCCTTTCACGACAGGATCCGTGACGGCGAATTCATCAAAATCAACAATAGAGGCTTAGATACAATGAGAGTTGGCATCAACGGGATGGGACGTATTGGCCGATTGGCGTTGCGCGCGGCGTTCGGTGCAGCTGACCGCCCCGACGACGACCCGCGCGCGGACAATCGATTGGACGTCGTGCATCTGAACGAACTGAAGGGTGGCGCCGCTGCAACGGCGCACCTGCTGACCTTCGATAGTGTGCAGGGTAGATGGAAAACGTCGATTCGGGCAGAGGGTGACAACACAATCGTTATTGATGACCGCGTTCTCTCGTTCTCCTCGCATGCCACGGCAGCGGATATCCCTTGGGGCGACCTTGGTGTTGACCTGGTGCTGGAGTGTACCGGTAAGTTTTTGACACCCGAGACGTTGCAGGGCCACCTCGATCGCGGAGCCAAGCGGGTCATTGTGGCCGCGCCGGTGAAGGTCGGCAATATCTTGAACATCGTTGTTGGCATTAACCATGACCGATACAACCCGGCGGTTAATCGTATCGTCACCGCCGCTTCCTGTACGACCAATTGCCTCGCGCCGGTCGTCAAAGTTGTCCATGAAAACCTCGGCATCCGTCATGGGCAGATTACGACCATCCACGACCCGACCAATACCAATTTGGTGGTTGATGCGCCACATAAAGACCTGCGCCGTGCGCGGAGCGCAATGTTGAGCCTGGCACCTACCACCACCGGCAGCGCCACGGCAATTGCGCTGATTTATCCGGAGCTAAAGGGCAAGCTGAACGGCCATGCCGTGCGTGCGCCGGTACTCAATGCCTCGCTGACGGATTGTGTATTTGAGCTGCAAAGAGCAACGTCGGCGGAGGAGGTCAACAATTTGTTTGCTGAAGCAGCAAGCGGTGCACTCGCCGGAATCCTCGGTTACGAGGAGCGTCCGTTGGTTAGTGCGGACTATGCGCGTGACACCAGAAGCGCGGTGATTGACGCGTTATCGACGATGGTGACCGATGGCACGATGTTGAAGGTGTACGCATGGTACGACAATGAAATGGGATACGCCTGTCGTATGGTGGATCTTGCCACCATCATGAACACGCAAGGTTTATAGATAATGTCTGACAATCACGCGGGCGGCGACAAAAGTGCCTCCCCCGCGGCCAGTGCGGCGCGCAACTACGCTATTGTGACGGCCGCCTATTGGGGATTCACTCTCACTGATGGCGCGCTGCGCATGCTGGTGTTGTTACATTTCTACCGCCTCGGTTATTCGCCCTTCACGCTCGCCTTTTTGTTTCTGCTTTACGAGGCCGCCGGCATTCTGGCGAACCTCATCGGTGGATGGCTCGCCACCCGTTACGGCATCGCGAGGATGTTAACGATTGGTTTGACGACACAGATCGTGGGCTTTCTAGTGCTGTCTGCGTTATCGCCGACATGGGGTGCGGCGATGTCAGTGGCGTGGGTGGTGATGGCGCAGGGTATTTGTGGAGTGGCAAAAGATCTCACCAAAACGGCCAGCAAGTCGGCAATCAAAATTACTGCGGGCGAAGCCAAGGGACAGCTATTTAAATGGGTGGCCTGGTTTACCGGCAGCAAAAATGCGATGAAGGGCGTCGGCTTTTTCCTCGGCGGGCTGCTGCTGGACCAGCTTGGTTTTGCCGGGGCCCTTTGGCTGATGGCCGGGCTGCTGGCGTTGGTGCTGGCGGGCGTGGTGATGTTTGTGCCGCCGATGATGGGCAAAAGTAAAGCGTCAAAATCTGCCAAGGAGCTGTTCGCCAAAAACCGCGGGATTAACTTGCTCGCGGCCGCGCGTGTTGCGTTGTTCGGTGCGCGCGACGTTTGGTTTGTTGTCGGTGTGCCTGTCTTCTTATATGCGTCCGGTTGGACGTTCACCATGGTTGGCGGATTTCTGGCGTTGTGGACCATCGGCTACGGTTTGGTTCAGGCCGGCGCGCCTATGGTGGTAAAGCGCAGCGACGACGGGTTGTCTCATGAGGTGCCTGCCGCGCGCGGCTGGTCTGCTGCGCTGGCACTGGTGCCAATCTTGCTGGCGGTGGTGGTGATGCAGAACCCGCCCAATCTCGAATGGATCGTCGTGGCGGGACTCGGCTTGTTCGGCGTGGCGTTCGCGGTCAACTCGTCGGTGCATTCGTACCTGATCCTGGCTTACGCAGGCTCGGAAAAGGCGGCTGAAGATGTCGGGTTTTACTACGCGGCCAATGCTTTAGGACGCTTCATTGGCACCTTGTTGTCCGGCTTGTTGTACCAGTGGGGCGGACTGTTTTATGCGCTGGTCGGCTCCGCCGTAATGCTTGTGATGTGCTGGTTGATTACACTCTGGCTTCCTACAAAAGCAGCACCTGCCGGCGGTGTCACAAGCTGATTGGCGCGAGCGTTAGGCGCTTACTGCTTCGACCTTGCCAATTTCGTCGAGTTTCTTTTGCAGGCTTAGCTTGTCGAGTTTCTCAAACGGCAGGCTGGTAAAGATGCTGATGCGATTGCGCAATTGATTCATCGTCATCTTGAACTCATCGAGCATTTCTTGTTCACTACCGACAAATGCGGCGGGATCCTCGATACCCCAGTGGGCTGACATCGGCTGGCCCGGCCAGACCGGGCACACCTCGCGCGCGGCGTTATCACATACCGTGAAAACAAAGTCCATTTGCGGCGCGCCCGACACTGCAAACTCGTCCCATGATTTGCTGCGCAAATCCTCTGTTGGAAGCTTGACGTCACGCAGTATTTTTAGCGCTAAGGGATGGACCGCACCTTTGGGAAAGGAACCTGCGGAAAAAGCTTTGAATCTGCCGCTACTAAAGGCGAGACTATTCAAGATAGATTCCGCAATGATGCTGCGGGCGGAATTGCCCGTACACAGGAAAAGCACATTGAGAGGTTTGTCCGACATGGTTACTCCTTGGCAAATTTAGAAGGGAGATCGAATATCTTGGGTTCGCGTCTTGTTGACGGTCATGCAGCCAGTTTCTTTTTGCTGCCTGTAGGGCGGCATTGCGGAGCGCATTGTGAAGCATCACCGCAACAGTTTTCGGTCAGAAAGCCAACCAGCGTATTCATTGCTTCATAGTTGGCTGCGTAATAGATGTGCCGACTTGCGGGGCGGGCTACCACCAACGCCGCATTGCTGAGTTCCTTTAGATGGAAGGAAAGGGTGGCATTGGGGATCGACAGTGACTCGGCGATTTCTCCCGCAGCCATGCCGTCCGTACCCGCTTCAACGAGCAGTCGAAAGATGGCGAGCCGCTTTTCCTGCGCAAGCGCGCCGAGCTGATTGACGATGAGTTTTGATTTCATATTTCCAATATTATAGAATTGAAGTTTGTTGTCAATAGCTTCGGATCAAAGTTGCGAGTTTGCGCGGATTCGAACGAGCATCAATCAATAATGACAAAAGTGCACTTCGAAATTTCTTTGAGTGTGCACCGGCGTAAGAAAGAGATGACTTGATTACTGCCCTGCTGATTTTTATTGTCACAATCGTGCTGGTGATTTGGCAGCCACGTGGCCTTGGTATTGGTTGGAGTGCAACGGTTGGCGCGGTGGCGGCGCTGTTGCTCGGCGTCGTTCAGCCGGGGGATGTATTGGCCGTCTGGCACATTGTCTGGAACGCGACTGCTGCGGTTATCGCCATTATCATCATTAGTCTTTTGCTGGACGAGGCAGGATTCTTTGAGTGGGCGGCGCTTCATGTGGGGCGGTGGGGCGGCGGTAGCGGGCGGCGGTTGTTTGTGTTTGTTGCGCTGCTGGGTGCCGCAGTGGCGGCGCTGTTTGCCAATGATGGCGCAGCGCTCATCCTCACCCCGATTGTCATGGCGATGCTGATGGCGCTGGGATTTAATCCCGCGGCAACGCTGGCGTTTGTGATGTGTGCAGGTTTTATCGCGGATGTCGCCAGCCTTCCGCTGGTGGTTTCTAATCTTGTCAACATCGTATCGGCGGACTTTTTTAAGATTGGCTTTAATGACTACGCCGCGATCATGGTGCCGGTGAATTTTGTGGCGGTTGCCGCGGCGATTGGCGTGTTGTTGCTTTTTTTCAGGCGGTCAATCCCGCTGCGTTATGACACCGGACTGCTTCGTTCGCCGTCAGACGCGATCCGTGACCGGACCACCTTTCGTTTTGGCTGGTTGGTGCTGGTGTTTCTGCTTCTCGGCTTTTTTGCGCTGGAACCGATCGGTGTGCCCGTGAGCGTGGTTGCCGGTATCGGTGCGGTATTACTGCTGCTGGTTGCGGCGCGCGGCAGGGTAATCAGTACGCGCAAGGTGATACGCGACGCGCCTTGGCAGATCGTTGTGTTTTCGCTGGGCATGTATTTGGTGGTGTACGGGTTGCGCAACCAAGGACTGACCGAACATATTGCGCGCCTGCTCGAATGGTTCGCCGAGGGCGGGATCTGGGGTGCTGCGATGGGCACAGGGGTGCTGACGGCGTTGTTGTCTTCAGTGATGAACAACATGCCGACCGTGCTCATCGGTGCGTTATCGATTGAGGCGGCGAATGTGACTGGCCCAGTGCGTGACGCGATGATTTATGCCAACGTCATCGGCAGCGATCTTGGGCCAAAAATCACGCCCATTGGTTCACTGGCAACACTTCTTTGGTTACACGTGCTCGAGCGGAAGGGTATGGCCATCACATGGCGCTATTACTTCAGCGTCGGCATCGTGTTGACAGTGCCGGTGTTGCTCATCACACTTGCCGCGCTTGCCGTCAGGCTGCAACTTGGATGAGACAGCTTAGATGGGGTTGAACCAATTCAGTGTAACAACCGGAAAGGTCAGATGAGCAACATGAGCAGCAACATGAATAACGTGACGATTTACCATAACCCGAATTGCGCGACATCGCGCAACACCCTGGCAATGATCCGCAACGCGGGCATCGATCCCGGCATTGTCCGGTATCTCGAAACCCCGCTGGACCGTGCTCGGTTAGAGCAGCTCATTCAGGACGCCGGGCTGACGGTGCGACAAGTGCTGCGCCGAAAAGGTACGCCTTATGGTTCCCTGGGTCTGGATGATGAAAAGTGGCGGGACGACGAATTGATTGACGTGATGCTGCGTGAGCCGATCTTGATTAACCGCCCGTTTGTGGTCACGCCACTGGGGACGCGGCTGTGCCGCCCCTCTGAGTTGGTGCTGGATGTGCTGCCACAGCCGCAACAGGGGCCGTTTGCAAAGGAAGACGGTGAGGTAGTGGTCGACGCGCGGGGGCAACGTGTCTGACCAACTCACGGATCTGCCGCAGGTTAGCGGTGAGAATTTTCGCGTGCCATCGAAGGAGGCGCAGTTCATGGGGCCACGTTCGGCACATCCGCCGCGAATTTTGTTGTTGTATGGGTCGGTTCGGGAGCGATCGTACAGTCGTTTGGTGTTGGAAGAAGCCGCGCGGCTTTTAGTGGCACTGGGCGCTGAGGTCAGGTGGTTTCATCCCAGTGGATTGCCGTTACCGGACGATGCGCCCGAGACCCATCCTAGGGTGCAAGAATTGCGGGAGTTAACGCAGTGGTGTGAGGGAATGGTTTGGAGTTCTCCCGAACGGCACGGGGCGATGAGCGCCATCATGAAGGCGCAAATTGACTGGATACCATTGTCCATCGGGGCTGTCCGCCCAACGCAGGGCAAAACCTTGGCCGTGATGCAAGTCTGCGGTGGCTCACAGTCCTTTAACGCTGTGAATCAAATGCGTGTGCTCGGTCGGTGGATGCGTATGCTGACCATTCCCAACCAATCCTCCGTCGCAAAAGCGTTCCTTGAATTTGACGATGCCGGTCGCATGAAACCCTCAGCGTACTTCGACCGCGTGGTGGATGTGATGGAAGAGTTGGTGAAGTACACGCTACTGACTCGCGATGTTGCGCCCTATTTGCTAGAGCGATATAGCGAACGTCAGGAAAGCGCGGCAGAGCTCGCACGCCGGGTAAACCAGCGGGGTTTGTAGTGCCGCTACTGTCTGGGTCTACTTGCGGGAGGGCCTGCCTTCGGGAGGGGCTTGGCGAAAGGGTGTAAGCGCCATTCGGCGGGTTTCTTCGGGATGAAATGGCTGAAACCGCCCGCCGAATGGCGCTTCTGTTAGTTATCGCTCGTTTTCGCAGCGGCTGTAACCTAGTTGTCATGACGACTGTTGATCATAGAGCGTTTCGTTAAGCTGCCGGCACTCATGCGCACCGTTCTTGTTGCACTAGGCTTTTATATGTTTTGCGCTCTTTTGAGTACCAGCGCTGGTGCCGCCGGCGATTCGTTGAGCGGACGGGTGCGTTTCCTAGAGATGTGTTCCGGCTGCCACGGCGTTCCGCCGGACAAACGTGCAATGGCCGCCGCGAATAACCCCGATACGTTGGTCTCAGCGTTAAACATCGTGAGCGGCATGGGTTTTCTCGTGTCGCTGATTAGCGCCGACGATATCCTCAATATTGCGGCCTACCTGGGGGATACGCGGCTTAATCAGACCGTGACAGCTGTCGGCATTCAAGGCGGCGGAAGCGGCGCGGTGGTATCGTCACCCGCTGGAATTAATTGCGGTGCGCTGTGTGCGTGGAACTTCGCCCCCAATACCTCGGTGGTGTTGCAGGCTGTGCCAAGGATTGGATCAACATTTGTGGGGTGGTCCGAGGGCTGTGCTGGCACCGGCGAATGCCGCCTGTCTTCGTCTCAAGCGCAAACGGTAACGGCGAAATTCGAACGCAACGGCCCCCTGCGCGACTACAGCGGTATGTGGTGGGTGGGACCTTCTGAGAACGGTTGGGGCATCGCAATAAACCAGCGCGCTGAATCCGGACAGCAGTTCAACAAACTTTATGCGTTTGATGATCAAGGTCAGCCAACATGGTACGTGATGCCGGGTGGGCAGTGGAGTGACGGCTATGCGGTTTATCGCGGCCCGCTGTTTCGGCCGCGTAGCGCCTCGCTGGACCGATATGACGCGACACAATTACAACTTGGCACAGCGGTTGGCGAGATGACGTTGCGATTGATTGATGCCGACCGTGCCGAGCTCAGTTATCAGATCAACGGCATCAGCGCCACAAAATCGATCATCAGGCAGGTGGCTGGTGTGACCAGCGCGGATGCGCCATTCTGGCTTGAGGTGCGGTGGCGCGCCTCATGCCAATACTGCCGGGATAATCGGGCGCCTGCGCCGGCGCAGGTTGGCGGATTGTGGTGGGGCGGGAGCGCTGAAGACGGCTGGTCGGTTTCGATCGCACCACAGCGGGCAAGTTTTTTTGGCATATGGTTTACGTTTGCGCTGGATGGCAGCCCGACGTGGTATGTGCTGCCCAGCGGCGTTTGGCTCGGCAACCAGTATTCTGCAACGATGTTCCGCGCGCAAGCCGGGCCGTGGCTGGGACAGCTTTATGACCCCAAAAGATTGATCGTGGTGCCAGTCGGCAGTGCATTGTTTAATGCCGAGATCGCTGGCGACTTCCGGTTTACTTATCGATTTGATACAGGCGTCTTTAGCAACTTGGTGCAGTCAAAGAATATGGCACGGCGCGCCTTTTAGCACGCGGGCTGCCTGGTGCCGGTAACGGGCCGCAGAAGAGGGGCGGCAACGAGGGTAGGTGGCCGTCGACAAACGGCAACAGAAAAGCCGCACCCGAAGGGAAGGTGCGGCTTTTCTGTTTCTCTGGCGCTACTTCGCGATGACTGACTACACGCCGATCACACCACCATCCGTGCGGGTGATGACAATGGTGGCACTCCGTGGCCGTGAGGTGCCGCCTTGTGGCCAGTTGCTGGTAAATCTGCCGGCAGCGAAATCCGCTGCAGCGGTGTCCTCACCAGGATGCTGGATGTTGACAAACATGGTGCGGTAGTCAGGTGTTTGCGTAACGCCTGTGATTTCGCAGTCTTTTGGCCCGACCAAAAAGCGACGCAGGTTCGTCTCGGTCGTTGCTGATGCCGCGCCGATGTAGGTGGTCACCGACTTTGTGTTGGTGCCGTCGGTGTTTGGGACGGTAACGGCGCCACCGTCACCCATGCGCCCAGGAATGGCCGCAAGCATCATGCAGTTTGTGACGTCGGTGTATGCGCCGTCATCGGTTTGAATCCACAGAATGCCATTACCACCAAACCATAGTCCGTCCGGGCTGGACATATCGTTGGCCGCAGTAAGTTTGGAAAGGTTGGTTGTAAGCGGATTGGCATCCGCCCGAGCGCCGAACAAATAGATGTCCCAGCCGAACGCGACTGCAGCATTGTTTCCTTGCACTTCTGCCCAACGGATAATGTGACCATTGGGGTTGCCGCGCTGCACGGTGCCGGTAATTGTTGAGCTGGTGTAGGAGCGTGGGTTGGCGGCGTCTGTCAAGGCCACACTACGTAACGTACTGTTGTTGTTTGTCAGCGTCATGTAGACGTTGCCATTGAATGGATCCACTGCACCCCACTCAGGGCGATCCATCTTGGTTGCGCCAGCGGCATCCGCCGCCAGGCGGGCATTGATCAGCACGTCGGCCTGGTTTGCAAATGGGTATGTGGTGTTGGTGCTGACGATATTGCCCACACCAAACGTCAGTTCCAGCCACGCGCCCGTGCCATCGGCGTTGAAGCGCGCAACGTAGAGCTTGCCGTTGTCCAGGTATTTGTCGCCAGCGGCAAGACCACGTGTTGCATCAGCGGGATCCCAGTTGGCGTTTGATACGTATTTATAGATGTACTCACCGCGTGAGTCGCAGCCCATGTACCAAACCAATGGCTGTCCAGCCGTCACTTTCCCAACCCACGCACCTTCGTGGGCAAAGCGACCCATCGCAGTGCGCTTCTTAGGTGTTGATGTTGGGCTGTATGGATCGATTTCCACGTTCCAGCCAAACGTATTCGGCGCGTTACGGAAGTCATCACTGCCGTCAGCAGAGGTGCCGAGGCGTTCTGCGTTCCAACGCGAGAAAACCGTGTCATTAGGATCGGCTGCGGTTGCGGTAGCCCAAAGTTCGCGGCCGTTGCCTTGAACGCCGTAGCGGGCGAAGGAGGTTAGCTCTTTTGCGGTACGTTTTGGGTTGTCCACTGCGGTTACGCGGCGGAAATAGCCAGCCCAGTTTTCTTCACAAGCGAGGTAGGTTCCCCACGGCGTGGTGCCGTGTGCGCAGTTGTTGGCGGTACCACGGGTACGGGTGCCGTTGGTGGAATGTTTTGTGATCATGAAGCTGCTTCCCGCTGCAGGACCCGACAAAATGGTATCCGTAATCGTCGTAACGCGGCGATTAAAGCTCGAGTTGCGAACGTAGCTCCAGGAGCCATTGGCGGCCTTCGAGACTTCGATGATGGATACGCCCATCGCATTCATTTCCTTGATACATTCGTCAGGTACGGTGCGCACGCCGCTCACGGTAGTGACGCCATTGGTATGAAGAAATGCCGGAGTCAGCGCCTCGTGATTAATACACATCAGCCCGCGGCCAGAAGCGTTCACGTCGCGTGTGCCGGTGGCGCTAAGGCCATAGTAGTCCATACCATCGTGATGATCGCCTGCACGGAACTCAAATGAGGCGCCGGATTCGGTGCCGTCATTGCGGTAGTCGGAGGTCGCTGCATTCAGCGGATCGCCTAGCCGAAACAACACAGAAGCCTGATACCCTGGCGGTACGACAACAACGTCGGCGAGGGATTTTGCGATCGCCGGGAAACCAAGTGCCGACACTTTGACCGGTGGCGGGGCTGATGGCGGTGGCGTTACCGCAGGTGCTTCATTGGAGTCGCTATCACCGCAACCGGTGAGTGACATAAATGAAAGTGCAGCCGCACCCGCGCCAGAGGCCATCAAACGGCGGCGATTCGGGTTGGCCAGCGATTGCTCGACGATGTCGTCGAAGTGTGGATTGTTTGAAAGGTTTGTGACAATATCTTCTGCTGTTTTGTCATACGACATAGCGCGATCCTCTGTTGTGGAATAAAACGTAAGCTCCACAATCTAGGGCCGAGTCGTTACATTGCCATGACTAAAATGTTGCAGTTTTAATTTGGGCAGCCTATCGATTAACCCTTTTAAAAATAAGGTAATTCTTGTTTGGCGTGGATATCAACAGGTTGTGCTCGATGGGTACAAACAACTACCGCTCTGCCCCCAAAGTCTAAATACGTTTCCCGGGAAGATATTCAGAAGGCGCTCAAGCTCGCCTGAGTCACCGGTGAAGGGCGTTCCCGGCGTGACAGTTGTGGAAAGTGCCTCTGTGGCGATGCCATTCAATCTGGTGCGCGCTGACGACGCTCTATAAACAGCGAACAGCCGCTGATTTTTTTTGCCTCGCGTTTGGCATCGGTGAGCGCATTTGCAACGTCGTACGCAGATCCATACAACCCGTGTGCGACCCGGACCGCGCCTATCGAAATTGTTGGCGTAGGAAGCGCCTGTTTCTCGCCGCTTCGGTTGTCTGCAATGTAAGTACCTCGTATAAGATCATCGGCATTAAGCAAAGACCGACAAATATGCTCGAATGCCAAAATGACACGCCGCAAGCGAGCTTCCCAGTCACCAGATTGGAGATGGACGATAAAGTCATCGCCGCCGACGTGACCAACAAAGTCGATTGTCGGATCGGCGGCATTGGCAAGTGCCGCGGCGAGACCTCGAATCATTTCGTCGCCCTGCCGGTATCCGTAAAGATCATTAAAGGGTTTGAAATGATCGATATCAACGTACGCAGCGACAAAACTAATCCTCGCGCCGAGCAACCGTTCCACATGTTCATCGATCGGAACGTTGCCAGGCAGCAGCGTTAGTGGATTGGCATAGCGGGCGGTGTTGATTTGCATTTCCGTTAGTTCGCGCACCAATGCCTGACCGCTGCCGACACCCAAATAGCGTTGTTGCTCCGTAATGATGAATCCAGACGAAAGATGCCGACGGTCGGAATCCGTCAGCAGCTCGCTAAGTGCGGGGACAGTCGTCGATGCCTCGACAATGAGGGGATCATTGTCCATGAATAGCGCGCATGGGCGCTTATCGTAGAGCTCATGCCGGAATGGGCGCGCAAATTCCTGCACAAAACGAGACCGCCTCACCATCCCAACCGGTATGCCATCGACGACAACTGGTATTGCGACAAGGTTGGGGTCGGCGCTGAATCGACGCATCAACTCTTCATTGGTTGTGATGACGGATGCTGGCGCAAGTGGCGTAGCAAGCTTGCCGATCCGGGAGCTGAAAGTTGGACTTGCTGGCGTGTTATTCAGTACCGCGATTCGGCGGGACGACATCACTGCCGACGCATTCGGGAGGATTGCCTCCGCAGGAATCTCCGCGGGTCGCCCTAAAAAATATCCTTGGGCATATTCGATTCCCAGATCACGAATTGCGAGCAGTTCGGCTTCCGTTTCCACTCCCTCGGCAATAACCAATGTGTTGGTAAATTCGCCAATTTGTTGTATGGCACGCACGAACTGCAGCTTGTAGCTGTCCTCCTGCAGTTTGCTGATAAATGCCTTGTCGATCTTGACATAGTCCGGCCGCAATTCGAGCCATAGTTTCAGGCTTGCATATGCCTCGCCTAGGTCGTCAATCGCAATTTGAAATCCAATCGAGCGCAGCGTCTCAAGATGAAGCTTGATTCGCGCAAAATTGACAATTGGTTGTGACTCGGTGATCTCCAATACCACTTGGTCAGGCTTAAGATTCATCCGCTCGAAGAACGTCGTGATTGCATTCACCGTCGGGTCGCCATCGACGATCGACGATGCCAACACATTCAAGAAAAGTTTGCCGCCCAGTCTGCGTTTTGAAAACAGCGATATTGCCCGTCGCTGGCAGTTTCGATCGAGTTGCGCGGAAAGCTGGTTTTGTTCTGCGGCTTCGAAAAGGGCGAGCGGCGATTCAAGCGGTGTGCCTTCCTCGCCACGCGTAAGCCCCTCATAGCCGATTATCGATTTGGTGCTTAGTGACACAACCGGCTGGAACAATGTCCGCAAGTTACGTTCGAGAATTGCTTGCTCAAGTTTGTACACATCAGGACGCACGAGTGTAAGCATGTCGATTGGTTCCTTGATTGATTCGTCATTGGTACTGGTATGCATAATGTCGACCCCAAATGGGGAATCTCAAGGATATTTTTCAATCCCAATGACATGACAATTTTTTGACAGGCAAAAAAAAGCGCCGGCTGTAACCGGCGCTTTTCGAATCCACTTGGAATCCGATGTTTAGCCAAAACGACCGGTAATGTAGTCTTCGGTTTCTTTTTTCTTTGGCTTGATAAATAATTCATCCGTCACGCCATATTCCACCAAATCGCCCAGATACATATAGGCGGTGTAATCGGACACGCGCGCAGCCTGCTGCATATTGTGGGTGACGATGGCGATGGTGTAGTCGTTCTTGAGCTCGTGTAACAATTCTTCAATTTTTGCCGTCGAGATCGGGTCGAGCGCAGAGGTGGGCTCGTCGAGCAATACCACTTCCGGCTTGACTGATACGGCGCGAGCGATACAAAGGCGCTGCTGTTGGCCGCCTGAAAGTGAGAGGCCGCTTTGGTTGAGTATGTCTTTGACCTCTCCCCAGATCGCCGCTTTGTTTAACGCCCATTCAACCCGCTCGTCCATCTCGGCTTTTGAAAGCGATTCATAAAGCTTCACGCCGAATGAAATGTTTTCGTAGATGGACATCGGGAATGGCGTCGGTTTTTGAAACACCATGCCGACCTTCGCGCGCAGCAAATTAACGTCCTGTGATTTATCCAGAACGTTTTTGCCGTTCATCAATATTTCGCCCTCGGCACGCTGCCCGGGGTAGAGGTCATACATGCGATTCAGTGTTCGCAGCAACGTTGACTTGCCGCAACCGGACGGACCGATAAAGGCGGTAATACGGCGCTCCAGAACATCGAGATTGATATTTTTTAATCCCTGAAACCCACCATAGAAGAAATTCAGATTCTTGATCGAAATCTTCGGCACAGCGGTCTCAATGACTTCAGGCGTTTGCAGGACGGCGTTCATATTCGTCTCGATATTAGTTGGTGCGCTGGCGGAATGCCACGCGCGTAATGATATTGATGGCGAGCACCGTAAACGTGATCAACATTGCCCCCGCCCACGCAAGTGACACCCAGTTTTCAAATGGGCTCATTGCGAACTGGAAAATAACCACAGGCAGATTCGCCATCGGCGCATTCAGGTTGCTTGACCAGAATTGGTTATTGAGTGAGGTGAATAGCAGCGGGGCGGTTTCGCCGCTGATACGCGCAACCGCCAGCAAAATGCCGGTGATGACGCCACTGCGGACGGCGCGTAGCGCAACAAGTGTGACAACTTTCCATTCGGGGGCGCCCAGCGCCGCAGCTGCCTCTCTCAGGCTGGTTGGCACCAGCGTGAGCATCGTTTCTGTTGTGCGCACAATGACCGGGATGGCAATGATCGCAAGCGCGATGGCGCCGGCGTATGCTGAAAAGTGTTTTACATTCGCGACGTAGACTGTGTAAACAAACAAACCGATGATAATCGAGGGTGCCGACAGTAAAATGTCGTTGACGAATCGGGTTGTGGGCGCCACCCAACCTGTTTTGCCAAACTCGGCGAGGTAAACGCCCGCAAGAATACCAATCGGTGTGGCAATCAAGGTGCCGAGCCCCACCATGACAACGGTGCCGAAAATTGCGTTGAGCAGGCCCCCCGGACTTCCTGGCGAGGGGGTCATCTGCGTGAAGACAGCAAGATTTAATCCGCCAATACCCTTCATCACGAGAACGATGAGAATCCAAAGCAAGAAAATCATGCCGCTCGCCATCGCTGCCAAAGAAAGGATAAGGGCGAGCCGATTGACAAAGAGGCGCCTTTTGTAAAGGCTGGAAACCGGCGCGTCCGTTGAGATTGTCGTGCTGTTCATGTGCGTGCCCCCTCTCCCTTTGAAAGCTGCAGCAGGAGCAATTTTGCCAGCGCCAGTACAACGAAAGTAATAAAGAACAACACCAACCCAATGGCGATCAACGCCGAGATGTGGCCGCCGTCCCCTGCCTCAGCAAATTCATTTGCGATGGTTGATGCAATCGACGCGCCGGGCTCAAATAACGAGGCGGCGATTTTTGGAGTGTTGCCGATCACAAACGTTACGGCCATGGTTTCGCCAAGCGCGCGACCAAGTCCCAACATGGTGCCGCCGACTACCCCGGCTTTGGTGTAAGGTAAAACAATGTTTCTCACCACTTCCCACGTTGTCGCGCCAAGTCCGTAGGCAGACTCTTTGAGCACGGGCGGGACAATTTCAAAAACATCACGTATGACCGAGGCGATGAATGGAATCACCATCACTGCGAGGATGATGCCGGCAGCCAACATGCCGATGCCCATTGGCGCACCTTGGAATAGCTGGCCAATCAACGGAATACCGCCCGCATATTTGGTCAAGAACGGCTGGACATACTCCGCGAACAGCGGCGCAAACACGAATAAACCCCACATTCCATAGATGATCGAGGGAATAGCGGCGAGTAGTTCAACCGCCGTTCCAAGCGGGCGCTTGAGCCATACCGGACAAAGCTCTGTGAGAAAGATCGCGATTCCGATGCTGACCGGGAATGCGATTGCCAATGCGATGAACGAAGTAACCAAGGTGCCGTAAATGGCGTTCGCGGCACCGAATTGGTTGGTGACTGGATTCCACTCGCTGCTGGTTAGAAAGCCAAATCCGAACTTTTCGAATATTGGAAGCGACCCCCAAATAAGAGACGCCATGATGGCGCCGAGCAACAGCAGCACGAACAGCGCAAAGCTCAGCGTGGTCTTGCGAAACGCGGCGTCTTGGATTCGCTGCCTGATAAGACGCGATGCGATTTGACGTTGTTGTTCTTCAGTCGACACGTAGGTCTCTTTGCGTGTGTTGCCGGCGATTGAGCCAGCCTCAGTCAGACTCATGACAGAACCTTATTCTAACCAAAACATCGTTAAGCGTCGTCAACACAAAATGGGCTGCGCGAGTACGACCCGCAGCAGCCCAGTTGCACACTATTGCTTGTTACTTCCAAAGTGCCTGGCCGTTTGGACCCTTGACTTCGGTGCGCCACACGGTGCCGATAAAACCAGTAACTGCAGTCGGCATCGGAACATATTCAAGTTCGAGTGCAGCTTTGTCGCCGTTCTTGAACGCCCAGTCAAAAAACTTCATGACCGCCAAACCTTTGTCGGCATTGACCTGCGCTTTGTACATCAAGATGAACGATGCGCCGGTGATTGGGTAGGAATCCTTGCCGGACTGATCAGTCAACACGATTTCCATACCGGGTGCTTTTGCCCAATCAGCACCGGCGGCCGCCGCTTGGAACGTTTTGTCGTCAGGTTGCACGAAGTTGCCGTCCTTGTTGCGTACTGCGCCGTGCGACATCTTGTTTTTCTTGGCGTACGCATATTCTACGTAGCCAATTGAGCCCTTAATGCGCTGAACGTAAGCTGACACACCTTCGTTGCCCTTGCCGCCGACCCCTTCAGGCCACGACACCGCCGTGCCGACACCAACTTTAGTCTTCCATTCCGGGCTGACCTTGGCCAGGTAATCCACCCACAAGAAGGTCGTGCCGGAACCATCAGAACGACGCACGACGGTGATTGGATCAGCTGGCAGCTTCAACGTTGGGTTCAATACAACGAGGGCAGGGTCGTTCCAGCTCTTGATTTTGCCGAGATAAATATCAGCAAGCACCGGGCCTGTGAAGCGCATTTGACCCGGGCCAATGCCTTCGAGGTTGATGACAGGAACAACGCCGCCAATGATGGCAGGGAACTGGATAAGTCCGTCTTTATCGAGTTGCTCTTTCTTGAGCGGCATATCGGATGCACCAAAATCAACCGTTTTCGCTTGGATCTGGCGGATTCCTGCGCCGGAGCCGATTGACTGGTAATTCATGTTGAAGTTAGTGACTTTTTTGTAGTCTTCCGCCCATTTCGCATAGATTGGGAACGGGAACGTTGCGCCAGCGCCGGTAATGTCTATTGCAGAGGCTGCTGTCGCCAGCAACATGCCGGCAGTGGCAACAAATCCTGCCATGTATTTATTGAGTTTCATTGTTGATTCTCCGTTGGTGAAAAGTAATTCGCTTTTTGTATTTGGCGTCCCTGAATGGCAACAACTTTACAAGCCGAATATGACAGCGACATGACAACGCGATCGATAGTTAACGCCTTGATTTAAAAGAAAAAGATAGAATTCCTGAATTTTGAAATGGCGGTTCGTTGGGGTAGAGCTCGATTCATTGCCTTGCAGCCCTGAGGCACAGGTTTCGACTGTCATTAAATCTTCATGCCAATTGGCAACAATTGCCCATGGATCTCATTTTGTGGCGGCATGCGGACGCTGTTTCATCTGAAGACGATGACCATGCGCGCAAACTTACCGGCAAAGGCCGCAAACAGGCCGCCCAAATGGCGGCTTGGCTCGATCGGCATTTACCTGATAGTGCGCGCGTCGTTTCTAGTCCGGCAATTCGTGCCGTTGAGACTGCCGAGGCGCTGGCCAGTAAATACGGACGCAAGTTATCAATCAACCCTGCGCTTGGATCTGAGGGATCGCCGACACAATTGTTGATTGCCACTGGCTGGCCTGACAATCGGCATCCGGTCGTGATTGTCGGGCACCAACCCGCGCTCGGCAGGCTTGCATCCTTCCTTCTGTTTGGCGAAGAACAAAGCCTCACCATTCGAAAAGCGTCGATCTGGTGGTTAACCAACCGTGCACGTGAAGAGCTCGGGGAATCCAAGGAGGCCTACCCAGTTTCATTACGCGCTGCAGTGTGCCCCGATCTACTGTAGCTGACCGGATTTTGAATTTAAACACCTGACAAGTTCCGCGCCAGCTTGTTTATTACACCGCCCAAAGACGATTTTTCAGTGGGCAGCGGTGCCGGGGGTGACTGCCGGTATTACGCCGGGAGTGGTAACGACAATTGGTTCGCCGGCTGGTCCGCCTGAACGCAAGAAGTCCGGTCGCGCCAGGCCTCGATGTCATGCCAGTAAATGAGTTTGATTTCGCCTTCATGGGTTTCGACCAGCGCGGAAAGGCTCTCAACCCAATCACCGTCATTACAGTAGGTGATGCCATCGATGTCGCGAATTTCCGGCCGGTGAATATGCCCGCAAACAACGCCGTTCATACCGCGGTGCTTTGCCTCCCGCGCCACCGCTTCCTCAAACGCATTGATGTAACTGACGGCATTTTTCACGCGATGCTTGAGATATTGCGACAGTGACCAATATGGCAGACCGATTCGCCGCCGTAGATGATTCAAGGCGCGATTCATTTCAAGTGAAATGCCATACAACCAATCGCCGACGTGCGCCAGCCATTTTGCGCATTGCACCACCGCGTCAAATTGGTCTCCATGAATGATCAGAAATCGCTTACCGTCTTTGGTCACGTGGATTGCTTCATCAACGATCGTGATGTCGCCAAACGCCAAGCCGAGAAACTGTCTGGCGAATTCATCGTGGTTACCGGCGACAAACGTCACACGTGTGCCTTTGCGCGCTTTGCGTAATATTTTTTGCACCACATCATTGTGGTGTCTGTGCCAATACCATTTGCGTGCCAACTGCCAGCCGTCAATGATGTCGCCGACCAGATACAGCTCTTTGGATTCAGTATGTTTCAGAAACTCGAGTAACAACTCCGCCTGACAGCCGGTGGTGCCCAAGTGGATGTCCGAAATCCATATTGCCCGATAAGTTAATGTCTCGTCTTGTTCTTCGGGTCTATTGGCCGGGGTCGGGGGCGCAATTTCAGTCGAAATAGGGGCTGCAGACGTCCGCGCATACGCATCGTCGTTTTTTGTGCCTAGCTTGGTTTGCGGAATGCCGTCAAACACAATCGCCCCTGTTTGGTCAAAATGATTCAAATATTGCTCATGCGGGCGATGCTAGCGTTGAAAAACGAAGGCCATATGACATTTTTACGAGAAATTGATGACAGCGGGCATGGCCGGGTTTGATTGTCGTCAGTGATGGTGTTGGCGTCGAAAATAAATGTCGATATGACAGTTTTGTGTCAATACTTGGTGGTTAGAATCACAAGCGGAATTTTTTTGCAGACTGGGAATCAACAATGAACAACATCAAGAAAGCGGCAAAGTTTGTGATGGCCAAGCCCGAATCTGACGAGGCGAAGGCATTACTTGCGCTGGCGGTGGCACTCGAAACCAAGGGGCCGTACGAAGTCAACATGCTTTATGAAATGGACCATGAAGGCTTCAAATTGGCGATGGGCATGATTGATGACTGGCGCCTGGACCGCCATTACCTGTCGAAATTGCATTTGCTTGACCACGCCGACGTCAACCGAGCCAACGCACCGCAGGCCAAGTAGGTCGCGTCGCGGCGACCGCCGCATCAATTGATCACATACTTGTGCGCCGCGCGCGAAGCCCCACCTGATAGTGGCCCCGCGCGCTTTTTCAATTCACCGAGGCAGCTTTCAGGCCGCTTGCTCCGCACCCAAAAAGTGTTTTGCGTAGGTGCCCTTCATGCGCGCAATCGGCAACAAAACGAATAAATCCGCCGTGTTGAAATCCGGGTCCCACGCCGGGGCGCCGCCAATCCATGCGCCCAATCGCATATAGCCCTTGATCAACGCCGGAATCCGTGGCGCAACCAATGGAAAGATGTTGTTTCCGGCGAGGCCTTCGCCCACCGTGCCGATTGGATAGGGATTTTTCGGGAACACCCGGTATTCGGCTGGTGCGAGGTTATTTTTGGCGACGTCATGGTAGACCGCGATGGCGTTGTCATGCCCGTCACTCAACGCAATACTGGCGCAACCAATGACAAATTCGTATTGATTTTCCATCATGTAACGCGCCAGTCCGGACCATAACAACATGATCACGGAGCCGGAACGAAAATCGGGATGGATGCAGGCGCGCCCGACTTCAGCCGTGCTGACCCGAATATTCCCAAGCCGGCTCAAGTCGAATTCACTATCAGAATAAAACGCGCCGCGACGGCGTGCTGTTTCCGGCCGCATGATGCGATAGCAGCCGACCACGATTCCGCTCTCAACATCGCGGACAATGAGATGGTCACAGTCAGCGTCGTATTGATCGACATCGCGTTCGCCCTCGATCAGTTTGGCGGCTGTGGCGCCCATTTCTTCGAAAAATACCTGATAGCGGAGACGTTGCGCTTCTTCAATTTCGTGGACGGTGCGCGCGACAGAAACCTCATAGCGGTTTTTCTTTTTGCTCGTGGCCAGTTGTGTTTGCAGGTTCAGCATGATGCCTCCTGTGGATCCCGGTTAAGAAGTGACCACAGGTTACGAAGCCGATGTGTCTTGGCTGTTGCAATTCGATGATGTTTTGATGACAAAAGCACCAAAAAAAACGGTGAACCGAGGTTCACCGTTTACAAACCCGACCCTTTGGAGACCGCGCCTGTTTGCACACAGGCGAAGAAGGCGGGGAGGAGGCCTACAACACACAAGCGCACGTTAGGCCATTAATGTGACGAAGCAATGACAGCGCCCGCAGCGTTTACAATAGAGTCCGCAATCCATTCGTGACATTCGTGACATATGCGGCACTCGCGGACAAAATGACAAAACAATTATTCCGGCAAGAAGCGATCGACGCGCAGCGAGAGAAGTTTTTTGGCGAGGTAACCGACGCACGACCGCTGCCGCTATGGGTTTTCACCATGCTGGCGGCGCTGATTGCCGGACTGATCATCGTGGTCGGCGTCTGGGGGCAATACACCCGCCGCGAACGGGTGGAGGGATTTCTGGCATCCGATGTCGGCGCGGCGCGGGTGCTGTTCGCCGATGCCGGCCGCATTGCCGAATTGATGGTCAAGGAGGGCGACGTTGTCAGCAAGGGCATGCCCTTGGCGCGCATCTCGTTTGAACGTTCGACCGGCCAGACCAAATCGACCGCAGCGGCCGTCGCGGGTGAGTTGGGACAGCGGCGTGACCTGCTCGAACGCGAGCAGGCGCAAATACGCGAGCTTGGTGTGCAGCAGGTGGCGCAGATTCGCAAGCGCGGGGCAGACTTACAGAACGAAGTGACACAACTCGATCGCGAAATGCGACTGCAGGAACAGCGGCTGGTCTCGGCGCGTGAGCAGGCGAAGCGCTATGAGGATCTCGGCAAAGAGAAATTTGTCTCAGATATCGTGGTCCGGCAAAAACGCGACGAGGTGACCGATCAGGAACTCAAGTTGCAGACGCTAAAACGTAGTCGCGCCACACTTGAGCGTGATTTGTCGGCGGCAAAATTAGATGAGCCCGCGGCGGAACTGCGTGCACGCACCCAGGCTGACCAGCTCTCGCAAAAGATTTCCGAAGTG
>JANPDI010000270.1:0-2198 GCA_031431435.1 Burkholderiales bacterium
CGAAGCCGAACCAAAACAGGTTCAAGTCGTTGTTGTTGCGTGTGACCGTCACGCCTGGTGCGAGCGCCATCGACAGCCACCAGCTGCCGTTGGTGGTTTGATCGTCGGCCACCGGTTCACTGAACATTGCGCTGTTACCAACGCTGCGGGAAAACGCCAGCGCCTTTTGCTCACCGTAAATCGCGTATGTCATCTTGATGCGGGCGGTATCACTCATGTCCAGTTCCGCATTGCCGACTGACGTGGTTGACACTGCCGGCGGTACCAGCGGGCTGGTGTCGGTTACTGCGCCGGCTGTCGTCCATGCGCGATACAAGCGCCCGCTGCAGCGGCGACCCTCGACCAGACAATTGGGCACACTCAACCAGCTCGCACGGCCGGCGCCATCGTAATAAAACCAGATTGCCGTTAAAACCTGGCCGCGCTGACTCAGATGCAAGGTGGATGCCTCACCTTGCGCAGCCCACAGGCCGGCCATATCTGGCAACGGCGCGGCCTTGGTCGCCCGAAAATCGGCGACCATAAAACGCGCCGCCTTGAGGGCGCGCACATTATTGGCCGGCACGGGGTCGGTGGCAATGTTGGTGATGGTGTCGCACGCGCCGTCAGCGCATTGCATGTCAGGGCTGGAGAACATCAGCTGACGGTTGACCGCGTAGGACATGATGTCGCCGATGTTGCCGTTGTTCCAGCGAACGCCTTTTGAGTCGTCAAATAGTCCGCTGCCACCGGTCTCAGCATCGTGGCCGGCACCGAGCACGTGGCCGATTTCATGCACCACCGTCAATGCCAGATCGCGTGCGGCGATATCAACAATGGCGTACCCGCGGCGGCCGGGGTCGTCACCGGCAAGGCTGTCAATGGACGTCTGATAAGCCGCGCCGACCATGCAGCCACCACCTGCCGGGCAACCGACGGAATAATCACCAAAAGCGGTGAGAAACACCACCACGTCCGCACCGACTGCCTCGCGTTTGGCGGCAACACCGGCAAAGTCGGCATTGGCTGGCAGTGATTTGTCGTCAGATGACGCAACCGCTTTGAGTGCATCGGCAATATCACCGGCAATCACCCGCTGCGGGCTGACTTTGTAAGAGCCCACCAGTCGGAAGGTAAGTTGCGCCTGACTGTTGCCAACGGCGGTATTGGCGGATGCCACCAAATTGTCCAACACAGCAGACAATTGGCTGCCGTAACGTGCCGCCACCCGCGGGGTATAAACAAACAGGATGTCGACGGTGGATTGGTTGTTGCTCGCCAGACCGGCATCAAGTTGGTCCGCGATATGTTTTGGAATCGCGGTGGCCGCCTTGCGGGCACTGACGCTCTCCAATGACGTGATGGCGCAGGTCTCACTACCTGCAAGCGCCGGTGGAATCAATTGCACGGTCTGACCAAGGGCGGCGTCAACTTCAAAACGAATTCTGCCGCTCGCGGTCCGGACATCGCCGAGCGCGCCGGCTTTGGTGAGAATCAACTCGGCCGGATATTGCTGGCCCGCGCTGATCAACCGGCCAGTCCAGCGCACGTTTCCCGAAGCGAGCCGCTCAACCGTCGTGGTGGACAACTCTGCCGCCAGCGCCGGCGCGCCGGTTCCGGCGATGCTGGGTACCGTGATCATTGCCGCGTCACCGGCGGCCAACCGATCCGATGCAATCTCAATTTTTTGTTTGGTCGATGCCGCCCACACCTGCGCCGCAGCGCGATCCAGACCCATCTTGTTGTTGGCCGGCAGGGCGAATGTTTGGACAAACGGCGCCAAAGCCAGCATTAACACGATCCGCGCCTGTCGCGCAGACAGGTTGAAAGAAGACGAACCAATGAGGGCTGCAAACATGATGGACCACGCCGCTAGGCGGATAAAGAGGATAGTCCTTCTTCGGCCTAATCAAGATCTTTCTTTAGCCATATAGGCGCGGACAGACGCGTACAGACGCCAAAAGGCCAACGCGGGGGTTGGCGTCGCGGGAGAGCGACAAGAAGCCAAGACAAAATAGAAACCCGCCTATTGGCGGGTCTTTTGGGGCATAAATGGCTGGAAATGCCCGTAGAATGGGGACTTGGCAAATTCAACAGCGAAGTGCGACTTGTAAAACGCGGTAAGGTGGTGAGATGGCGACGAGCCATTTGACTGACTTACCTTCCGAGCAAGGAGCACAGATGACCTACCACCACCTCACCAAAGAGGAACGTACGCG
>JANPDI010000271.1:0-1656 GCA_031431435.1 Burkholderiales bacterium
GGCCGGCTCGACGAAAGTGCCCATCCATTTTGTGGTGGCGTGCCCGAGGATACCCGCCTGACCACCCGCTATCGCGAGGATAGTTTTGTCGGCAGCCTGTGGGGCGTCATCCATGAAACCGGACACGGTCGATACGAACAAAATTTGCCGCGCGCACTGCTTGGTCAACCGGTTGCGTGGGCGCGCAGTGCCGGTATTCACGAAAGCCAGAGTCTGAGTTTCGAAATGCAGATCGGCATGAGCCGCGCGTTTGTCGGGCTGTTGGCCCCCCGACTCGCGGCGCAATTCGGCGATCAACCGGCATTTGAGGTGGACAATCTGTACCGCTGGGTGACACGGGTACAGCCCGGTTTTATCCGCGTCGAGGCCGACGAAATGACATATCCCTTGCACGTGATATTACGTTATGGCATTGAGCGCGATTTGATCGAGGGCCGTATGGAAGCTGACGAGATCCCCGCGCGCTGGGACAAGGCCATGGCCGAGTTGTTGGACATTGATACCCGCGGCAACTTTACCAACGGCTGTCTACAGGATGCGCACTGGAGCGACGGCTTGTTTGGCTATTTCCCGAGCTACACACTCGGCGCCATGTATGCCGCGCAATGGTTTGCCACCATCCGCAAACTCACACCGGATCTTGAGCAGCGTATCGCACAAGGCGATCTGTCGCCGGCGTTTGACTGGCTGCAAAACAACATCTGGCAGCACGGCAGCCGCTTTGATACCGACACATTGGTGACCAGGGCAACCGGCGGGCCGCTCGATGCAGCGCACTACCGGCGGCATCTTGAATCAAGATATCTCAATAACTAAACGCTCCAACCATTTTTAGATCAAGGAATTTGCAATGACTATCGGCGTGGGCGGTAAAACACAAGCGGCGGCATTGGCGTCGCTGTCAAACATGATGGCGGGTGTCACACCCATTGGCACAGCCGAATACTTGCATCGTATCAACAAGGCGCAAGCCTATATGCAGGCCAACAATATCGCGGCGATTTGGGTCCACGCCGGCACCAACATGACCTATTTCACCGGCACCAAATGGCATCCCAGCGAACGCATGGTCGGCGCGATCATTCCGGCCAAGGGTGCGATCGAATACCTGGCACCCTACTTTGAACAAAACACGGTGCGCGATTACATGGTACTCGACGGCCCTGTCAACGTCTGGCACGAACACGAAAGCCCATATCAGTTGTTTGTCGACACACTCAAACGCATGGGTTTGTCCGGCCGTGTCGGCATCAGCGAAGATGCGCCGTTTTTTGTGGTCGATGGCATTACGCAGTGTGATGCCGGCGTGCAACTCATCAACGCCAAAGCCGTCACCGCACATTGCCGTACGCAAAAATCCGCCAATGAAATTGCCCTGATGCAGCGTGCCAAAAATATGACCATCGAAGTGCACAAGGCGGCGGCAAGCATTTTGCACGAGGACATCAGCACCACCGAGGTGGCGGCATTTATCAACGAAGCGCATAAACGTGTCGGTGCGGCAGGCTCGTATTTTTGTATCGTCTTGTTTGGCCCGGCGTCGGCGTTTCCGCACGGCGTCAAAGATCCGCAGTTACTCAAACAAAACGATATGGTGTTGATCGATACCGGCTGCCTGGTCGAGGGCTACATTTCCGATATCACCCGCAGCTATGT
>JANPDI010000272.1:0-11197 GCA_031431435.1 Burkholderiales bacterium
TTCGGGCAGGCTTTGAAAGCACCGGCGAGGGAATTTGCGATCCAACCCGCGTTGGGTTGCGCCTCGACCGCGGGATTGGCTCCGACCAAGTCAAACGCGATGCGCTGCAAGCCCCTCCGTGCCCGGGTCGGCGGCGGTGGCCTGAGCGCAGCCGTGGGCGCATATCAAACTACACGATCCTTCATTTCGTGCCACAGAACCGGTGTGTGTCAGCGCCGGAGTGGCTGCCAATCACTCTGCCCAACAATTTTCCGATCGCTTGCATACACGACCACACGCCAGCGTAAGGATTTGTTGGCTTCGAAGTTCGCAAGTGCCGATGGCCGTAAGAGAAAAGTAAGTGAGCCGCCGGTTTTAACCACGCCGATAATGCGCACCGCACTCACGCCGGCGAATCCGGGGCTCAGTGGCTCGACTTCCACGAGATAGGACGCCGCACCTTCGAACGCCTTCCAGATAAGTTCAACCGACTGGTCGGGTTGCGTGACGGCACCGACGATCTCCACTGGCTTTAGCGCGAGTGTCTTCCAGGCGTCTCCGACGGGACGATATTTCAGCGAACCACCCCCAAGCGCAGGACCGCCGTCGGGGAGAAGTCCCATACTGCTGAATTCGGCAACGCCGGTTCCGCCAGTGAGGCCCCTTTTCTTGCGGTCGCTACTGGCCGGTGTTTCGATCCCGTTGACGCCGCCCATGACGTACGTGAGCGGCGCTATCGGGAACGGGGATGCGCCGCTGATTGCGCCACCTGAACTGGCGGCATTGGCTTCGATGCGCAACAGGATGCGATATATACCTTCGCCGTTACGTGGCAGCAGCGTCGGATCTGGGCCGCGCAGGAAGTGACGGCCAAACACCGGCAGGTACACTTCGCCGCGCGCAATTTCGGTGTAGCGGGCTTGTTTGACTTGATCCTGAATAGACAGCGACGCTTGCGGCAGCAGATCAAAAGGGGTCGGTTCAGGGTCGCCGGGTTGCACGACTTCCCAACGATAGCTCACGAGACCGGAGCCGGAATACTGGAACTGGGCACCGAACGGTTCGAAATCGCTGCTGGTGCGGTAGCTCTGGAAGTTCGTCCCCACCGCGTTCAGGCCATAGCCCAGGCGGGTTACGCCCAGGATTAGCGGAGAGTTGGCCGCGCCGGCAGTCGAGGGCACCGCTTGCGAGAAAATCATCGGCGCATTGTTGCCCGCCAACGTCGAGCGCGTCGCGCCGAATGTGCCGGGAACGGACGGTGGAGTGCGCGAAGTGCCGCCAGACCCGCCCTGGATTTGTGTCACGGTGATACGCACCTTTGCATCGGCACAATTGGACGGCAAACCTTTTTGGCAAACACGATAGACCGCGTCATAGACGCCAAAGGAAGTCGGTGGAATCGTCAACACACCGTTGGCATCGATGACGAGCGCGGTGATGCGGCCGTTGTTGACGATACTCAGAACCACGTTAGCCGCGGCAATGGCTCTGCCCGCGAGTAAATCGTTGGTTAGCACATTGAAAGTGGCACCGGTGGCATTGGCGGTGACAAAATCGTCGATTAGTTTGAACGTGAGCGCAGTGACGCTCACGTTCACTGTAACCGTGCCGGTGGCGCAGCTGGCGGGGGCGGACACCGCGCAGATTCTATAGGTCACTGTGTATTGGCCACCGGCCGCCGCGGGCACGACGATGGCGCCGTTCGCGTTGACCGTGAGCCCGGTAAGACCCACCGCGCTGACGACAGTGGTGATGGCATTGGCCGAATTGGCGGCGACACCAGCCACAACGTCGTTGGCGAGGACATTGAGCACCCCGCCCGCATCCGGGATGGTGAAGGTATCTGCATTGGCCAGCACCGTGGGCGGCGAAATGGCCAGTGTGATATTGCCTGTGGCACACGTTGCCGGCGCACTGACCGCGCAGGCGCGATATTGCATCGTGTAGCTGCCAGGCGTCTGCGCAGGTATGACCAGAGCACCGGCGGCGTTGACGGTCGCACCCGTTACCGTACCTGCGCTCACGAGCGTGATGGTCGCAGTGGTGGTACTCGCAGCGACGCCGTTGATCGTGACACTGGCCATTGTATTGATCGTCCCGCCGGCGCTCGGCAATGCCGTCGTAATCGCGGCTGCGGCCACCCCCGGTGCGTTGATGGTGATATTTGCCGTGGCATTGGCGCACACAAGCGGGGAAAGCGCGTCACACAATCGATAGATGAGCGAGTAAATGCCTGGGGGATTTGCCGGTACCGACAACATGTTTCCGGCAGCAACGCTAACGCCCACGAGGCCACCGGGGGCGACAATGGTCAGAATCGAATTGGCAGCAGTCGCTGGCGCTGCGCCGATGGTGTCATTGGTGATTACGCTGGCAACACCACCCGTATTGGGTAAGGTAATCGTATCGGCGTTCGCCAACACGGTGGCGGGCGAAATGGTTAGTGTGATTGTGCCGGTGGCACAGGTTGCCGGCGCACTGACCGCGCAAGCGCGATATTGCATCGTGTAGCTGCCTGGCGTCTGCGCGGGTATGACCAGAGCGCCGGCGGCGTTGACGGTCGCACCCGTTACCGTACCTGCGCTCACGAGCGTGATGGTCGCAGTGGTGGTACTCGCAGCGACGCCGTCGATCGTGACACTGGCCAATGTATTGATGGTGCCGCCCGTGTTCGGCAATGCCGTCGTAATCGCGGCTGCGGCCACCGCCGGTGGGTTGATGGCGATATTTGCCGTGGCATTGGCGCACACAAGCGGGGAAAGCGCGTCACACAATCGATAGATGAGCGCGTAACCGCCTGGGGGATTTGCCGGTACCGACAACATGTTTCCGGCAGTAACGCTAACGCCCACGAGGCCACCGGAGGCGACAATGGTCAGAATCGAATTGGCAGCAGTCGCTGGCGCTGCGCCGATGGTGTCATTGGTGATCACGTTGGCAACACCACCGGTGCTCGGCAATATGATCGTATCAGCATTGGCGGCCACTGCGGGGGCAGGGGTAATGGTGATGGTGGCGCCCACCGTTCCCGAGCAGACAGCGGGCAGCGGCACAGAGCAAATCCGATAGGTCGCGGGATAGACGCCCGCAGCGAATGCCGGTACCACCAGCGCGCCGGCGCCGTTGACGCTCAAACCGACGACGCCGCCATTGGCAATGATGTTTACGCTTGCGGTGATCGTCGTTGCCGCCGCACCATCGACGGTATCGTTGGCCAGCACCGTCATGGTGCCGCCAGTGGTTGGAAAAGGCGCAGCATCAGCGGTCGCGACAAGCGCCGGGGCAAGGGTAATGGTCGCTACTGCGGTTGTACACGTTGCCGGTGAGGATATCGCACAAATCTGATAGGTGACCGGATAGACGCCGACCGCGGCGGCTGGCACGACGATTGCACCTGCACCATTCACTGTGAGTCCAGCCAACGCGCCGGGTATCGTGATGGTAACGGCCACGTTTGCGGCGGTGGCTGGCGCCGCATCAATGGTGTCATTGGCCAACACCGGCAGTGTACCGCCAACCAGTCGGGGAAAGCTCACTGCATCGGCGCTGGCCACCAGCACGGGCAATGCGGTGACGGTCAAGGTCGCGGTACCGTTCGCGCAATTCGCGCCGCCACCGGGAAACGCATCACAAATCTGGTAGGTGACCACATAAATTCCTGGCGTGGCCGCTGGCGGAACAAGCAGTGCTGGCCCCGTCACATCCGGAACAACACTTAAGCCCGTCAAGCCGCCGTTGCCGAGAATGGTCATTGTCGCTTGCATGGCGACGGGCGAATAGGTGGCAAAAATATCCGCCACCGTATCGTTGGCCGTGACCGTGGCAACGCCGCCGGGCGCGACGCTCAACGCGTCGTTGGTCGTTGAGATGTCGCGATTCATCATCACCCGCGTCACCGTGTACTGCGTGGTCAGCCCAAGGACTTGCCATTCGCGGGCAAGATAAAATTCGGTGTAATAGCTCGACATCGCGATGATGTTATTAAGGTCGACGCCCGAAAGTGTCACGGCCTGCAATACGCTGCCCGGGGCCGCACTATTGCTCAGGTTAATTGCCGCGGGTGTCGCCAAGAGGGGAAAGCCCGGAATAAGACACTGGACAAACACCGGGGTAGCGTCACTAAATACGCCGCCCGCGGACAGGCCTGGCATAGCAAAAGCCGGGCAGACATACATTGTCGCCGAACTCTCACCTTGCTCGGTGTAGTTGTAGTTCAAATTGAAGGGCACGCCGGCCTTTGCATTGACAAGCGTGTTTGACGGCGTGATTGCGTCGATGGATGCGCGGGCGCCGAAGGACAGCGCAACGGAGACCAGGAGCAATGTTCTTATCAGACGCGCGGTCCAGACCCGCGGATAAAAGAGTGTAGTGGGCATGGCATCCATCAAAATAAGCTCAACGTGCCGCCAACCTGCAACGCCCAGGTGCGCGGGGTTAGAGGATTGATGCTGGCAGTGGTCCAGTTGTAATTGTCAGATGCGATAAAGCGCAAATATGTTTGCAGCGGCAATTTTCGGGTGAGGCCGAACACTGGGATCTCGTGACGCGCGCTCCATTGAAGCTGCCCGCGTCGGCTGGTATTGCTTTTGGTCGCCAGCGAATCGTAATCACGCGAACGATTGAGGTCGAGCGACACATCCTGGGTCGCGTTAATTTTCCAAGACGCCTTGCCGCGCAATTGCGCAACCAATTTCAACGCCGGGTCGTCGAGCCGCTCGCCAACGCCGCGATCGTAGCCCGCACCGAGTGAAATATCAGCGCTAGCCTTCCAGTCGATGTCAAACCCCTGCTTGCGATTGCGCGAACTCGACAGTTGCTCGGTCAGTTGCAGATTTTTTTCACCAGTCAACATGGTCTTCCATCCGAAAGAAACGGATTCGAATTTCCAGTTGAAACCAAGCGCATGATTGGTGCTCACCACGTGTGGCAAGTCTGCTTCAGTGTAGCCGTCGGGCACAAATGCGCGGTCGCCGAAGCCGTTGTAGACGTTGCGCGAAACGCTGAAAGAAGGAATCCACGGCGAGATCGGCGGTGCGGCAGTGACGGCCGGCGGCAAAGCGGCGGGTGCGGTGGCGTCTGCACCGGCGATCGGAGAAGAGGCGGAAGGTGCGGCGGCGGTATCGGGTGCCGCCGCCTTCACATTCGCCTTCAGGAATAGTTTAATAAACGACACCAAAACATCCGGCGGCAGGTTCAAATTGAATAGCTGGGCCGAGACCCGATTGCGAAGATAGTTCCGGTCGGCGCCAACGTTATCGAAGCGCTGGATGCCCTGCAATTGTAACTGTGCACTGCCCAACTTGAGGCCCAGGACTTGCGCCGTCGTTTGATAATTACTCACAAAGCTGGAACCAAGGCTGCGAAAATTTGGCGAAGAATGTTCGAGCCGCGCAGCGGTCGTGACGTCGAGGGTGCTGCCGAGGGCGGGGTAGCCTTTCAGCGGATCGTAGCCCAGTTCAATCGTATGGGCGCTGCCTTGGCTAACCGCGAAGCCACCCTCCGGCTTAGGCGCGCGATGTTCGCTGGTTGCATACACAAACTCGCTGCGAAGGTCAGCAGCGGTATTGCGCCAGATGAAACGGTAGCCGAGGCCCCGGCTTTGCTCCGAGACCGTGTTTCCCTCGGCGTCGGTCGCAGGTTGCTTGCCGATAAAATGTGCGATGTCGAAACGCAAACTGCCCGGACTCTCTGATCTAAAATCGTACCCTGCACTAAAACTATTCGACGATGCCTGCCGGTTGGCGATACCCAAGAAATTATCGGTGCCGGCCAAATTGACCGCCGACTGTGTCGCGCCCGATAGCTCGAGACCAAACGGCAAGCGGTACGCGATTGATACACCGCGATTGCTAACATTGGTCAACAGAACCGGGTTGGTTGCGGTGCTGATTTGCCCGGCCTGCAACCGCCCCTCGCGATAGCCTGCGTCGATCAAATAATCCTGCACGTTGAGCTTGGCCGCTTTCGCTCCGTCGCTGCTAAAGGTGACGGCCTCGGAACGCACGCTGCTGCCGGCGATATTCACACGTGTGCGCAGATCCCATTCTTCACCGACGCTAGCGGTTTCGAATCCGCCTTGCACCGTTAAGTCGTTGTAGCGCGGCTTGGCCGACGGGTTTGCGCCACCTGTGACGCGCTCCCTGATCTGCGCTTTCATACCCAGATCAAGGCGGGGGGTGAATACAAAGGCGTAGGGATCGGGAGTCGCTGCGGTGCCATCGGGCAGCGCGATTTTCAGAATGACCTGCCCCAGCATATTCAGTACACCGCTGGCCGTTTCCACAACAACATCGATTTTGTATTGCCCCGGCGCCAGTGGAAACGCCGACAAATCGACTTCGATTGCCATGCCGTTGATTGTCGATAAGTCTGATAAATCCAGTACTTCAGCGCTCCTGCCCTGGCGCGTGAGCAGCGCGAGTCGACCTTCTTCCGGTGTGGGCGCGCGGTCGATGGCGATGGCGAATTTGCTGCGGCCATCGCTTTCAATCGGTGTCGTTTGCAGCAACAGGGGTAACGCCTGCAGGTCGGCAATGCCGATGACGATGGCGACGGCGAGAAATACGGAACGCAATGCGTGTGTGAAGGATGATGCCATCATCTGATTACGGATTACCGCCCAGAATGTGCAACTTGATCGGCGTTAACGGGAGGCGCGGCTGTGTCACCATGGCCCCGTGCGACTCGACGCCTTCGATACGCAACACGATCCGATGCGCGCCAACAGGGTCACGCGGCATTTTCCTTGGGTCGGGGCCGTCGAGCGTAAATGTGCCCAGCGGCGGCAATTGCACCAGAAATGATCCAAGTAACTGATACGGCCTCAATTGCGCGCGTTCCTGCTCACGCAATTGCGACTCGGGCAACACAAAAAACTGTGCCGGTACCGATTCGGCGGGCGAGATTGCCTCCCATCGGCCACGCACGGTGCCAGTGCCGGTGTATTTGAAAACGGCTTTGAATGCCGGGATGGGGTCACCGGGTTTGACAAATTTTGTGGTCGGGCCCTGTTCCGCCGGACCGAAACTCAAACGCACCGAGTCAAGCTTAAGCGCGCCCAAGCCAACGGCACCGGGAACGCTAGGCGGTTTCGCAGGTCTCGCAACGGCATTGGCGACACTCGGAGGGGTAGACGATGACGCGTCGCACCGTGTGGCGCCAGTCAGTGCCAGCGTGACCACCGCCAGACAGGCCAGCGATTTTGGAATATAGCGATTCGGCGTCACGGTGTTCCTTGAACCGGGTAAAAATGAAGTTTTTCTTATGAGATACGTCGGTATTCTTGGAATTTCACCGGTGAAACGGCGCCGATAAAAATTGCGACCAAACAATCTTGTACCCTCCGTCCGGATTATACGAACGATTGCAGACGCTGGCAACTGTCCGCATGCCCTCGGTGTGGCGGTCTTGGTTTTCACTCGTAGTGTCCAAGAGTGGGCCGTCCAATGCCCATCGCGCGCAGAGCATAAATCGACGGGTGACGTCCAACGCGTGCGTAATTTCCAACAAAATTTTCGCCATCAATTTGACGCGCCGTGGAAAATACATTAGTGTATGGTGTTTTCAATACACACATGTATGGCGCTGGATCGCTTGAGGAGGCCGCCCTCTGCAACGCGAACCATTTTTCATGCTTGCCGCTCAACGTTTTTCCATTCCCCCGCACGCCCTCGGCCGAGAATCCCATGAACAGTACCCAATATGATGTCCACGGCGCCGTCGCCGTTATTCGCCTCAACAATCCGCCGGTCAATGGCCTGAGTCACGCACTGCGATCTGGCATTGTTGCCAGTATTCGGCAGGCCGAAAACGACCACAACGTCAATTCAATTGTCTTGATCGGCTCCGACAAGGCGTTTTCCGGTGGTGCTGACATTCGCGAATTCGGCACACCAGCCGCCATGGCCGAGCCGGGTTTAAGCACCCTGATCAATATTGTTGAGTCATCCACAAAGCCGGTGATTGCGGCCATTGGCGGCGCGTGTATGGGCGGCGGCTTGGAGCTGGCACTCGGCTGCCATTTTCGCGTGGCCGTTAGCGGTGCGTCCATTGCGCTGCCGGAAGTCAAAATTGGTTTGTTGCCAGGCGCAGGGGGCACACAACGCCTGCCGCGATTGATCGGTGTGGAAGCCGCGCTGAATATGATTGTGTCAGGCGAACCGGTGCCGTCAGATATGTTTAAAGGGTCACCGTTGTTTGACCAGTTTATTGACGGGGACTTGTTAGCGGGCGCATTGGCATTTGCGCAAACGATTGTTGCCGAAAAGCGGCCGTTAAAACGCGTGCGTGATCTCAAGGTCAAGCATCCGAAGGCCGACGCGTTGTTCATGTTTGCGCGCAATGCCGTTGGCGCCATGTCGAAAAACTATCCGGCCCCGTTGAAGTGTATTGACGCGGTCGAAGCGGCTGTCACCAAATCGTTTGATGAAGGGCTCAAGTTGGAAGGCAAGTTGTTCCTCGAATTGTATTTGAGTGATGAATCACGGGCGCTGCGGCATTTGTTTTTGTCCGAACGTAAAGCCTCGAAAGTGGTCGGTGTCGCCGACGACGTTAAGCTGCGCACCATTGCCAGCGTGGGCGTGATTGGTGCCGGCACGATGGGTAGCGGCATTGCGATCAATTTTCTGATGGCGGGCATCCCGACGGTTATTCTCGAAACCAAACAAGATGCACTCGACCGTGGTGTCAAACACATCAATGATTTTTTTGAGGGGCGCGTCAAAAAAGGCAAGATGAAAGCCGACAAGGCCGCCGCCCAGGCCGCACTGTTAAAACCGACACTCAGCTACGATGATTTCAGCAATGTGGATCTGGTGATCGAAGCGGTGTTCGAAGAAATGGGTGTCAAAAAAGTCGTGTTCGAGAAACTCGATAGCGTCTGCAAACCGGGTGCGATTCTGGCGTCAAACACCTCCACGCTCGATTTGAATGCAATTGCGGCATTTACCAAGCGCCCACAGGATGTGGTCGGTGCACACTTTTTCAGCCCGGCAAACGTGATGAAGCTGCTCGAAGTCGTGCGCGGCGCCAAGACTGCCGACGACGTGCTGGTGACCATCATGCAGGTGGCAAAAAAGATTCGCAAAACCGCGGTGATTTCGGGTGTGTGCGATGGCTTCATCGGCAACCGCATGTTTCACGGCTATTCGCGCGAGGCGATCAATATGCTCGAAGAAGGCGCCACCGTCGAGCAGATCGACGGCGCACTCGAAAAATTCGGTTGGGCGATGGGCCCGTTTCGTATGGGGGACCTCGCCGGTAATGACATTGGCTGGGCGATACGCAAACGCCAGCGCGCGGAAAACCCGAATACTGTCGCCGGTGCAGACGTGATTGCCGACGCATTGTGTGAGCAAGGCCGCTTTGGCCAAAAGACCGGCGCCGGCTGGTATCGTTACGAGAAGGGCCGGCGCGATGCGATTTCGGATCCGGTGGTCGGTGCGATCGTCGATGCACATCGCAAAGCGAAAGGCATCACGCCACGCAAGATCAGCAGCAGCGAGATCGTCCAGCGTTGTGTGTTCGCATTGGTCAACGAGGGGGCGCGTATTTTGGAAGAAGGCATCGCGCAACGTGCCTCGGATATCGATATCGTTTATATCTTTGGTTACGGCTTCCCGGCTTATCGCGGCGGGCCGATGTTATACGCCGACAGTGTGGGCCTGATGAATGTCGAACGTGCCATGGAAGGTTTTACGCGCGCGGAAAAAAATGCGGGAAAACAGCCGGGTGGTTTTTGGCAGCCCGCGCCGCTGCTGGCGAAACTCGCCGCAGCCGGAAAATCGTTTAACGGATAGTTGCCAGCCGTGCCGAATGTGCCAACAAATATTGCAGATATGAAGGAATCAACATGACAGACGCCGTTATTGTTTCAACCGCCCGCACGCCGCTGGGAAAATCCTGGCGCGGCAGTTTCAACATGACGCACGGTGCAACGCTTGCCGGTCACGCCATCGAACACGCCGTCAAACGCGCCGGCATTGATCCGGCCGAAGTCGAGGACGTGGTGATGGGCTGTGCGCTGCCGCAGGGCGCAACCGGCCTCAATATCGGCCGTTACGCCGCGATGCGCGCCGGACTACCGGTGACAGCCGGTGGCACCACCATCGACCGCCAGTGTGCGTCCGGATTGCAGGCCATTGCCATTGCCGCCCAGCGCATCATTACCGACAAGGTGCCGGTGATGGTCGCCGGTGGCGTCGAGTCAATCTCGTGTGTGCAAGCCAATATCAACATGCACTACTTGAAGGACGAGTGGATGGTCGAGCATCGCCCTGACTTTTTCCTCAACATGCTGGAGACGGCGGAAATTGTCGCCAAGCGTTACGGCGTGCCCAAAGAATTGCAGGATGCCTATGGCGTGCGTAGCCAACAGCGCGCCGCGGCGGCGCGTGCGGCCGGGTTATTCAACGATGAAATCGCACCCATCACCGTCACCATGGGCGCACCCGACCCCAAAACCGGCGCGCTCGGCACCAAACAGGTTACCGCCAGTGAAGACGAGGGCATTCGTGCCGACACCACGCTCGAAGGCGTCGCAAAGATTCGCTCGGCGATGCCGGGTGGCGTGATCACCGCCGGTAACGCCAGCCAGTTTTCCGATGGCGCGGCGGCGTGTGTGGTGATGAATGCAAAGCTTGCCGAGCAACGCGGCATTGCCCCGCTCGGTATTTTTCGCGGCTTTGCCACCGCCGGCTGCGAGCCCGATGAAATGGGTATCGGCCCGGTGTTCGCCATTCCACGGCTGCTCGAACGCAGTGGCGTAAAGATGGACGACATCGGCCTGTGGGAGTTAAACGAGGCGTTTGCGGTGCAGGTGATCTACTGCCGCGACAAGTTGGGCATTCCCGACGAGCGCCTCAACGTCAATGGTGGCGCGATCGCCATCGGCCACCCCTACGGTATGTCGGGTGCACGGATGGTTGGTCACGCGCTGATCGAGGGTAAACGCCGTGGCGTGAAATATGTGGTGGTGACAATGTGTATCGGCGGCGGGATGGGCGCGGCGGGTTTGTTTGAAGTTTGTTAGGGGTTGCCGGGATCTGCCGGTCTTATCGCTCGGTGGACGTTCGGGTAGCCGTCATCCCAGCGCAGCAACCGTGTCAAGCGGAAGGCTGAATTTTCCATGTTTGATCGTTTTTTAGCATTGCATTCAGAATCGTCAGGAGCTTTCGCATGCAGGCCGTGATGGCAAGCTTTGACGGCTTACCAGCCGTCT
>JANPDI010000273.1:0-3165 GCA_031431435.1 Burkholderiales bacterium
GCACTTTCAGCCGATTGGGCTGAAGGTCGAGCGGCGGGACATTGTCGGTGACCGCATCTTTATCGAAGGCAACAGTGCGGCGGCATTGGGCTGTGTGTATGGCGGCGCGACCGTCTGTGCGTGGTACCCGATCACGCCGTCTTCATCACTCGCCGAAGGCTTCACCAAGTGGTGCCAAAAATATCGTGTTGATGCCTGCACGATGGCAAATTTGTTTTTGCCGGTTTCAGCATCAACACGATACTTTTGGCACCACTTGGTGAAGCCCTCGGCAAGAGACGATGACGGAGTGATCGGGTACCACGCGCACACGGTCGCGCCGCCATACACGCAGCCCAATGCCGCTGCACTGTTGCCTTCGATAAAAATGCGGTCACCGACAAAATCGCGCCGCTCGACCTTCAAACCAATCGGCTGAAAGTGCTTGGCCGCATAGTCGCGCCCGAGGTGAAGCGCTTTTTTGTTGGAGTCGAGCAGGCGCTCTTTGCCTTTGTATTGTTCGCTGAACAACACCTCGATCGCTTCACTTTCAATACCGAGCAAAAACGACAACGCGCCTAGGTAAATGATATTTTTGAACAACTGCCGTTCGCGCGAATCGGTGTAGGTCGCATTGCTGATCTCAGTCAGCGGCATACCCAGAATCTGAATGTCGTCACGAAACTTTGACGGTGGCAGCGCCTTGGAGTTGTCGTAAAACAAATACCCGCCGGGTGATAGTTCTTTGAGGTCTTCATTCCACGTTTGTGGGTTCATCGCCACCATAAAGTCCACACCGCCGCGGCGGCCGAGGTGGCCTTTTTCAGTTACGCGCACTTCGTACCAGGTCGGCAGGCCCTGAATGTTCGACGGAAAAATATTGCGCGGGCTGACCGGCACGCCCATACGTAAAATCGATTTGGCGAATAGTTCGTTGGCCGATGCGGAGCCGGAGCCGTTGACGTTGGCAAACTTGACCACAAAGTCGTTGATGGCGGCAATTGGTTTCATTATTCGGCCGCCTCTCTTAATGGTTCACGCGCAGTTGGCAACATCGGTGCAGGTTTGTTTCGACACCCCGGCCCGGCCTTGGTGGTATCAAGCAAAAATTTCTGCATGTCCCACGCGCCGGTCGGACAACGTTCGGCACACAGCCCGCAGTGCAGGCACACGTCTTCATCCTTGGCCATGATGCGGCCGGTTTTGAGGCCGTCGGCGATATACAAATCCTGCGTCAGGTTCAGCGCTGGCGCACTCAGCCGCGCACGCACCTCGGTCTCTTCGCCATCCTGGGTGAAGGTGATGCAATCCATCGGGCAGATATCAACACACGCGTCGCACTCGATGCACAGCCGTGGCGTGAACACTGTTTGTACGTCGCAGTTCAGGCAGCGTTGCGCTTCGGCAAAACCAAGCTTCTTGTCAAACCCGAGCTCGACTTCAACCTTGATGTTTTTCAGCGCAATCGACATTTCTTTCAGCGGCACCTTGTAACGAATGTCGTTGGAGACATCGTTGTCGTAGCTCCACTCGTGAATGCCCATTTTCTGGCTGAGTAGATGCACCATCGGCGGCGGGCGTACCGCGACATCTTCGGCTTGGCAAAATTTATCAATCGAGATCGCGGCTTCGTGGCCGTGCGCCACCGCCCAGATGATATTTTTTGGGCCGAACGCGGCGTCACCCCCAAAGAATACATTTGGCAATGTTGACTGGTGGGTGATCTTGTCGACGACCGGCATGCCCCATTCGTCAAACGTCAGGCCGATGTCGCGCTCGATCCACGGGAACGAATTTTGCTGACCGACTGCAACCAACACGTCGTCGCATTCAAAATGCACATCAGGTTCACCGGTCGGGACCAGTTTGCGACGGCCCTTTTCATCTTTCTGTGGCGCAACTTTTTCAAACATGACGCCGGTGAGTGTGCCGTTGTTGTGAGTGAATGCTTTTGGTACCAGGTAGTTGTGAATCGGAATGCCCTCGTGTTGTGCGTCTTCTTTTTCCCAGGGCGAGGCCTTCATTTCTTCAAAGCCAGAACGCACAATCACTTTGACGTCGTCGCCACCCAGACGGCGCGACGAGCGGCAACAATCCATGGCGGTATTGCCGCCACCGAGCACAATCACGCGTTTGCCGATTTTGTCGACATGACCGAATGACACACTCGACAGCCAGTCGATGCCGATATGAATATTTTTGGCGGCTTCTTTGCGGCCGGGAATATCGAGGTCGCGCCCGCGCGGCGCACCGGAGCCGACAAACACGGCGTCATAGCCTTCACTCATCAATTGTTTTAGGCTGTCGATGCGTGTGCCACTTTTGAAATCAATGCCAAGGTCAAGAATGTAGCCGACCTCTTCATCAATCACCGCCTCGGGCAAACGGAATTTTGGAATCTGGCTGCGGATCATGCCGCCGGCGCGGCTGTCGCCGTCAAACACGGTAACGTCGTAGCCGTTCGGGGCGAGATCGCGTGCCACCGTGAGTGAGGCGGGGCCGGCACCAACGCAGGCGATGCGTTTGCCGTTTTTCTTGGACGGGACTTTGGGCAACCGCGCGCGGATGTCGTCTTTGTTATCGGCGGCCACGCGTTTGAGCCGGCAAATCGCCACCGGCTCGGGTTGTGCGGCATTTTCTTCTTCGACACGGCCGCGTCGGCAGGCCGGTTCACAAGGACGGTCGCAAGTGCGGCCGAGTACGCCGGGGAAAACATTGGATTGCCAGTTCACCATGTAGGCATCGCTGTAGCGGCCTGCGGCGATCATACGGATGTATTCTGGGACGGGGGTGTGGGCGGGGCAGGCCCACTGACAATCAACGACTTTATGAAAATAGTCGGGGTTTGCAATATCGGTCGACTTCAACAGACTCCTCCAATTTGGACAGGAAACAGTGAACTACCGAGGTTCTCTTCATACGCCGCCGTTGTGTTAGCTGGCACCGGCCGCCGGAGAACTCACATGATGCAACGCATGCTACAGGCAGCGGTGCGGCTTGCAAAGTTTTGCCGATGTTGCGGTGCAACAGGTTAAACTTGCACGGGACAATTACCGGAGGTTTCTGACATGTTTTCTGCTACGCCATTGCGCTTTGTATTTGTGTTGGTTGCCGCATTTGCCGCGACCTTGTTTACGCTCAACGGCGTCGCCCAGACCCCTGCGCAAACATTCCCGAACAAGACCA
>JANPDI010000274.1:0-3753 GCA_031431435.1 Burkholderiales bacterium
GCCCCGCAGCAAATGCCGGAGAAGACACGTCACTGTGTTACCGACACCGGTGAAGTCGTATAATTTTTACTCGCGCATCCAATCATTTTTTGCAGGAGAACCACCATGTCCGCAGTCTTGAAACCCTCCCCCGCCGCTGCCCCGACCGTCAAACTGCTGATCAACGGCAAGTTGGTTGAATCCAATGCCAAAAATTGGCGCGATGTGGTCAACCCGGCCACACAGGAAGTGCTGGCACGGGTACCAATGTGTGACGCGGGTGAAGTTGATGACGCCGTCCAAGCCGCCGCGGCCGCATTCAAGACCTGGCGAAACGCGCCGATCGGCCAGCGCGCGCGCATCATGCTGAAACTGCAAGAGCTGATCCGCCGCGACATGAAAAAACTCGCCGCATGCCTGACCGCCGAACAAGGCAAGACCCTGCCTGATGCCGAGGGCGACGTGTTTCGCGGCCTGGAAGTGGTTGAGCACGCCTGCTCAATCGGCTCGTTGTCGCTCGGTGAAATGGCCGAGAACGTTGCCAATGGCATCGATACCTATTTCATCCGGCAACCGATTGGTGTCTGTGCGGGCATCACGCCGTTTAATTTCCCGGCGATGATCCCGTTGTGGATGTTCCCGATGGCGATTGTCACCGGCAACACGTTTGTATTGAAGCCGTCTGAACAAGACCCGATGACCACCATGTTGCTGGCTGAACTGGCGATGGAAGCCGGTGTGCCACCGGGCGTGTTGAACGTGATTCACGGCGGCAAGGAAAGTGTTGACGCATTGTGTGTGCACCCGACGGTCAAGGCGGTGTCGTTTGTCGGTTCGTGCCACGTTGGTGAGCACGTTTACAACCTCGCCTCGACCCACGGCAAACGCGCCCAATGCATGATGGGCGCCAAAAACCACGCGATTGTCATGCCCGATGCCAACAAGGATCAGTCACTCAACGCCTTGGTTGGCGCCGGTTTTGGCGCGGCCGGTCAGCGCTGTATGGCAACCTCGGTCGCGGTAATGGTCGGCAAAGCCGGTGAGTGGATTCCCGATATTGTCGCCAAGGCAAAATCATTAAAGGTCAGCGCCGGTATCACGCCGGGCGCGGACGTCGGGCCGGTGATTTCGCAGCAGGCCAAAAAACGCATTGAAGGCCTGATTCAAAAGGGTGTGGATGAAGGCTGCAAACTCGAATTGGATGGTCGCAATCCAACGGTTGAAGGTTTCCCCAACGGCAACTTCATTGCCCCGACAATTTTTTCCGGGGTCAAGCCGCACCACACCGTTTACCGTGAAGAGATCTTTGGCCCGGTATTGGTGATTGTCGCGGTTGATACGCTAGACGACGCCATCGCGCTGACCAACGCCAACCCGTATGGCAACGGCACCGGCATCTTTACCCAGAGCGGCGCCGTCGCCCGCAAATTCCAAAACGAAATCGATGTCGGTCAGGTCGGCATCAATGTTCCAGTTCCCGTTCCAGTGCCCTACTTCAGCTTCACCGGGTCACGCGGATCGAAGTTGGGTGACCTCGGCCCCTATGGCAAACAGGTCATTCAGTTTTACACACAGACCAAGACGGTGACGGCGCGCTGGTTTGATGATGCGGCCGTGACAGGGTTGGAAAATTCAGGCGTGAATACGACCATTTCATTGAAATAACATCGGGGGAAAAATGGAAAAACTGACTTCTTGGAGCATGCCGAAACCGCAACACGACGCGCAATTTCTGACCTTTGACCTTTCAGCAATATGTGCGATGGGAATGTGGATATTCTTTGCGACTCAAATGATTGGACACTTTGAAGATGGCAAAACAATTCGCGGCATCGTTTATTTGGGCGCGACCCTCATGTTGTCCGGCACGGTCATCGGACCGCAGGGCGTTCGGCTGGTAAAAGAAGGAATTGATGGTGCCGCTGAAAAATTCCGCTACATGCTGATGATATTTGGTTTCCTGATTGCCATAAGTGCGCTGTTCTATTCTGGATATACGTTTGTCGCAAGGTAAAAATCTGCTGTGCGATTTGGTGCCTGCACGGCAAGAACGCAAGGCGTTAACACCCTTTTTTTGAATTGAGGGATTTTTATGTCAATCAGTCCTATTTTGCGTTTTCTTGCGGCGTGCAAATCCTCATACATTGCCCGCGCGATTTTTATTCCGCTATGCACCGCCGGTTGGATCATGATTGCCGCCGAATTGGTGGCGACTATCACAAGCGGCAACATTCCCCGAATGGTCAGCATGTTTGGCCTTTTGCTGATTGGGTCGGCCATCATCGTCGGCCCAAACTGCTGGGGATTCATCGAAGCACGCGATGGATCAAATACACAAAAGGTTCTGATGCTGATGCAAAGCTTTGGCTTCTGCATCGTACTTAGCGGCATGTTTGCGCGCTACATGGCATGATTGTTCCTAGTATTAGGTGGTGATGGCGAAAGTTCGTGGGCACGCTTCGCTTTGCCCACCCTACGGTCTACCGTGATTCGTAGGGTGGGCAGGATCTATCTGCCCACGCGCAATCAAAAATTGTTGAAGAAGTTGAGGAAGTGAGTCATTCATGAAAATCGCATTTATCGGCCTTGGTCACATGGGCAACCCCATGGCGCGCAATTTGTTGAAAAACGGTCACACGCTCAAGGTGTTTGACGTGGTGCCGGATTTGGTTAAGAAGATGACCGATCTTGGATGTGAAGCCGCGACCTCCGCCGGCGCGTGTGTCAAAGGCGTCGGGGTTGTCATCACCATGCTACCCTCGTCGCCGCACGTGCGTTCGGTCTACACCGGCGCGCATGGTGTGCTAGCCAGCGTGGCACCCGGCACGCTGTTGATCGACTCGTCGACCATCGACCCGCACACCGCGCGCGACGTGGCGATGGATGCACGAGCCCTGGGTGGCACGGGCACACCAATGGTCGATGCGCCTGTCTCCGGCGGCACCGGCGGCGCGGAAGCCGGCACATTGACCTTTATGGTCGGCGGTGAGGTCGCGGATTTCGAAAAAGCCAAACCCATCCTCGAATGTATGGGCAAAAACATTGTGCATTGTGGCGGCGCGGGCAACGGCCAGGTCGCCTAGATTTGCAACAACATGATGCTCGCCATCGAGATGTTCGCCACCGCCGAAGGCATGGCACTCGCCGCCAAGCTCGGCATGGACCCAAAGGTATTTGCGGGCATTGCCAATACCTCAAGCGGCCGCTGTTGGTCGTCCGACACCTACAACCCCTACCCCGGCGTGATTGATTCGGCACCGGCTTCACGCGGATACAGCGGCGGCTTTGGTTCGGATTTGATGCTCAAGGATTTGACGTTGGTCACCGAAGCCGCCAAGGCCGCAAAACAACCGGTGATGATGGGCGCCGCGGCACAACAGCTCTATCAAATGCATTCGAACCTCGGCAACGGCGCGCTGGATTTTTCATCGATTATCAAACTGTACAAAAAAGACTGATCCGCGCATTCAACAGCCGCGACGGCAGCCAAGATTTCGCTCTTGCGGAGGCTCGAGCACAATAGCCAACCTAGACCCCGGCCTCCGCCGGGGAGACAGCCTAAATCATGATTGAACACAAAATTGTCGGCCACACCTGCGTTATCACGCTCAACAACCCGCCTGCCAATACCTGGACGCCCGAATCACTCGCTGCGCTGAAAGCGTTGGCGCATACACTTGACGCCGACGACAACATTTATGCGGCGGTCCTGACGGGCAGCGGTGAGAAGTTTTTTTCAGCCGGTGCCGACCTAAAGCGTTTTCAAGGTGGCGA
>JANPDI010000275.1:0-1681 GCA_031431435.1 Burkholderiales bacterium
CTGAAGGATGAGGATTGGCTCACGGAGTCTCCTGTCTACATTACAAAAATGGGCATCAAACGTCATACAGACACCATTTATGCACCGCCGATGTCAGTTACGCGACCAAATGGTGACAGTTGACAATGACGAAACTGTTACTGATTGAAGATGTTTTGTTGACAAAAATGAAACATGAAATGTCACCAAATCGTCATTGAACTGTCGCACATGTTTTGCATCATCTCGGCATGACATCAACCCAGCAAGCTGATTTGATCATCGACGAGCTTCCCGCTGCAGAGCGTTCATTGCGTATCGCGGTGGTCACGGAAACCTATCCGCCCGAGGTCAATGGCGTGGCCATTACCATTGCACGTTTTGTCGAGGGCCTGCGGGCACGGCGGCATGACGTTCAGTTGATCCGGCCGCGACAACACAAAACCGATATCGCCGACGCGGCGCTTGATTTTCATGAAGTGCTGTTGCGCGGCTTGCCGATTCCGCGTTATCCGCACCTGAAGATGGGTGTGCCGTCAAAAAATGCGCTAGTGAAACTATGGACGCAGCGGCGGCCGGATGTGGTGCATATTGTCACCGAAGGCCCGTTGGGATGGTCGGCATTGCGGGCGGCACGACAACTCAAACTGGCCATCACATCAGACTTTCGCACCAATTTTCACGCCTACAGCAAACATTACGGCATTGGCTGGCTGCAAAAGCCCATCTTTGCCTATTTGCGCAAGTTTCACAATCGGACCCAGTGCACCATGGTGCCGACCGAGTCGCTACGGGGTGAACTCGCCGCAATGGGATTTCACCAGCTTAAGGTGGTCGCACGTGGTGTCGATACGGTACGTTTTAGTCCTGCCAAACGCAGCGAAACGTTGCGTGCGGCGTGGGGCGCGGACCACAACACGACCGTTGTGCTCTATGTTGGGCGGCTTGCGTCTGAGAAAAACCTGGGGTTGCTGGTCGATGCGTACAAGGCTATGCGAAACGTCAATCCCCGCGCCAAATTGGTCATGGTCGGTGATGGTCCGGCACGCGGCGAAATCGAGGCGCAATTTCCAGATGCCATATTTGCCGGTCAGCGCACCGGCGATGATCTGGCGGTGCATTACGCGTCCGGCGATCTATTTTTATTCCCCAGCATCACCGAAACCTTTGGCAATGTGACGCCGGAGGCAATGGCCAGCGGGCTGACGGTGCTTGCATACAACTACGCCGCCGCCGCGCAATTAATCACACACAAAGAAAATGGCCTGCTGGCGCCGTTCAATTCATCCAACGATTTTATCGCCATGGCCCGCGCCATTGCCGCAGAACACGAACCTATCCGTACCATGGGTGCGGCGGCAAGATCCACCGCCGAACAGCTGGATTGGCCCGGCGTCGTCGCCCAACTCGAAACGGTGTTGCTCGATGCCGTCAAAGCGGTGGCGAATACGCAGGCGGTGCGCGACATGCGTGCCGACAGGGTGGCAAGCTTTACGGGCGCGGCATCCACGCAAATTGGCGGTCGCTAATCCCAAGCCTGGTTTTGGCATACGCCGCTTAAGAGCTGCCGCAAGCATGTGATTGGTGCATGTGATTGACACATGAATCGCCTGCGTCGGGAGTTGTGCTACATTTCCCGCATTACCCTTGCCAAGTCGGGTCGCCCACGACCCGCCCACGACCATGTCGTTCACGACCCTCG
>JANPDI010000276.1:0-2689 GCA_031431435.1 Burkholderiales bacterium
CTGAAGGATGAGGATTGGCTCACGGAGTCTCCTGTCTACATTACAAAAATGGGCATCAAACGTCATACAGACACCATTTATGCACCGCCGATGTCAGTTACGCGACCAAATGGTGACAGTTGACAATGACGAAACTGTTACCGATTGAAGATGTTTTGTTGACAAATATGAAACATGAAATGTCACCAAATCGTCATTGAACTGTCGCACATGTTTTGCATCATCTCGGCATGACATCAACCCAGCAAGCTGATTTGATCATCGACGAGCTCCCGGCCGCAGAGCGTTCATTGCGTATCGCGGTGGTGACGGAAACCTACCCGCCCGAGGTCAATGGCGTTGCGATTACCATCGCACGTTTTGTCGAGGGCTTGCGGGCGCGGCGGCATGACGTTCAATTGATCCGGCCGCGACAACACAAAACCGATATCGCCGACGCGGCACTTGATTTTCATGAAGTGCTGCTGCGCGGCTTGCCGATCCCTCGCTATCCGCACCTGAAGATGGGTGTGCCGTCAAAAAATGCGCTGGTGAAACTATGGACGCAGCGGCGGCCGGATGTGGTGCATATTGTCACCGAAGGCCCGCTTGGGTGGTCGGCCTTGCGGGCGGCACGACAACTCAAACTGGCCATCACATCAGACTTTCGCACCAATTTTCACGCCTACAGCAAACATTACGGCATTGGCTGGCTGCAAAAGCCCATCTTTGCCTATCTGCGCAAGTTTCACAATCGCACCCAGTGCACCATGGTGCCGACCGAGTCGCTTCGCGGTGAACTCGCCGCAATGGGATTTCACCAGCTTAAGGTGGTTGCACGTGGTGTCGATACGGTACGTTTTAGTCCCGCCAAACGTAGCGAATCATTGCGTGCCGCGTGGGGCGCGGACCACAACACGACCGTTGTGCTCTATGTTGGGCGGCTTGCCTCGGAGAAAAATCTGGGGTTGCTGGTCGATGCGTATCAGGCGATGCGTAACGTCAATCCCCGCGCCAAACTGGTCATGGTTGGAGATGGTCCGGCGCGTGGCGAGATCGAGGCGCAATTTCCGGATGCCATATTTGCCGGCCAGCGCACCGGCGATGATCTGGCGGTCCATTACGCCTCCGGCGATCTATTTCTATTCCCCAGCATCACCGAGACATTTGGCAATGTGACGCCGGAGGCAATGGCCAGCGGGCTGACGGTGCTTGCGTACAACTACGCCGCCGCGGCACAATTAATCACGCACAAAGAAAATGGCCTGCTGGCGCCGTTTAATTCACCCGACGAATTTATCGCCATGGCCCGCGCCATTGCCGCGGAACACGAAACTATCCGTACCATGGGCGCGGCGGCAAGATCGACCGCCGAACAGCTGGATTGGCCCGGCGTCGTCGCCCAACTCGAAACCGTGTTGCTTGATGCCGTCAAAGCGGTGGCGAATACACAGACGGTGCGCGATATGCGTGCCGACCGGATGGCCGGCTTTACGGGCGCGGCATCCACGCAAATTGGCGGTCGCTAATCCCAAGCCTGGTTTTGGCATACGCCGCCTAAGAGCTGCCGCAAGCATGTGATTGACACATGAATCGCCGGTATCGGGAGTTGTGCTACATTTCCCGCATTACCCTTGCCAAGTCGGGTCGCCCACGACCCGCCCCCGACCATGTCGTTCACGACCCTCGAAACATCCCTGAGTAACCACGTCGCCCACATCAAGCTCAACCGCCCTGACAAGGTGAACGCAATGAATGCGCCGATGTGGAATGAGATTCGTCTGGCGATGAAATGGGCGGACGAAACACCCGAGGTGCGGGTGGCGATCCTTTCCGGTAACGGCGCGAACTTTTGTGCCGGCATTGATCTGGGCATGATGATGGCGCTGGGCAAAAAGATCGAAGACACCGATGAAGCACGCATGCATGAAAAATTGCGTCACATCATTCTGGATTTGCAGGACACCCTGACCTCGATTGAACGTTGCCGCAAGCCGGTGATCGCCGCCATTCACGGCGCGTGTATTGGTGGCGCGATTGATCTGGTGTCGTGTTGCGATATGCGTTATGCGAGTCCCGACGCCACCTTTTCGATCAAAGAAATCGATATTGGCATGACGGCCGATGTCGGCACGCTGCAGCGTTTGCCAAAAATCATCAACCCGTCGGTTGTCCGTGAACTGGCGTACACCGGCCGCAGCGTCGGCGCCATGGAGGCGGAAAAACTCGGACTCGTCAACCGGGTTTATGAATCGACGGCAGCGTTGATGGATGGCGTTGGCAACATTGCCGCATCCATCGCCGAAAAGTCGCCGCTTGCCATTCGTGGCATCAAAGAAATGCTCAACTATGCACGCGATCATTCGGTTGCCGACGGCCTCAACTACGTCGCCACCTGGAATGCCGCCATGCTGATGTCGTCCGATTTGCAGGAGGCGATGATGGCGAATATGGACAAACGCGCGCCGGCGTTTCGGAATTAACCATGCCTGACGCACGGCAGAGACGATCGGCCGTCCGGCGCAGGGGCAACGGACATGGCTGACCCATCACACCAAGCCCTGATTGAGGCCACGCAACAGCGCGCGGCGGCGTTGTTTGGCAATGGCGCGGTCGATCAGGCGACTGAACTCTACCAACAAATTCTGTCGCTCGACCCGGCTCATTTGGAGGCGTTGCGCTTCATCGGCCGCACCAGTCTTCAACAGCA
>JANPDI010000277.1:0-11461 GCA_031431435.1 Burkholderiales bacterium
CAAATCTGCCGTTACGTCGTTCCCGCCTCTAAAGGAATCAGCATGTCCCACAACACCCACAACACACTGCAGTCTTTTAAGTTGGCGTCCGGAAAAAACGGTCAGTTTTATTCGCTGCCTGAACTCGCCAAGACCTACCCAAACGTGGCAACGCTGCCGGTATCGATCCGGATTGTGCTTGAGGCGGTATTGAGAAATGTTGATGGCAAAAAAGTCACCGAAGAACACGTCAAGCAACTCGCCAACTGGCAGCCCGGCGATCAGCGCTCAAACGAAATTCCATTTATTGTCGCCCGCGTGGTGTTGCAAGACTTTACCGGCATTCCGTTGTTGGCCGACTTGGCGGCGATGCGGGGCGTGGTCAGCAAGATGGGCAAGAATCCAAAAATGATCGAGCCATTGGTACCGGTTGATCTGGTGGTCGATCATTCGGTACAAGTTGACAACTACGGCACCGCAGACTCGCTCGACCTGAACATGAAACTCGAATTTCAACGCAACGTCGAGCGTTACCAATTCATGAAGTGGGGGATGCAGGCGTTTGACACGTTCAAGGTCGTGCCACCCGGCATTGGCATTGTGCATCAGGTCAACCTTGAATACCTCGCACGCGGCGTACACAGCAAGGCCGGCGTTTATTACCCGGACACACTGGTCGGAACCGACTCGCACACCACCATGATCAACGGTATCGGCGTGGTCGGCTGGGGCGTCGGCGGCATCGAGGCCGAAGCCGGCATGCTCGGGCAGCCGGTGTATTTCCTGACGCCGGATGTGGTCGGCGTAAATCTGACCGGCAAATTGCGCGAGGGCGTGACCGCAACCGACCTGGTGTTGACCATAACCGAATTACTGCGCAAGGCAAAGGTGGTTGGCAAGTTTGTTGAATTTTTCGGCCCCGGTACGGCATCACTCGCCCTGCCGGACCGCGCCACCATCGCCAACATGGCACCGGAGTACGGTGCGACCATGGGCTTTTTCCCGGTTGACGATACTACTGTCGATTATCTCAAGTCGACCGGCCGCACCGCAGAGGAACTCGATGCGTTCAGCAGCTACTTCAAGGCGCAGGGTTTATATGGCGTGCCGGTGAAGGGTGATTGTCAATATTCAACAACACTCGAATTTGATCTCGATTCAGTCCGTGCATCACTTGCCGGCCCGAAACGGCCACAGGACAGAATCGAATTGGGCAATATGAAGTCACAATTTGCGTCGCTGTTTTCCAAGCCGGTTGCCGAAAATGGTTTTGCCAAAGCGGCGGATGATCTTGGCAAACGCTTCCCCACCAAAGGTGGTGTTGACCTGGGCTCGGGCGACGTGTTGATTGCCGCCATCACATCCTGCACCAACACCTCGAACCCGGGTGTGTTGTTGGCGGCCGGCTTGCTCGCGAAAAAGGCGGTCGAGAAGGGCCTGAAGGTTGCACCGCACATCAAAACATCGCTGGCGCCCGGCTCACGCGTGGTCACCGACTATTTGACCAAGGCGGGGCTGCTGACCTATTTGGAACAGCTCGGCTTTTATCTGGCGGGTTACGGTTGTACCACCTGTATCGGCAACGCCGGGGATCTGACACCTGAATTCAACGAGTCGATTCAATCAAACGACTTGGTGGCGGCCGCAGTGTTGTCCGGCAACCGTAATTTCGAAGCACGGATTCATCCCAACATCCGCGCAAATTTCCTCGCCTCGCCGCCGTTGGTGGTGGCCTATGCCATCGCCGGAACGGTTTTGAAGGATCTCGAAACCGAACCGGTCGGTCACGGCACCAACGGTCCGGTGTTCCTGAAGGATATCTGGCCGACCAGTGCGGAAGTTGCGGCAGTCATGAATTTCGCCAAAGATCCGGCAACCTACCGGCGTCTGTATTCAAATCTGGGTGCGGACAATCCCCTGTGGCAAAACATCAAAGGGGTTGAAGGTCAGGTTTATGACTGGCCGACATCGACCTATATCGCCGAGCCGCCGTTTTTCGGCGACAACTTCGGCATGTCCGCCGGCGTTGCGCACGACGTCAAAGGCGCGCGTGCACTCGGCATCTTCGGCGACTCGGTGACCACCGATCACATCTCGCCCGCGGGCTCCATCAAGGACTCATCGCCGGCCGGCAAATACCTGATCAACCATAAAGTATTGAAGCCAGATTTCAACAGCTACGGTGCGCGGCGCGGCAATCACGAGGTAATGATGCGCGGCACATTCGCCAACGTGCGCATCAAGAACTTGATGCTGCCGTTGAATGCCGACAAATCACGTATTGAGGGCGGCTTCACACTATTGCAACCGAGCGGTGAACAGTCCTCGATTTACGACGCCGCCATGCAATACGTTGCGGCCGGCACACCGACTGTCGTTTTTGGCGGTGAAGAATACGGCACCGGTTCATCACGTGATTGGGCGGCCAAGGGCACCCAGTTACTCGGTGTCAAAGCGGTCATCGCCAAGAGTTTTGAGCGAATCCATCGCTCCAATCTGGTTGGAATGGGCGTGTTGGCCTGTCAATTCAAAAACGGCGAATCCGCCGATTCACTCGGGATTAAAGGTGACGAGACATTTGCCATCACCGGCATTGAGAACGGTATCAAGCCGCAAATGGATGTGACACTGACCATCACGCGCAAAGATGGCAGCCAGCATTCGACCACCGTATTGCTGCGGATCGACACACCGATTGAGGTCGACTACTACTTGCACGGTGGCATCTTGCCTTATGTTTTGCGGGAGTTGATCAGCAAGGCTGCATAGGCTGCTATTTACTCTGTCATAGGCATAGATTTCGCACCGGCTATTGCCAACCACAAACGGACAAGCCCGGGATGCCCGGCTTGTCCGTTGCGGACGCCACCTTGAACGATCAACTGTTTTGGCTGTCCCAGTTCGCCACACACCTGTATTTCACGGCTTATTGACGAATGTATCGCTTACCGACTCTGCTTTTTCTGTGCACCTTCATTGGTGCGGCGACTGCCGCATCGGCGAATCCATTGCCGCCGACAAACCCGTCCACGCCGGCTTCCGATAGTGAAACACTGGTGATCGTCGGCGAACAGCCCGGACCGGGAATGTGGAAGGTGGCGCGCGGCAACAATGTGCTTTGGATTGTCGGCACACAATTGCCGGTTCCGCAAAACATGCGCTGGCGCGCCAAGGGGCTCAAGGCAACCATTGCACAATCACAAGAAATACTTGGCGAGCCTTCTATCGGTGTATCACTCAAACAAATCGGATATTTCACCGCGCTGACCATGTTGCCATCGGCGATGGAAGCGCGCAAAAACCCCGATAACGCGATGCTCAAAGACATTGTTCCGCCGGCGTTATACCCGCGTTGGTTGTTGTTGCGCGATAAATACGTGGATGAATACAACACCGACAACGAGGACGCTGATATTGAACGCTGGCGACCAATTTTTGCCGCGCTGCATTTGTACTCAAGGGCGATCCGTAAATCCGGGCTCACCAATACCAACCCGGTCTGGCCGGTGATCAAGGAAAGCGCCACAAAACACCGCATAAAAATTACCGAGATCAAGCTGGAGCCGCCGGTCAGCAACCCGCGGACAGCACTCAAGGAGTTTAGCGCGAGCCGGTTGTCGGACCTGGATTGTTTCGCCAAGACCATTGCCCGGATTGAAACCGATCTCGACGCGATGCGTTCGCGCGCCCGCGCATGGGCGGTTGGTGACGTCGAGCAATTGCGCCGCCTGCCGGTTTCCGACCAGCGCGCCGCGTGCCAGGAGGCGATCACCAACGCGTCGTTTGTCAAAACACTCGGCGCGCAGAATATTCCGTCACAACTCGAGACGCTCTGGCTCAGCAGTGCGGAGAATGCACTGGCAAAAAACGCAGTCACGGTTGCCGTCTTGCCGATTGCCCAACTCGTCACGGCTGATGGGTATTTGGCGAAATTGCGCAAGAAGGGTTATGCAGTCACAGAGCCCGAGACCGAATAACATCCGCCACCAGTCGATCGGTACAAATTTCGGCCGCCAATGCTCGCGCGGCCATCGCATCGACTAGAATCCCTGCATGCCAACGCAATCAAGCCAACACGTTCGAACCATCGCAGCGATGTTGTTTGTGCTGCTGTTGGCGGCCTGTGCCAGCCGCCCGCCGCCAATCGGCGCGCCCGTCACGGCGGTGCCGACACAGACGCAGCGAGCCGCCGAAAGCGGCCGTACGCCCGCACTGCAACAGCTCGCCAACGAAGCCGCCGCGCTGATGCCACTGGTGATATCGGACCTGGCGAAACGATTCCTGCGCGCCACTGATGCACTGCCCCTCGTTGCCGCCCGCAGCACCTTGCGGGACGACAATACGCGTGAATTTTTCTCGCCAGCCGAAGCGGCCGCGCTGCCCGCCGCCCGTCGCGAAAAACTTGCCAAGCTGGAACTCGACGAATACCGTTATTACTTCACCAAATACGGCACGCCGCTCGCCTACGTCCGCGCGCTCGAACTGGCGGCCACACACGGTTTCAACGACCCAAAGGGCGCACATATTCTTGATTTTGGTTACGGCTCAATCGGTCATTTGCGGCTGTTGGCAAGCCTCGGCGCGCATACCGTCGGCGTTGACCCGGACAGCTATCTCAGCGCGCTGTATCGGGAGCCTTCGGATCAAGGCGCGGTTGCGCCTGCACGCGGCGTTTACCGGGGTGCACCGGGTAGCGTGACACTTGTGCATGGCCGCTGGCCAAAAGACGGCGCAAGTACTGAAAAGGTGATGCGGGGCGGCCCCTATCAGTTGGTGTTGTCGAAGAACACCCTGAAGCGTGGTTACCTTAAGCCCGAACGCCGGGCTAATAAAAACCAACTGATTGACCTTGGTGTGCCGGACGACACTTTTCTAACGTCAATCCACCAGATACTCAAGCCGGGCGGATTGATGGTCATTTACAACCTGGCCCCCAGGCAATCCACCGCCGACAAGCCATTTTTGCCACAAGCCGATGCACGCTCGCCGTTTACACGTGAGCAATTTGTCAAAGCCGGCTTCAACATCATCGCCTTCGATGCCAACGACCACGATTTTGTCCGACGTATGGGATTGGCCGTCGGATGGGATAAAAACGACAAGGGTGAGGTGGTAAACGACCTCGCGGCAAATTTGTTTGCAATGTTCACCATTGTCGCGCGGCCACCGTAAAATCACCTGCTGCCAAACTTGCCAGCGCCGATACATTTCCAGGATCCCATGTCGACAACCGTGAAATTCACACCCGCGTTCCAATTTGCCGCGACACCGCGTGCAACTCACTGCCTTTACGTGACGGCACTTACCACAGTGCTGATGACAATTGCGGCTTGCGGCAAGAGTGAACCGGTTATCACCACCGAGGCCCGGCTCAAGGCGGTCCAAACCAAGCAGGAAACGCAACCGGATTTTTATGCGCCGCGCAAAACGGTCGACTATATGGCCGATTTAAAGTCGATCCGCGAATCGGCGGTAAAGCCGGACGCCGTCGCCAAATCCGACCCGTCCGCCACCGGCAAAATCGAGCCCGCAAAAACCTCACAAGCCGATGCCCGTCCGGCCACACCACCGGCCGCTGTCGCCGTGCCGGTCCAGCCCGCACCGGCAGTCGTTGCTGCGCTGGCGCCCGCCCCGGTCGCCGTCGTTGCACCACGGCCGACTGCCGACGCCACCGTCACCGTGCTCAGCCGTGAGCAGCCGTCATTCCCGCGCGAGGCGGTCCGTCAGAGTGTTGAGAGTGGCCTCGTTAGGGCAAAGGTCACCGTTAACGCTGCCGGCGACCCGACGGCGGTAAGCATTATTTCTGCACGGCCGGCCCGCGTATTTGATCGTGAGGTGCAAACGGCATTGATGAAATGGAAATTCAATGCCGGCGCAGACGGCCGCAACTATGAGACGGAATTTAATTTCCAGCGATAACAAACGTCAGCCGAAACAAAAACGCCGCACTTATGGGCGGCGTTTTTGTTTCGGCGGCGGCCTTGCCGACCACGGCGAAGTGGATGTTGGTGCCACCGTTTTTCGTTTTGCGGCAGGCGCGGTCGCAACCGGCCGCTTGCGCACCGCCCCGCCCGCACCAGCAGACGTTTTTCCGGCTGTTTTTTCGGCGGCTTGATCACCCACGGCAGGTGCTTTGCGCCGCGCCGTGCGCTCCGACCGGCGCGCAATCGCCGCATCGGTTGCGTTGTGGGCAAATTGTGAACGCCGTGTCGGTATGGTGGCAAAACCGGTCACCTCTTCGCGATCGTGATAAAGCTGCTTGATTTGCAATACCAGCGGTTTACCGGCGTCTTCACATGCTGCCGCGATCATGTCATGGCAGCGCAGCATCTCTGCATAACGTTTCTTCATCGGCAGCTTTAAATTAAAAATAATGTATCGCGCCCAATCATTGACCAGCCAGGTTGACACCAGCCGCGCAATGCGCGACGGCGATTCAACCATGTCACAAACCATCCAGTCCACCGATACACGCGGCGTGTATTTAAAGCCATCCATGCGCATATGTTTGACCATGGCATTGTCCACCAGATCGCCCTTCAGGTCGGCGTTGTCGACCGCGGTCACCCGAATGCCGCGCCCCATCAATTGCCATGTCCATCCACCCGGTGCCGCGCCCAAATCAACCGCACGCATATCCGGCTGCAGCGCTTGTGCCTGGTTTTCACCCAAAAAGACCTGAAATGCCTCGGCCAGCTTGAGCGTTGACCGCGACGGGGCGTCATGCGGCATCCTGATGCGCGGGATGCCGAGCGGGTCGGGCTGCGAAAGCGACATGTCTGCAACACCGATCCAAGCGTGGCGGTCGGGCGTGATAAAAACATGGGCGCGGTACTTCGCGTGGCCGGCAATTTTGTTTTGTGCCACCAGCGCCTCGTGCAGCCGCGGTTCGATCGCCTTTGCCGCTCGCGACAACACTTTTCCGACATTGGTATCCGGGTACTCAATCCAACATTCCGTCACCGACAGGATATGATTGAATTCAAGAAAAGCGAGCAATTGCGCCAATATCGGATTGACACGATCATTGCCAGTCAACAAAATCGGTGTGGTGTGCGTCAATATCAACTGGCGCGCAAACGTCAGTGTCGACACGGCAGTTTCATTTAACGCTTTCAAGCGCGCGCCGGGGGCGATGACAAAACCACTGTTTTCAACCAAATTACTCACGGCACAATGAAAGCGCGCATGCAATTCTTCCGCCAAATCGCGTTCGAATCCGGCACGGCAGTACGCCAGCCAAGCTTGTTGCGGTTGGGAATCTGTATCCATCACGACACTTTAGCCCAAAGTCCAGCCTCACGACCCAATCCATAACGACTTTGTGTCCGCTCGTTTGTTCGACATCCAAACAACCCGATCGGCGCGTCAAAGCGCGTTCCCCCGACCGACCTCAAGACCAACCAATGAATCGACCCATGCCCAAAATGCTTCTGTCCGCCCCCGTCATCACTATTTCGCTGTTGATTTCTGCCACGGCCTGCGCCCAATCAACCGATGCCGATTTCACGCCGTTGATCAAAGCGCGCAATACCACGGCAGTTGAATCGCTGGCACGTGAGCGGGTTACAAAAAATGCCGGTGATGATGTGGCCCTCTGGTACTTGGGGCGAACGGTTGCCGGCGACACAAAAAAACGCGACGACGTGCTGGTGCGTGCCGAACAATGTATCAAAGACCTGCCCAAATCCGCGCGCTGCCACCACACGCTTGGTTCGCTCTACGGCGCGATGGCCATGTCAGGCGGCATGACGGCGGGACTGAAATATGCCGGCAAGATAAAAGAAATGTTTGTGCGGGCTGTTGAGTTGGATCCGCGTCACTACGATATGCGCCGCGACCTGAACCAGTTTTACCTGCAGGCCCCCGGTATTGCCGGCGGCAGTGTCCGCAAGGCAATCGAGAACAGTAACGACTTCGGCAAATTGGACGGGCCACGTGGGCAGATCCTGCGCGCCGAGGTCCACAGCTATGAAAAGGAATTTGCAAAGGCCGAGACGATTCTGAAATCGATCAAGCCCGGCACCGATGCCGATCTGGCTGAGGCATTGCCGGGGGCGATGGTGAATTTGGGATTTGCCATGATCAACCATGACGAGGCCGCCAAGGCACAAAAATTGTTTGAGCAACAAGTTTCAGTGACGCCGTCAAATGCAACAGCGCACTTTGGCCTCGGTCGTGCGCTGCTGGCGCAAAAAAACTTTGACGGCGCGGTTGTTGCCATTGAACGATCACTGCAGATGGATCCGAAAATTACCGCGCATTACCGCCTCGGTATGGCCTATCAGGGCAAGGGCGACAAGGAGCGGGCATTGCAAGCTTTCCAACAATTCATCAGTTACCAGGCGACCGGCAAGGCGGCAGACGATGCAAAAAAACGCATCGAAGAACTAAAGCGCAGCTAGACGGAAGACCTGCATCGGGTTGACGTCGTTGATCGTTGGGATAAGCATCGGGGGCGGCATGACGTTTGTCGATTAAAATGTCATGAATGCCTACCTCAAAAAGCGAATCAGATCCGGCATCGCCGGTCACTGCGGCTGATTCGTCCCCACACAAGCTTGACCGTTATTTCGGCACACTCTGGCGTCACCGTGATTTTCGTGTGTTGTGGATTTCGCTGACCATCACCCATTTTGGCGGCCAGGTCACGTTTCTCGCGTTGCCGTTAACCGCTGCGCTGTTGCTGCATGCAACCCCGACCCAGATGGGCCTGCTGACCATGATGGCCGCGCTCCCGTACACATTATTTGGTATCTTTACCGGTGTTTTGGTTGATCGGTCGCGCAAGTTGCCGCTGGTGATGTGGGCTGATATCGGCCGGGGCGCCATATTGTTATTGGTACCGATTGCCGCATGGGCGGGTTTCTTGGGTATGCCAATCCTCTATGTTGTTGCCTTTATGACGGGCTTGGGCGGAATCATCGGTTGGGCCGCTTATCAGGTATTTATGACCGAGCGCATCGGTCGCGAAAACCTGGTTGAAGCCAATTCGCGTATCGCCTTGTCGGACTCATCCGCGCAATTGATCGGGCCGGGCATCGCCGGCATGCTGATTCATGCGCTGACTGCGCCGTTTGCGATTTTGCTCGACGCAATTGCCTTTTTTGTCTCGGCACTCATGCTGCGTGGCATCAAGCCGGACGCGGGCGACGCGCCCAAACAAACCGGCCAGATCACCTGGGCAAGCATTTGGGGCGATGTCAAAGAAGGTCTTCATCTGATTTGGCACAACCCGATTTTGCGTTCAATCTCATGGGGACTGGCGCTTTGGCAGTTGTTGCGCCATGCCTATGTGGCAATCGTGATTCTTTTTGCGGCGCGCGACCTCGGGCTGTCCGCAGGCAAAATTGGCGCACTCTACATGCTCGCCGGTGTCGGCTTTTTGATTGCGTCGTTCAGCTGCCAGTTGTTGAATGCCAGATTCGGCGTCGGCAGGGTAATGCTGATGGGCATTGCCGCGACCGCGCTGGCGTGGTTGCTGATGGCGGCCATCACGCCGCACGAATATTCGTTTCTCGCGTTGGGCGGAACGTTATTTATTTTTGACTTTGGCGCGATGCTGTTTTTTATCAACTACCTTTCGCTCCGGCAATCGGCGACGCCCGACCATTTGCTTGGGCGCGTCACATCGACGATGATTTTTATGGCGTTGTCGCTGGCACCGATTGGCTCGATATTGGGTGGCGTGATGGGCGAATGGCTGGGCTTGCGCCCGACCATCGCCATTTGTGGTGTCGGCTGTATATTGCTGGTCATCGCACTGGCGAAAATATCCCCCCTTTCCGCCATGCAAGAGCTACCCACACCAGAGACCTATGCGGTCAAAACACCGCCGCCGCGCACACCCAATTCAGAAATCACGGCGTAGCAGGATGTTTGTCACAAGCCACATCCAAACGGACGTTTGGTCGCGTCTGACCGATTAACACCACCAACACCCGGGAGCAAAACATGGAAAGTGTCGCACTTTTTGTACCGCTGGCAGGGATCGCCTTTGGCACAATCATTCCGGCCGTGATCGTCTGGCTGATTTTGCGGTTTCGCACCGAACGCAACCGGCTTGTGTACGACACAGCCGTCAAACTGGCAGACAAAGGTCAGCCCGTCCCACCGGCACTTTTTGCAAACTTGAACCCGCCTGGATCGGATTTGCGGCGCGGTGCTGTGCTGGTGATGTTCGGCGCAGCCCTGTCAATTGCGCTGGCAGAAGTCGGCGCACCATGGACCTTTGGTCTCATCCCGTTGTTCATGGGTGTCGGCTATCTGGTTGTCTGGCGATTTGAAAAACGTGAAAGCCCGCCAACTAATTAAAGTCACAGTCGATATTTCCGCGTTTTCCTGCTATGGCCTTGCCGGACGGTTCCGACAATGACCTGATCGCCCGCGTGATTGCACGCGGTGATCAGCACGCATTTTCAGAGCTGGTGAAACGACATCAATCGGCATTGCGTTCGAGTTTGCGAAAAATGACCAACGGACACATCGAACTGGCTGACGATGTCGCGCAGGAAACGTTTATTCTTGCGTGGAAAAATATCGGCAAGTTTCGTTTCGAGGCAAAATTTTCGACATGGCTTTACAGAATTGCCTTTAATGCCTGGCAATCAGACGTGCGTCGCAAGCATGAACTATTGCTCGGGGAAGACGCGACACCGGCGCCCGAGCCGACCGAGCCGGAATCAACGGCGACCAACATACGGGTCGACCTCGCTCGTGCGATGGTCGATTTGACCGAGATGGAACACGCCGCCATCCAGCAATGTTTTTACAACGATTTGTCGCACGATGAAGCGGCATATGTGTTGAATATCCCGCTTGGCACGCTCAAGACCCACGTGTTGCGTGCCCGCGAGAAAATGCGAAAACGCCTGGCGGCCTATGCCGATAGCAACGCAAATGAGGCAAAATCACACTGCGGAGTCAATTGATGAATAGCCACGATCAGCAACACATTCTTGAACAAAACACCCGGCTTGATGCGTTACTCAAGGCCGATGCGCTGGCCCATCGAGATCAGTACATCGACAACGATGGTTTTTCCGTTCGCGTAATGGCGCGGGTGGCCGCCCAGCCGAAGCCGGCGATGTTGGGGATGATGGCAAACAGCCGGCGGCGTATGATCATTATCTGGTCGGCAGCCATATTGGCGCTGGTGATGGTGATGACAGCGGGTGCCGGCGGTCAATTCCTGATTGACGCCATCATGGATTTGGCGACCAAAACAATCACACCAAACGCGGTTGGGCTGGTGTTAATCCTTGCTGCAGCGGGCGTCATGGGTATCACCGCGGCAAGCAGTGAACGCTAGAACCAGCTTTTGAAAGGGCAGAATCAATATCGAAGTGCGACGCCTGAGAGGTGATTTGCGACTTCCAGCGGACAGTGGTCATCCAAAACCGCTCTTGGTCGTAGGTTAAGTTTACGCTCCGCCCTTTTGATCCTACCTGCCCCAACGCAATCTACGTTAAAGCCCTTAGGG
>JANPDI010000278.1:0-43098 GCA_031431435.1 Burkholderiales bacterium
AAGCCGCTGGGTGTTGACAATCTTGCCGTCAAGTGTGGCGCCAGCCGTGGTGCTGAGTAAGGTTGTTTCGACATCACGGCGCAGGTTGTAGGCCGCCTGTTCGACGTCCCCCAACGCTTTGACCACACAATGCACAATCACGCTGGCCTGTACGTCTTCCAGCAGATTGCCAAAGCCGCCGACAGAAATGCGCTCGGCGCTGTCGTCTTGCAACTCGACCATCAGAAACGGCACGAGGCTGTCGTCTACCGGCTCTTGGTCTGACGTGTAGACCCGATTGGTGACAGCCGTGACACCGGCCTTGAGCTTGGTGATAACCGCATCGCGCACCTGGATGATGACGTGATCGGCCATTAGCTTGCCCGCTTGAGTTCTGCCAGGGTGATGCCCGAAGGATCATCCGGCTGTTTGACAACAACGGTGAATGTGACGCCGCTACGGGTGAGGATGTCACCTTTGGCGACGGCAAAATCAGACGACATAAATGCAAACTGCGGGTTGCTGCCATTGACACCACCGGGACCAATGTCGATCACGGCATACGGCGCAATGTAGAGCCCGCGCACGGTGGTTGGTGTGCCGGTACCGCGCACAAGCGTTGCATCCTCACCAAGACGGGTGAGGATGCGCCGCATGTGACTTGGCCAAGCAACCATCGATTAGGTCGCCGCTGGGGTGCTTGGACGGACGAGGAACTCACCCGACACAGCCGCGCCGGTCGCAACGGTCTCCAACGATACGCCAACGGCCAAATTGCCGGTTGATACCGTGGTGAGGCGACGGTTGGTGTTATCCCAAAAAACACGGGTGCCTGCGACGTAGTTTTCACTTGCGCCGGTGTTTTTGGTGATGTCGCGGAAGACGCCAGCAGTGCAAATGGTGCCCGTGCTGCCGGAGCCGATGGCGGTGACGGCGACGCCGAAAAGGGCTGCGCCGACTTGTGCGGCTTGGCCGCTGGTCAAGGCATAAGGGGCGACAATGGTGACATTGGCGCCTGGTTGTACATAGTTAATCATCTTAAAACTCCTTTATGAAAACGAAAGAATGGGGTTTGCCGCGAGTGGCTGGCAGTGATTGAGAAAACCACCGCCAGCCATCTCAGTCGGTGAAGCAGTGGTTACGCGCCGTTCGACTTGTACAGTCCGCGGAAATCGATCGCCTTGCCTGCAAAGTCCAGGCGCGCTTTGAATTCGATGCCGTCCACGTCAAAGCCGACACGGTTTTCGAGATACAAACCTTCGCTGCCATCGAGGTAGCAATACTCGACCGTATCGACCGCCGAGGTGGCGTCCGCAGCCAAGTACCACGCAGTCGCGCTGTTGGCGCTCAGGTAGGATTCGACGATTGGCTCCAATGCCGTCTTGCCGCCGGCACGGAATTCGTTCACGGTCGCGGAGGTCGCTGGCACGTACTGCGAGCTGGTGAACTGGTAGGCGTCTTGCTCGAGATCAGCCGGCACGATCAAGAACGACGGCGCGATGTTGAGCTCTTCGCTTTGGAACCCCTTTTGCTTGCGCATTGCAGTGCGCCCGGTCTTCAATGACGCCAGGCTAAGCACCGAGCCGGTGCCCGTCGCCAAGTTGGCGTGGCCGCCAGCGGTGGTGACGGCTGTGACGTTGAACAGCAAGCCAGTGTCGGACAATGCGGCGTTAGCCGTGAGGATGTCGTACATGGTGCGGTTTTCGAATCGGCGTGCGGCGTTTGCCATTGCGGCTGGTACGCGGTCAAACGCCGAGAGGTCGTCGTTGATGATCGCTTGGCGTGAGATCGGCACAATGCGGCCATAGGTGGCCACGGTGTACGTTTCTTTGCCATCGGTCATGCTGCCGCGCTTGAATTCGCCGCCTTCACGTACCAATTGCAGATCTGGTGCGCCGCCCAATTGCAGGACGTTGATGTTTTTGAAGTCCGGCGCATTTGGTGCGCGACGTGCCCATCGCTGGTAGGACTGCTGATTTTCTTGATACGCCTGACGCAGGCGCTTGTTGGCGGCGTCGAGCAGGATGTTGGGAAAATCGCTCGTGGACATCATGGAACGGGAAACGATTTCCATGTTCGACATGCCGCGTGTGTTGACGCCTTCGCGCTGAAGGATTTCTTCTGCCAGGCGAGACATCGACATATAGCGGAAGTCGCCAGCGCCATTCATCAGCTCGCCCTTTGGGTTTGCACGGTGGGCGATGGCGGCACCAACAAACGTGCGCATCTTGACGCGCTCATCCTCGACCACGGTGGCGCGGGTGGCGAAAGGTGCCGGGGTTTGTTTGGCGGCAACGGCGTCAACCATTGCGCGGCAAGCGGCTTCAAACGGGGTGCCGTCTTCGATCAGCTTTTGCGCAAAGGTATCGTCGAGGCCGACCGATTTGCAGCGGGCGGTGATGTTGGTGACGCGCTCGCGCTCGACCTTGACGGCTTCTGCGGCGATGCGCGTTGCATCAACGGGTGGTTGTCCGGCATTGGGTTCGGCTGCCGGCGCCAGGGTTGCTTGTGTCATTTGTGGCTCCTGTTTACGTTGGAAAAGATCGGCAGCTTCAGCCGGGGTGAAAAACTCACATTCAAAAGTGCGCTGTTGCACACCTTCTGCACCGTTGCTTTCGCCGCGTACTTGCGCACCGGCGTCAGCAGGGATTGTTACGAGCGAGAGCTCATACGGCTCCCAATCGACCGCGCGATAAATCCAGTCGGATTCGGCGCGGGTGGCGTCTGGCGGGATCATGTCGTAGCGATGCACGACGTACCCCACGGAGACGTTGCGGATGATCTTGTCGGCCACATCACGAACGATGGACGCGACTTCATCACGCGATGAAAAGCGCACGTCGGCAGTGGCGCTGGGGAATACACGTGCGGCATCAACAACGCCGATCACGTCTTCCAGGCCGCGCCATGACGAGTGGTTATTCAGCAGTGGCGCGCTGCCCGACTCGAGGCGACCCATGCGGACGTGTTGTGGATTGAGCGAAAGCTCCTCCATGTAGTAGCGCTCGCGTTGCCAGTCGAAGCGGCGCACTTTTGCGCCTGTGCTCCACACCAGGGAGGCGGTGCGCTTTTCGGCATCGACCGTGGTGATGGGGGCTTCGCGGGTTTGCAGCGCGATCTTGCTGCGTTCAATTTGTGGTGTGCCGTCTGGCATAAAACCTCCAAAATAAAAAACCCGCCGAGATTGCTCAGGGCGGGCGGGGTGAATCGAATGTGTTGCAAAAACGCGAAAACTAGGCGGCGCGCTTGAGTAGCAGCCACTCATCCTCGCGCTGGCGGCGACTGCGACCAATCACAGAAACGGTGGCGAAACACACATCGCCCGCCTCTTGCATGACAGAAACTGCGGCAATGGGCTCCTCTTCCAACAACGCTGGTGCGGACGGCATGAGCCATTGCACCTTGCCGATCTTGCCTTGCTGCCCGCTACTGCCGCCGCCGCTTTGTGGCGTGTTGATAACGTCGGGCGGCGCACCGAGCGCGGCATCGGCCAGCAATGTGTCGCCAGCCTCGGTGATGTTGGCATCGGCATTGGTGCTGGCGCCGATATTGCCGGTGCTGGTGAGGCTGTCTGCTGACTCGGTGATGCTGGCATCGACCGCGATGCTGAGTGCGGCGGCGCTGGTGGTACTGTCTGCTGATTCGGTGACACTTGATTCTGCTGCGATGCTGAGTGCCGCGGCGCTGGTGAGGCTATCCGATGCTTCGGTGATGCTGGCATCGACCGCGATGTTGAGTGCGGCGGCGCTGGTGAGGCTGTCTGCTGATTCGGTGATGCTGGCATCGGCGGTGATACCACTGGCGGCGACGGTGGCATCTGCCACCAACGAATCGGCGGCCTCGTTGATGCTCGCGTCGGCCGCGATACTTAGTGCCGCGGCGCTGGTGATGCCGTCTGATGCTTCGGTGATGCTGGCGTCTGCCGTGATGCCGCCACTCGCATCGGCTTGCGTCGGATCGTAGAGCCTGACGTCATCATTGTTCGTATCGCTTGGTACGCCGCGAAGGTAGACGTTGATGCTTGGCATTACGGCACCAGATCAGGAACCAGCGTGTTTACCGAGGTGCCCGCACGGTCAGGCGAGCCAGCCAAATACTCCACCAAGAAAAACGGACCGCCCACCAACATGGACACCGACCAATTGCCCGAGCCATCCGACTGCGTTTCAAGAATGAACCTTTTGTCGCCAGTGCCGAAGATCATCACGCGGCAATTGCCTAACGCCGCGCCGGTGTTGTCTCGGCTGGTGCCGCTCAGCACCATGTTCAGCCGCCCCATCACCTTATCGAAACCAACCTTCACGCCGACCACCACATTGACGGGGTTGATGCCCATGTCTGCGTGCACGGCCTGGTAAGGCTGATTCAGATCGCGCAAGTTTGGCATCACACGAAACCGATTCACGCCGCGCTTATTGACAATGGCGTCACGCGACGGAAACACAAACGCGGGCGTGTTGGCGTTGCTCACTTGTGGCGCGTTCTTGTATGCCGATAGCCGGTTGGCATCGGTCAAGAGCGTGTTACCCCAAGCCCGTGGAAATTGTGACGGCATTTACGCCACCAACTTATTCGAAAACGCGCGCATGACCGGCGCGGCATCATCGTCAAACCGCTCGATCAAATCCCTTGCCTTTGCCAGCATTTCGACACACTTGCCGATCGGCGGTAGCGGTGCGCCGACATCCACCGTGCCAGCCATGCTCATGGTGATAATCAGCGTCCTGGTGCCGGCTTGGAACACATGGCTGGGCTGACGCTCGATGACCGTGGCGGCATCGGCCAGCATGTTGTAACACACATGTTTGTGTTTCATGGGCGCGCCGACATCGTATTCACCTGGCGAAACTTGGTGAATGACAATGCGGCAGGCTTCGCTCATTTAGTTAAGCACATCTACCTGATAATTGTGCACCGTCATCGAACCCGTGGCGACCGTTTGTGTAAAAAACACATCCAGCGCACTTGCCGCGGTGTTATCCATCCCGGCACCAACAGCCGGCGCGGTGATTGGCAACAACAACGAACCGTTGCCGCCGGCAGCCGCCGCAGGTGAACCGATAAGCGCCTCAGAGGTCCACTGGCCGCGCGGGAAAAACGTGGTGGTGGTGCCGTTGCCGACTGCACGACAAGCGAGCAGCACCTCGATGAACCACGGCACGGCGGTCTTGGCGACGATGTTCAGCGGGATGGCGCCGGTGTCGTAGACAATGGTAGTACCGGCCGAACCCATGCAAATATCGTAACGCGCGGTACCTGGCGTGGTGACCGCGCAGGAAATGCGGCCATTCATCAGAATCTTGATGGCGCGGCGAATCTGGAAAAACATATTCGGCAGGACGATACGCTCTGCTGTTGGGATGCAGGACGCGCGAGCCGCACCCGTGAGCGTTGGCCCATCCGTTGCCGACATGATGATGGTTTCTTGTGACATTTAGAGATTCCCCGAATTGAGTGTGAAGGTGTTAACCGTCACGGCTTGGCTGATGGCGATGCTGGTGTTGTCGACCGTCATATCACCACCGCCACCGGTGGCGGTAACGGTGCCCTGGGCATGGCAGGTGGTGCCGGCGGTATCGACAATGCGAAAGTGCGCAATGGTGCCGGCAGCGGCACCGGTGCCCGTCCATGATCCCGCCTTTGCCTTGCTGGCGCTGGCGGCGGCTGCCATCCAATCGGATGGCAGGGTCAGCTCTGCCAACAGGGTGCCGGATGCGGCGGCAGCGCAGTTTGCGGGCACGCCACCCGAGCGCAATTGCAGCTTGGGCGCGGTGCCAACGGTGGTCTCGACTTGATCGAGCCGGGCGTTATTGACGGCAATGGAATATTGCAGGGCCATGTTTAATCCTTTTGCTCGCGGATGATTTCAACGATTTCGTTGTTGGCATCGCGCTTGATGGTTTCGACGGTGGTGCGTGGCTGGGCAACGGTGACATTGACGGCGGCAGGCTCGACCCGCGTCTCACCCAGATGCACATCGACCTGTGGCGCATCCATTTGCACACGCACCGCACCTTCGGCGATGGTGACCGGCGGCGTGGTGACATTGACGGTGACCGGCTGCTTGGCGATAACCATTTCGCGCACTTCGGCGAACTGGCGCGCAAATGTTGCATCGATACGGTCGAATCGTTCGCCGATGTGACGCGCGGCGTCTTCGGCATTCTTGGCGGTATCCTCGTCTGCGGCGTCACCCTCTGCATCGGCGCCGGCATTGCCGGCGTTGGTGGCCGCGGGGTCTGGCGCTTTTTTGCCGTTGGCGGTGACATCGACGCCGATGAGAAGCAGGCGCTCGCGGTCTTTTTTCATTTCCTCATAGACGGCATCCGGGTCTTCACCACGTTTGCGGATCTGTGATGACCAGCTACTCAATGCACCGGCCAGCTCTTCGCGGTCGGTTTTGACATCATCGAGCGGATTGACGTAATCCCACTTCGGTGGCGTCCACACAAAATCGTAACTTTGCGCCCGCACCACGCCGGCCAGGTAGGCGGATTCTTCAAACCAATCCTGCACGCGGTTACACACCTGCGGGATAAAGGTCAGCCAGCGCCATTGGTCGATGATCTTGACCATTTCCTGCCGACCCATACGTGCGGATGAGAAATTGACGCGCGATAAATCGCCAGTCAGGATTTCGTACGTCAGATCCACACCGACGGCGATGCGGCGCTCGTGGCGCGACGCAAATTCACCATCGGGTGCGGCGCTGGGGCTGCCGAATTCGACAGATTCACCGGGCTTGAGGTATTCGATCATGCCTGGCGCAAGTGTTTCATTGCGCTGGATGTGGCTGTTGCCGTTGCTGGCGGTCTTGGATTCGGTCTCGACCTGCGCGGAGATATTGCGGTTTTCTTCGTCGGTGGTCACAAATGCGGCAAAACATGCCTCGACTTTTTTCTTGACAAGGACGGCTTCGTCGTAGTCGCCCAAATCACGCATTTGCAGGATGACGGCGGATAGCTTTGGCACGCCGCGTAGCTGGCCGGCACGCTCGATCTCGAATGCGTGGATGACATCTTTGGCCGGGTAGTAGGTGCTGGTGAGCGATACGGTGAACAGCGGCGCATCACCCGGATGTTGGTCGTATAGCCAATAGCCTTGCACGCGGCCATCGCGGGCGACTTCGACGCCGCTGAAACAGTGCCGGCCGTTTTGCTGCGGGCCGTGTTTGTTGGTGTCGAGGTAGTCTGGCTCCAACACCATGAGCTGCAAAGGCACGCCGGATTTTGTTTCGGCGGCTTGCGCACCACTGAGGCGGCGGCGCACGATGAGCACTTCGCCGCTTTCGTACATGCACCGCGCGGCAAGGGCTTGCAGGCCGTAGAAATCCTGTTTGCCGAGCCAATCACATTCTTTTACCCACTGTTTCCACGGCTTGCCGGCGGGCTGTTTGCTTTCGGCGGTGATGCCGGTGCCGATAGCATTTGCCACCAGGGCTTTGATGGCGCGTTTGGCGTATGGGTCATTGCGCACCAAATCGCGTGAGCGGGCGCGCAGCTTTGCGCCGGCCGATTCAATTTCAGCATTGGCCGATGAGCCGCTGGCGACCCAGCCTTGGGTGCGCCGATTGCTCTTTGCGCCGTCGTAGCCGCGTTTGAGCATGTGGTCGACAGCTTCAAGCGCGACACGCGCACGCACACGCTTGACGGCGGCCTGTGGCGCAACAACGGCGATGGCACGATCGAGCCAATTCATGTGCTAATCCCTGGAATGCGCGGCATATGACACACGCGTGCGGTTGCTGGTGATGGTGCCGTCGGCAATGAGTGAGGAGCGCACCATGTTGTAAGCCTTGAGCAGCTCATCCATGGTGCGGTATTTCACGGTTTTGCCGTCGTAGCTGACTTCCAGCTCGCCAGAACCGATGGCTTCTTCGATGGCGGTGAGTTGGGAGACGGAGAATGCCATTAGGCGGCCTTTCGGTGCAGCACAATCGGCTGCGGTTTTTTGAGTGTTTCGACGTCTGCGACGGTGAGCACATTGAGCGCCACCAGCGCCTCGACGACGGCTTCGATCTTGATTGCGGCCTGGCACTGCGCTGCCTTGCTCCGCTCTTCTTGCGGGCAGTGGTCGTGGTTGAAGTGGATGCGGTGGCATGGGTAGCAGCCGACATCACCGGACAGCGACTGCGTGTTGAACCAATCGCGTGTAAGGTTTTCGACTGTTGAATGCCCCAACAGCACCACTTTTGCCACAGCTTCAATGGCAACTGCATTGAGCAAGCCTGTTTCTTGACCGACCACGGCATCGGCAACCTTGGCAAAGGCGACCGATTGGCGAATGGTCCATTTGCTCTGGTCGACTACGTGCGTGTAGGTGCTTTCGGTGTACTCCAAGCCCTTTAGATCACCCACCACAAACACATGCACACCGATGGCGGCCATGATCTGGCAAAACGCCGGCGCATACGGCCACCACTTCGGTGCGGTGCTGCCGGTATTTGCCAGGACAATCACGCGGCCGGGAAACTCTTTGCGCTGTTTTTGCGCCCAGATTGTTTCTTCTTCGGTGTTGAACACTTGCTGCTTTAAGACATACGGCACTTCGGCCACCTGGTGCATGGCTTCGACGTAATTGACGGCGCAGCGAGCCTTGCGGACTGCGTGCGGCCAGTGGTACGGCGGCTGATCCGGCGTGAAGAGCAGCGTGGATTCGACGGTTTGTGTGAAATTGACAAACTTGTCGAACTTGCGGCGCTGCGACTCGAGGTAATTCAGAAAATCACCCGGCTGCCAAAACATCTGACGCTCAAGCACCACGATGTCGTCCACATTCGGGTTGTGGAGCATCATCGCTTCACCGGCTGGCTCAACATATGCGGTGACGTGGTAGCCCTGCTGTTTTAACCCTGCCGCGATTGATGTGGCCCATACGGAATCGCCGAAATTGCCGGGGCGACAGACGGCTGCGTGTTTGATGGCGGGATCACGCGCAATGACGTTGAAAGACTTATCAGCACGCTTGCGATACACCTGAAAAAACGAGTATTCATAGTCGTGGCTCCGCTCTTCGTTTTCTAGGAGGTCCCAGCCCTTGCCTTGCATCTCGCGCATCAATTTAACGATGTCGTCTGGCAAAAAATCATGCTTGTGGTCTGCATTTGCGCCGTACTGGCCGATGTTCGGATAGAACTTTTTATGCGGCAGGTACATGACCAAATGCCCGCCAACTTTGATCACGCGCCACCATTCGGCGAGCATGGCGGCGGTGTCGTGCACATGCTCCAAAAAGTGGGAGCTGAACACGTAATCAAACTTCTTGTCAGCAAACATGCTCAGATCGGTGCAATCCAGGCACAAGCTCGGCCCACCTGCGCCGCCGTGTGGTGCGCCGTCCAGGCCGATGGCGGTGGGAAATACTTTCCACGGGCCACAACCCACATCCAGCCCAACACCGCGGCAATATCGCTGGGCATCAAATCGAATCTTGCCGGTTTCGCCGGCAAAATCTGCGGGAACTTCGGGGCGCCAGGTCATTTGCGCACCTCAAAGGTCATGCGGATTTCGGAGACGATGTTGTTGCCTTCGCGTGCCATCGCTTCAAGATTATGCGGCGGCAGTTTTTCGTATGCCCAATCTGGCACATAAACGCACTCAACCAGGCGAAAATCGACACCGTGATACAGGGCGAGCGGTGTGTTGCTGTAGCCACCAGCCTGCCATGCTTCGCACTGCACTTTGTCGTACAGCGACATGACCTGCGGCGTGACGACTCGCACATGGGTGGGGTCGCCAATAAAGTTGTCGTGCCGTGGGTGCGGCACGTTGATGATGACTTTCGCGCCCGGTTTGCAGACGCGATAAATGTTTTTGATGACGCGATTAAACACGTCAAATTGCTGGCCGAGGTGCTCTAACACATGGTTGAGCAAGATTAAGTCGACCGAATTGTCTGCCCAGGGCCAATCTGGTGATTCAAGGTCCAGCCGCAGATCCGGCTCGCCGTACAAATCGACGTTGATGAAATCGGCGAGCTTGCTGTTTCCGCAGCCGAGGTTGAGTCGTACTGGTGCGACGGGTTGATTATCCATTATCGGTTTATCCAATTTTTTCTTGTGGGAATCCACGTTCCGCGCGCTGGTACATTGGCGGATGGCGCTGCAACGGCTTGCGGCGCATCGTGGGGCTGGGGTGTTTCATGTGAAACATCGGCAGCGTTTGGCTGCTCTGGTGTTGCGTTTGCTGCGAATAAATCTTGCTGCTTGCGGTTGGCCGGCTCGATGACTTCGCGCAGCCGCGCCCAATCGGATTCACGCATGGTGTGCACACGCACAACCGGATGGTGGGCGATGGCTTCTGCGTAGTTGGAAGTGTCGAGCGCCTCGTTGCGGCGATCCTTTAATTTGATGTATGCGCGCTTGTTCGGGTCAAACACCTCCGACGTGAGCTGCATGAAGTAGTCTTCAGGCAATTCATGGCTGAAATGCTCAACACGGTTCTGCGCGGGCTGTTTGCCATCGCTGGCGAGCCTTGCATAAAGCTGTTGTTTTGCGGTGCTGCTTGAGACTTCGTAGACTTCGGCGCCGCCCTTTATGGTGCCGCCGTTGCGCCGGAAATCTTGTTTGCGCGGGCGTTTGAGGATCTGCTGCGAAAATCCGTGGCCACCCTTGATGGCAAAGATGTTGCGGTGTTTACGCAGACGGCAAAAGTTGTACACATCTTGCGTGAGGTAGCCGGAATCGATCGCGGTGGCGACGATCCTCATGCTCAAACCAAATGCATTGGTGAATGGCCGCGCCAGATATTCGTCGAGCTGCTCCCACACTTCGCTGCGGGTAGGGTCGCCCGGGATGTAGTGCCAGTCGATCACCCAACGATTGCCATTTTCACCAAAGCCACGCACCTGCACTTCGATGCGATCTTTCTGCACGTCAACGCCGGCTGCGACAAACAAACACCCAACGGGAATGCTTCTGATGGCATACGGCTCGGCGCGCTCTTTGATTTCCTGCCAGTCGAGCTTTTCGTTTTCATCTTCAAAACAGTCGCCGAGCACTGAGCCAAAGAATACTTTGAGCCGCGCTGGATCAGACTTGACGCGGAGAAAATCGGCGGCGTGTTGTGCCCAGGTATCGCCCAAGCCCAGCGGGGTGTAGAGCGCGTTGATGTGGAAGCCGACAATTTCACGATCTGGAAACTTCGGCACCCACACACCAGCGGCCAGCATTGCGGTTTTGTGGTGTTCGTCGATCAGGGCGCTGCATTCACCGCAGCGGTATTTCGCTTTCTGCGGCTCGCCTTCGGGCCATGTGACGTTTTCCCATATCAGCGGCTGCTGCGCTTCGCAGTGCGGGCAGGCGACATGGTAGGAGCGTTGGTCCGACTCGAGCCAATCTTTCTCAATGCGACTCAGCGATTTGATGGTCGGTGAGCTGATCTTAAAAATCTTGCGGCGCGGAAACGTGGTGGTGCGTTTCTTCGCCAGGTCAACCGGGTCGCCTTCACCATCGACCTCGATTGGATATTTGTCAATCTCGTCGAGCAGCAAATACTTGATTGGCATCGAGGCCAGGGACGCCGCGCTATTGGCACCACCGACGATCAGCATGCCGTCGTTTGCGAATTCCTTCATGGTTATGGTGTTGCCACCATCACGCGAGGCGCTGGATGCGATCAGCCTCGATAGCTGCGGGCTGGCTTCGATCATCGATGCCAGGCGTTGTTTGCTCCACCGCTGCCCGACTTCGACTGTAGGCAACACTGCCAGCATGGGACCAGGTGCGTGGTCCATCGCGTAGCCAATCCAATTCAGCCCGACTTCAGTACCACCCACTTGCGTGGATTTCTTGAACACCACCTCACGGCATGGGTGCTGCGATGAGAGGCAATCCAGAATCTCACGCAGAAACGGCACCCGAGATGTACGCCACGGCCCAGGCTCACTTGCGCCCTTTGCGGTGAGCTTGCGGTGCTTGTCGGCCCATTGCGAAACGGTGAGCGGCGGGTTGGGTCGGATGGCTGCGGCAAAGATTTTGCCGACAAACGAGCCGCCGTCAGGCATCAGCCGCGCCCATTAGTTTTTCCGCAGCCTCGGCAAAGTCGGTCAGCACTTGGCGGATCTGCTCCTCGAGCATCGATTCGCGTTTGCCAGCATCCGGCTCGCCATTTATCAGCGGCATCACTCGTGCCGGGATGCCAGTGAGGCCTTTGGCGATGATCGAGGCCAGCTGCTCGATGTCGCGTTTGACTTCTTCTCGATCGATAACCTTGCCGACTTCGCGTTGGTACTTCAGCTCGCTGAGCTTGGCATCAAATACCTGCGACTGCGTTTTGGCTTTTTGAAACAAGCTGCCAGGCTGCGGGGTTTCGCGCGGCTGCACCATCGAGTGGTCAAACGCCTCGCGCACCAAACCGGCCGGCGGCTTTGCGTGCGCGGCGCGCTGGGCGTCGTTCACGTCTTGCATGTAATCCTTGGCCGGGTCGCGCGTCTCGGCCCAGCGGGCGTTGCTGGCAATCACATCCACTTTGTCGCCGACCATCACCAGCTGCCCCTTGGCCTTGCGCTTGGCCATGACGCCGGGGTTCACATCGTGCAAACGGGCGTAGCCACGCAACGACACGAGGTTGTCACTCATATTTTATGCGGCGAGCGGCACTGCCTCGCGCGGCTGTACGTCGTCAAACAAGATGCCATCGTTTTCACGCGTTGCCTTCTTTCCGGTGAACTGCTGCCAGCGCCGCACGATCACATCGACGTAGACGGGGGCCAGCTCCATCAGCCGAGCGCGGCGGCCAAGCTGCTCGCAGGCGATCATAGTGGTGCCGCTGCCGCCGAATGAATCCAGCACCAGATCCCCCGCGCGTGAGCTGTTGGCGATTTGGTACGCGAACAGCTCGACGGGCTTCATGGTCGGATGCTCGCCGTTACGCGTCGGGCGCTTGAAATCCAGCACGGTGGTCTGTGCGCGGTCGTTGCCCCAATGGTGCGCTGCGCCTTCTTTCCAGCCGTACAGGCAGGGCTCGTGCTTCCATTGGTAGTCTTGACGGCCCATGACCATGCTGTTTTTGTTCCATACCAGGCATTGACGCACTTGCCAGCCAGCGTCTTGGGCGGCGGCGCGAAAGTTGTATCCTTCAGAATCCGCATGCCAAACGTAGAACACCGCACCAGGCTTCATGGCAGCGTCGGCGGCTTTGTAGGCGTCGACCAAAAATTGACGGAATGCCGTGTCGGACATGCTGTCGTTTTGGATCTTCAGCGCCTCGGTGGTTTTGCCAACATAGGCGACGTTATACGGCGGGTCGGTAATCCAAAGCCCTACCCCCCCCCGCACAGCGCCGCGATTGCCGCCGGGTTGGTACTATCCCCGCACATCACGCGATGATCGCCACACAGCCACACGTCGCCCGCCTGTGAGGCCGGCACGATGGGCGGCGGCGGCTTCTCATCCGCGCCGGTTTCCTCGTTGTTGGATTCCAGCAGGTTAAGCAGCTCGTTTTCGTTGAAGCCAGTGAGGCTCAAATCGAAGCCTTCGAGGCTCAGCGCTTCGAGTTCCTCGGACAACAGGTCTTTGTCCCAGCCGCTTTCGAGCGCGATCTTGTTGTCCGCCAGCACATAGGCGCGGCGCTGGTTTGGCGAAAGGCCCGTGAGCACGATGCAAGGCACCGTCGGCAGGCCAATCAGCTGCGCCGCCATCACCCGGCCATGCCCCGCGATGATGCCACTTGCTTCGTCAATCAAGACCGGGTTGGTAAACCCAAACTCCTCGATGCTCGATGCAATCTTGCCGACCTGCGCTTGGCTGTGCGTGCGCGCGTTCTTTGCGTACGGCACCAATTCGGCCGTGGCGCGGTGCACCAGCGCATACCGCTCGGAGAGATTTGTCATCGAAGCGTTACCTCTGAAGCGTTACCGTTACCGATTGTGTACACCTAGACGTTTTGCCAGCAACTAGGCAAACAACGGGGCTCGAAATACTGCACTCAGAAAGCCCAGGGAGGAACCGTGAAATTTATTGGCGATCAGCGGTGCGGCTGACGCAACTACCACAACATGGCAGAAACTATAGGTCAAATGGCGTATGAACGGCGTACCGTTCTGGATAACGCTAGCACTGGCGCGGTGTTTCAGCCTATCATATTTGAAACGCTTAGAACTGGCGCGGCGTTTGAGGCATAACATGCCGCGAAGTCCCGCCAATCAACGACCTTGCGTTTTGCGCATGGCGATGAAATTGTCATGCGCAAGCCGTAGGATATTCGAAACGCGATGCCGATCACACTTGAGGCGCTTGGCAATGTCGATATTGCTCACGCTGCGCAGGTGGTAGTGCAACAGCGCAACAACCTGCTCATTGAGCGACACGCGCATGGCTGCAATGGTGCGCTGAGTCACCTCAGCATTGGCAGCGATGGTCGGTATCGCGATGCCGCTGTCGATGCGCATCTCGCGCTTGAATGCCGCCATGTCCGGGTCCATCTCGACTGTCACTGGTGAGCCTGTGGCACCACGACGCCAACGGTCCCACTCGCACACCTTCACGCGCACTTCGTCTTCGTTTGGATATTGGTCACACGTCATCATCGTCTCGCTCGTAAAAGTGCGTTTCACATAGCCACATGCCGCCGCGTTTGTACTTCGCCAAAACCCCACATCGCTTGCACACGTCTGGCTGCGTGCTTGGCGTTTGCACCGGCTCTCGCCACTCTGCATTGGTCAGGTAAGACCTTGGCCCTTGGAGGTACTGCCCGCCATCCCGCAGCGCTGGGTCGCTCTTGGCGATCACATTTGCCACATGCGCCAGCACCAGGTCAATCTCTCGGTCGAGCTTCATGCGATCCCACTTGCGTCTGCAATCCGCTTTGTACTTTTTGTGCGGTGATTGAGGCCACGATTGCCAAAACCTGTCGAACGCCAAAACACCAGCGTCGACAGACGCGCCAAGGTTTATGGGAAGACTATGGGAAAACCCTTCTATATGGTGACCTGTTTCTAGGTGCACGACGTGCACCTTTGCAAGTGCACCTGGTGCACCACCTTCTTCAAAATTAGGTGCACCAGGTGCACCACCTTTTTTATCTTCCGGCCACGCCAACGTGTATTCGTTACGCGACCATTTCTGCCCGCCGAACCCATGCCGACCCACCGTAATCCAACCCGCCTCCTTCGCCATAGACATCTGCTTGACCACACAACGCTTGGACAAACCGGTTTCGACAACCAACTGCTCGATGGTCGGGAAACATGGCTCGCCGGCGTCATTCACATGACAAGAGAGCGTCAACAAAACGTGGCGCGTGGTACCGGGCAGATCACTTTTCAGTAACCGCTGCCGCCATGACCAAGCTCGTCGTTCGTTGCTCACACTCCACCCCTTGATGCATACTGCCGCTGATCGCGGTACTGCCGACCAGGTGCTTCACCTTCGTTAAAAAACTTCGTCAGGCGCGGTTCGTAATCCATATTCACCGTGCCGATGCCACCATTGCGCTGCTTGCCCACGATCACCTTTGCATCGAACATGTCTTCCTCTTTTTGCGAGGTCACATAGTCACGGTGCAGCAGCAAAATGGTGTCCGCATCACTCTCAATCGAGCCGGAATCGCGCAGCTCGGAAATCACCGGCATTTTCTTTTCCTTTGCCGCGTCTCGATTCAACTGAGAAAGCGCCATCACCGGGCAATTCAACTCTTTCGCCAGCCGTTTCAGGCCGGAGGTCACCGCGCCGATTTCCACCGCCCGATTGTCGTATCGACCCTCGGCGTGCGCGAGCTGCACGTAATCCACGATCAACAAACCAAAACCGCCGACACGCTTTGACTGCACCCGCGCACGCGCCACCAACTCTTGGATGGTCAACCCGCCGGTTTGATCCACATGGAAATTGGCGTCATTCAATTGCGCCAACGCGTTGTTGATCCGATCCCAATGCGTCGCATCCAGCCGATGCTCGCGGAATCTGCCGCTCGGAATACCGCTCTCGCCGGACAAGATACGCACCGCAAGCTCGACATCGGTCATTTCCATCGAAAACATGCCCACTGGCACCTTTGCTTGCAAGGCCACGTTGATCGCCACATTGACCGCAAAGGACGTCTTGCCGACCGCAGGCCGCGCGCCAACCACGATCAGTTGCCCTGGCAGCATCGGATTCATCAGCCGATCCAAGCCCTTGTAGCCGGTTGCAATACCGCTCGGCTGTGTCGCATTGTCGAGCTGAGAAAGCAGCTCGCCCAGGGCGTCTGAAAGCGTCCGGAACGTCCCTTCGCCACGACGTGATCGGTTATCCACCTCGGCCAATAGACTCTGCGCGGTATCGAGCAACTGCCTGGCATTCTTGCCGTTTGGATCATAGGCAATGTCCGCCATCTTTTCACCAGCGCGAATGATTGCGCGCATCACCGAGCGCTCGTGAACCACCTCGGCATACACCCGCGCATTCACCGGGCTTACCGACGTGTTTGCAAGCTCCAAAATGTACTCAAAGCCGCCATGCACGCGCTTCAACAAATCACGATCTTTCATCCAGCCGGCGACGGTGATCGCATCGGCCAGCCGATTCTCCGAAATCAACGTGTGCGCCGCCTTAAAAATCGCCTGATGTTCACCCGTGTAAAAATCGTTTTCAGCGACCACGCCGACGATCACATCGAATGACGCATTGTCGTAAAGCAAACAACCAAGCACCGCCGCCTCCGCTTCCAGCGAGTAAGGCGCCAGCTTGATCGCCGACAACGCGTCTGCACTCGGCGCAAGCAACGACCGATCATCAACCCGATCATTCATGCCATATGCTCCAAAAATCGCGCGGAAGTTTCACCGCCGACGCCAAAGCGTCGTTCATTGTTTTACCCATTCACTGTCTCCGCAGTCGTTTTAATTGTCGCGCACGCAGCGCGATAGGCGCTCGCTGGCGCGCTTGCTCGATGCGCAGGTCTGTTGGTGCAATCGCACCAGGCTTCAAGCGCCAGAAACGCTCACCGCGCAGCCTGAAAGCCTCTTCGATAAAATTCTGCTGACGAAGATCGGCCAACACCGTTCGCGGCTTTGGCACGCTGTAAGCGATCTCGAGACGCTTGGCCGAAACCGGCTGCTGCGCCGATTCAATAAACTTAAACACCCGCTTGGCCCACGTCAAGGCGCACTCGCCATGAATAGGTTTGCGCTACGACCACCCACCCTTGATCGCTTCCCCCCGCAGAACTTCACCTTTTTCTTTTTGTTGAGCGAATGCAATATCGCGCTCGCCTCGCCACGCTGAAAGCCAAATTCTTCAAAATCGCTCGCCAACATCGGCCCGCCGTTGCGGCAAATAATCTGCAACAGATAATCCCGATCGGTCATCCCATCCGGCCGCGCAAAGACATCAACAGGCTTTTCATCGTCGCCATCCATTTCGCCAGGCAAAGCAAACGACACCGGCGTCGCCAAATCAATTGATGGGCAAGGGCGAAACTGCCCCAGCACCAGATCTGCGATGGTCGGCATCATTCTTCCCACTCCAGCGTCTTTGGCGAATGATTCTCAAGCAGCTGCGCGCGCGCCAATGTCAGGATCGATTCAACATACTCCGGGTTGTAGCACTTGTATTCGGCCGGCACGATCTTCAGGCCCAGGTGCGCCAGCACCAATGCAAAGTTCTGCAGATGGTCATTTTTCAGGCGCGTGATGGTCGGCTCCGATACGCCCATTGCCACCGCAATTGAGGCCGCTTTACCGTTGTCTGAAAGGCCCTGTAAGACGACTTTCACCAGCTTTCTAGCCCGATCTTTCGGGTCAGCCGATACTGCATCCATGTTCACCACCGCTCAAACAAAAATTGTCGAAAAAAACGCCGCCACCATCACTGGCAGCGGCGTCAATGGTTGCGCGAAACACTCACGAATCGCGCCTTCAGCCCAAGGGGAGGAGTTGCCGAAGAAAGAAGCCACCCGTGAATCACGGGCGGCAAAGTGGGGAGCCTCTAAACCAATCGCCGCCGGTGTTGGCGACTGGCCCTTCAAAGCAGAGGAAAGTTCTGAATCAACAACCCCAAAGGAACACGGGAAAGCAAAACGGGCGGGGTTACCAATCATGGGAGAATCAAATTGCGACATCATCAACCCCCATGAAAGGAACCCCAATGAAGCTGACCGTTGCAGACTTAATCGAAGAGCTAAAGAAAGAAGACCAAAACGCCACTGTGATTTTTGGCGGCGGAAATCTCACCCTATATCGGCTCAAAGACCGCACTGGCGCGTTGCAATTCGAATTCAACGAGCTGTACGACATCACGACGTAACCTCTGCCAGATGGCGGGAAAGCCACTCCGCCATGCGCTTATGCAGCATGGACTCATCCCCGCAGGGGTACGACTCAAGCGGCGAATCTCGGTCGGGGTGGTACACACGCAGCCAAAAAGCGCCGTTTGCCCTCACATCAACGACCAAGCTGAGGCCATCACGCGGGTACTCGTCGGTAAAGTACATCGGGTCGAGCGCGAGCACCGAGCCACCTAATGGCTTCGCCACCGGCGCTGCTGCGCGACTGAGCCTCATCCCCTGGTTATATGTATCCATAAACAGCGCCGAATATGGTGTTTCAGGCCTTTTTGCCTCTAAAGGCGCGGCTGGTGCGGAGTTTTGTAAAGTCATGCGCGCCCCTATTTATCTTTGCCGGCCAGGCTTGGCCAACGCTCTCGCCAACCAGCGTCTTGGCTGTCCAGCCATTGGTAGCGGCGATCATTCGGCATACCATCTTGGGGATGCGGGTATATGTCGGGGCGAAGCTGGTGGGGTGTTACTTTGAACTCTGCCGCCTCACATATTGGCAACACGCGCTCTGCAGGCGGTCCGTCAAGGTACCAAAGCCCAATTGCCTGCGGCGTGACGTTGAAAAGCCGTGAGAGCTTTACCGGCCCGCCGGCCATCTTAATTAAGTCCCTGACTTGCTCCGTGCGATTCATGGCGTTTTGCCTAAATTTGGCTTCAATGCCATATTGTAAAGAAAATATTTGCATTTGTGCAAGTTTTTCTTAATGGCGCATAAAAAGAAAAACTTTCATCATGTTTCCCATGGCTTTTGGCAAAGAAATTGAAGATGCGCGGCGCGCTAAGAACATTTCGCAAGAGGCTCTTGCTGAGTTGCTTGGCGTATCCAGGGTGACCATTAACGCCTGGGAGAAAGAACACGCCGCGCCAACCAAGAAGTTCTGGGACAACATTGCGACGGTACTGGGCGTTCGCCTTAGCCTGCAAGCGCATGAGCACCGAACACCGTATGATCTTGACTCCGACAAATACACCTACATCAGACGGCTTGATGTCGAAGCGTCGGCAGGCAACGGCCACAAAACCGATCACGAAGAAATTGCTGGCCTTCATGCCTACCGCCGCGACTGGTTGGATAAAAAGCGCCTCAGTGCCGCAGCGTGTGCGGTAATTGAAGCCCGCGGCGACTCAATGCAACCCAGCTTCTTTGATGGTGACGCGCTTCTGGTAAACACCGCACAACGCCGGGTGATCAGCGGTTCCGTCTTTGCCTTTCGCACGCCTGACGGTGTACGTGTGAAACGCCTTTTTCGGTTACTTGATGGCCGGGTACGTGTTGTGTCTGACAACCCCGACAAAATTCAGTATCCTGACGAAATGCTTACACCCGAAATAGAAGCCGAAATCATTGGGCAAGTCGTTCACCGATCGGGAGACGTTTAGTGGCAACCGTAAAACGCCAAGCCATAGGCTGCTTAACAGTCATTGCGCTGGTCAGCATGGCCGTGATCATCGGCAAATGCAACAGCGATAATGCCGAAAACGACCGTCGCAAAGCCGCTGAAGCCGCTGCACGGGCCGAAGCTGAGCGCGAGGCCAAACTCACCCCTGAACAGCTTGCCGCCCGGGCCAAAGCAGCGGCTGACGCAAAAGCCGCTAAAACCGCACACGATGCCCGCGAGGCGCAATCAGCAAACACCCGCACCGCCGCATACGCCTGCCGAGGTTTTGTCACGCGCATGCTCAAAGACCCGGACTCCGCGAAGTGGGAGCGCCCGTGGTACACCGACGCTACCATCACCGAAAAAGGCACGATGTATTGGATACAGGTCAGCGCGCGGGCCAAAAACAGCTTTGGCGCTTATGACTTAAGCACTTTTGACTGCCGAATGCGTCGCGCCGGCGACAATTGGGTGCCAATTTCTGTAAAAGAACACGGCCGCTGAAACTTTTTCTTGACATGATGTAAAGATTTACTTTACAGTTGCCTCCATCACCCCATTTCGGGGTTTTCGGAGGCCAAATGCAACCCACCACCCAAGCAGCACCAGCAGCACCAGCCACAGCAGCACCAACCCCAGCCACAATCTCCCGCGCCGATCTCCCCGCCATCGGCGCCCGCATCGGTGAAGACATCTTTGTCGGCATCACCCGCGGCGAATCAGGCGACATCGCCCTATACCTAAACGCCGCCAACGAAACCGAACTTTCGTGGCAGGCCGCGCTTGATTGGGCCGCCGCTCTCGATACCGCCGACCACCCCGCCGGCACCTACAGCCTGCCCACCCGTAAAGAGCAAGCCCTCCTATTTGCCAACGCCGCCGAACATTTCGAAGAGCGCTGGTATTGGTCTTGTGAGCAGTACTCGGCGAATTCCGCCTGGCTGCAGGACTTCGGCGACGGCTTCCAGAGCCTCGTTCGCAAGGACGGCGTCTACCGGGTCCGCGCCGTCCGCAGATTAATCATTCAGTAATTTAGTCATTTTCATGATATGAAGATGCCCACCAAATCGGAAATGGACGCCGCCATCGCCTGGGCGTCCACCATCGGCCTCATTGTGCTGTTTCGTTTGCCGGCGGTGCAGCCATGACCCGCAGCCGAGCCGATGCCTACGTTCTCCAAGACCGCCGCACCGGCATGTATTGGTGCGAAGGGCTGCGCGATGACCGCAAACGCGGCTGGCACCTGTTACGAAGCGCCGCCACCAGCTACCGCACGCAGGCGCTGGCCATACGAGGGCTGCGCGACATCAACATCGATGCCAGCCTGCGGGCGCGCATCGATGTTGTCGGCATTTATGCCGGCGCCACCCCGCCGATCGAATCCATTCACGCGCCGGTCACATGCTGAATATCTTAACGCTACCCACCATGTTTGATGCCATTGGCAGCCAAGGCAAGCCGGTCATCGTCATCGCCGAAGCGCTAGACGGCCGCACATTCATCTGCAACACCGCCATCGGCATCTACGACCACGGCATCTATAAACGCCTGAATCCGGATTGGACCTGCGGGGTGGGCGAAGCCGCCGCCGCCATCTACGACGCGCTTGAGCACGAATGCCCATGCGACGAAAAGGCGATGGTCGGTTTTTTTACCACCTGCACATTTCGAGAAGTCAACACACTCGCCAACTACGCCATCAAGGCGCTTTGCGAGCAACTTAAAGGGATTGCGACATGAAAGTTTTGACACACAACAAACTACACGGAGACACAATGAATACTACTTCTGCTGCGTTAGCTTCCGAGCGCGATTTCGGCGGCGTTGACAAAATTCAGCGTTACAAATGGACGATAAAGGACACGCCCGGCAAGCATGTTACGTTAGCAAAAACATTGCTCGTGGTTGACCCCAGCTATCAGCGCGATGCAGAAACAGCCGCAGGGAACGCCAAATCACTCTCTATGGCGCAAAAATGGAGTTGGATTGCTTGTGGCGCGATTAGTGTTGCCAAACGTGCGGACGACGATAAGTTTTATGTTGTTGACGGCCAGCACAGAGTTCTCGCTGCACGAAAGCGATCTGACATAACTCACTTACCTTGCATGGTCTTTGAGTCAGAAGGAGCGCTTCAAGAGGCCGAGGGTTTTTTGCGCGTCAACACGATGCGGAATACGCTTGGAGCGGTTGACAAGTATCGGGCGCAGCTCAAAACACAGGACCCGATCATTCTCTTTGTGGATTCACTCGTTCAACAGGCCGGACGCAAAGTCAGCAAAAGCAGCGGCCCAAATACGATTGCATGTGTCAGCGGTTTAGTGCGCCTCGCTAAAACTTACCGGCACGAACTTCAGCATATTTGGCCGACTGTTGTTCAATTATGCAAAGGCGAAGTGCTTAGCGAACAGCTTGTCACGGCATTGACTCAAATTGAAAGCCAGCTGCCGGCGGGACAAAGTCTTACTGATAACCTTTTACGAAAACGCCTTAACCGCGTTGGATACAAAGCTCTAATCGAAAGCGGCCGAAAAGCCAGCGCATATTTTGGAAACACGGGCCACAAACCTTGGGTGATGGGCATTGTTGATGCGCTCAACAAGGGTTGTCAAATTCGCATAGCGTTAAAAGACGCATGAGCAAAATTCTCCCCGCCGATTACAACGTATTCGAAGCCATGCTCTACGCCAAACGCGAGGGCCTGATGCTGCTCACTGACGGCCACCGCACGGTGCTGTCATCCGTGCCGATCACGGGCTTTGTGCGGATTTGTGCGGGTATCAAATCATGACCACCATTACCCTGAACCCCCGCGAGTTTTGGAGCCTTGCTATCGGCGGCGCGGTCCTGTGCTTTGTGGCCGGTGTGCTCATGGCCTGTCTGACCATTGCGCTGTTCGTCCTGCCGATGCGCGACAACGAAACCAGCCAGCGGGTCGAATCGGCTTTTGTCAAAGGCGCCATGCTCAAGATCGCAGCCAGCAAGGCCAAATGCCGAGTGTGGGAACTGAGACAGCGAGCGGCGGTGTGTGATGAGTGACGCCGAGCCTCTGTTTGACAAAATCCGCGTTTTGCATTGGCCGGAACTGCCAAAAACCGACCAAGAAATCACCCCGCACCACCAACCAACCGGAGACACCATGAACGCAATCGCTACACCCGCCACAACCATCCAAACGCTCACCCCATTCATCCTGGGCCAATTCATCCCCGAGCAAGGCGGCTACTACGCCGGCATCGTGCGCGGCGAAGCTGACGCGCCTGCGCATCACCTATTCGTCGCGCCAGAAAACGCATCCGCCGATGATCTTGCCTGGGGCAGATACGGCAAATCAATCGAAGGCGCTTCATTCGTCAACGACGGCCTCGCCAACACCAAAGCGCTCATCGCCGCTGGCAAATGCCCAGCCGCCGAAGCCTGCCACGCCTATCGCGGCAACGGATTCGATGATTGGTACCTACCTGCACAAGCCGAGATTAAAGTTTGCTTTGCCAATGCTCGTGAACATTTTGACAAAGAGTGGCACTGGTCATCCACGCAGTACTCGGCGGGTTACGCCTGGGTTCAGACCTTTGTAGGTGGCGACCAGGACTTCTACACCAAGGCCAACGTCTACCGAGTGCGCGCCGTCCGCAGATTAATCATTCAGTAATTTAATTATTTTTTTAGGAGCAACCACATGCGCAAAATCAAAGCAGCCCCCATCAGCCGTACCGAAATCAAAGCGCCCGGCCACCTGCGCCTGGGCGAATTCACCAAACACTACGGCGGCGTGTTTGCCGGCGTCATTCGCGGCCACAACGGCAAGCCGGATTATTACCTCTTCGTGCCGCCTGATGCTGAGGCCGAAACAAACGCCGCATGGGGCGGCTACGGTGAAGACGAACCCAACGCCAAAGACGCCCACGATGGCCTCGCCAACAACATCGCCCTGTGCGAATCCAAGATCGAACACCCAGCCGCCAAATTTGCGCGCGGCCTTGAGCTGTACGACCTCAAGGATTTCTACCTGCCATCGCGTGAAGAGCTGCGGCTGTGTTTCATCAATTGCCGCGAACTGTTTAAGCCGGAATGGTATTGGTCGAGCACGCAGTACTCGGCGAATTCCGCCTGGATTCAGTACTTTGAAGATGGCTACCAGTTCTACCTCACCAAGGCCAACGACTACCGAGTGCGCGCCGTCCGCAGATTAATCATTCAGTAATTTAATCATTTCTTTTACCCAGCATGGCACTCCATTCAAATTTGCCGATTTTCAAGGTCACCTACGATCTCACGCTTCTTGCGTCGCAGCTCACGCGTCGTTTTCCGCGTGATGCCAAGCCGCACGGGGCGACGTTGCGCACGCTGTGTGCCGACATGATCAGCCGCATCTACCGCGCCAACAGCGCTCGCGACAAACAGCCTCACCTGTCCGAGCTGCTCGAATTGACTCAGACCACCGAGCTGCAATTTAGGCTGGCGCGCGATCTGCGGTTTATCTCAATCGGTCAGTATGCCAACGCGATCCAGTTGACCGACCAGATCGGCAAGCAAGCAATGGGATGGAGAAAAGCATGTTCGCTGGCGGTGAATCGGCAATTCACAAAGGCGTACACCTAATGCTTACCGCCCGCGAAGTCGCCACCCAGCTCGGCCTATCAGCACGCGCGGTGTACGACATCCCCGCCGACCGCCTGCCCAGGTACCAGCTCGGCGCCGGCCAAGGTGCGGTAAGATACGAACAGGCCGACGTTGACACCTACAAAACATCATGCCGATTCTCTACGACAAAGCCAAAAAACGCTACCGCTATCAACTGCACCGACATGTTAACGGGCAGCGAGTCCGCGCTAACAAAATACTTCCGGCGGGCTGGAGTCGAGCCCAAGCCGAAACATTCGACCGGCTCGAAACCGCGCGCATCATCGGCGAGCTCACCGGCGTCGTCGAACGTGGTGCCGCTCAGATCGAGCACGCAGTAGAAATCTATCTGCGTGAGCGCGTCATCAACCTCAAAAGCGAAAAAAGCGTCCTCGATGACCTCGCGCTCATGCACGGCTGGTACGCCGGCCGCACGTTTGACGATCTGCCCGCCATCGCCCGCGAATACATCGCCGCCAGCCGCACCACGCTTGCCGCCGCCACCATCAAAAAACGGCTCACCATCATTCGCGCCGCCTGCCGCTACGCCTGGAAACACCACAACATGGGCGAAGCCGATCCCGGTGCGCGCATGGCCATGCCCGAAGTCAAAAACGCGCGGCACATCTACCCGCAGCGCGCCGATGTTTTACCCATCGCCCGCCGCATGCCACGCACCCGCCGCGCCATTCTGCTTATTGCATTTTATTCCGGCATGCGCATCGGCGAAGTGCTGCGCGCCACCGTCGCCGACGATGCCTTTTGGCTGGCCGATACCAAAAATGGCACTCCACGGCTGGTGCCAATACACCCGCGCATTCGCAGCTACGCCCGCCACCTGCCGCGATTGCAGCAGCAGCGGGGCGATACCATCAGCAAATCATTTCGCAGCGCCGCCGACGCCTGCGGCAAACCAGAAGTGCGCTTTCACGATTCTCGCCACGGCGCGGCCAGCGAAATGATCAATGCCGAAATCGATCTTTACACTGTCGGGCAGGTGCTTGGCCACAAATCCGGTGCCAGCACCCAACGATACGCGCATCTCGCGCAAGCCAGGCTGCGGCATGCAGTCAACCGGATCGGAAGCCGCATTTTGTCTCCCGATCCGAAAGCAGAAAAAGGAACGCGGCCTAAAAAGGCCGCGTAAATATATGAAATCATTAGAATTATTTGGTAGGGCGTGGCAGATTCGAACTGCCGACCAACGGATTAAAAGCGCGTTACGCGCACCATTCGCTGTACGAACGCACAGTAGCCTCATAGTGCGCGCCATTCGCACAATTGGCATCTTGAGCGCCATCACTGGCAGTTTTTGTCTCCAACCGGCGCTGGCCAACGGCACGCCATTTTCGAACTACACCGTCGAATTTGAGCGGTCGCCCAACCTCCCCGAGGGATGCCCGCACTACATCGGGCCGGGCTGCGAATTATCGAGCAGCCCACTGCCGCCGCTCACCGCGCAAGGGTGTTTTGCCAACGAGGTCTGGGCCGACAATTTTTGCGCGTGGCCCAAAATGGTCACATGGATCAAGCCCCACGACCTGCCGCACGGCTGCGCGACGCGCAACGGCCCCGGCTGTGAGATACCCGGCCAGCCGCCGTTGACGGCAGAGGGGTGTTTCGCCAATGAGCGATTCATCAATTTTGTCGCCGACCAACCGGCAGCGGGCGGTATGTGCATGATTCGTCTGGGCGCGATACGTGCCGACTCGCAAAAATCACACGAAAATTATGGGCGACCCTTAAACACCAGGGAAAAGTAGCTTCCCTTTTAAAAAATATTTTCACCTATTTGAAAAAAACGCGTGACTTGTTCGCAAATAGCGAACATACTGCATTCATTGGCAGCAATCGTGCAAGCCGATAACTCTAGGAGAAAATCATGTTGACCAAAGCTCAAATCGCACAATTCAGAAAAGCCGTTGCCTGCCACAACGCCTGCGGCTCGACGGATGAAGAGGCCATCCAGTTTGCGGAAGTGATTTCAAGCGACGACCAAGTTGCCGAAACCCGCGACACAATTGAAGATTTTTTCACGCACAACGGGCGTCGGCTCAACCGCCGTGGCGAACGGTTTGATCCGCCGTGGGAGCTCAATAAAAACGATTTCGGCGATGTTTATGTCTGGGAAAATATTCAAAAAGGCAAGGGCAATCGGCGCGGCACGTTGTACGTGATGCAGTTTGGCGAATTCTGCGCGGCCCACTTCACTGGCGAAATCAATGACTAACACAGAACTGCAAGCGCTTCGGCGCTTGCTTTTTTTCACGCAGCAGGAAGCGGCTGCGATGATCAGCGGCACCTCCCACCGCGCGTGGCAACACTGGGAGGACGGCAAACGCGCGGTACCGGGCGACGTCTGCGCGCGGATTCGCTCGATTGGAGAATGGCGACGCCGGGCAATTGATACGATTCTTGCGGAAATCGCGGCCAAGACCGCAGAGTTTGGCGCACCGAAAATTATTCCGGCTGTTTGGTACGACAACATGCGAGACTGGATCGGTGAGCCGGTGATGTGGCGACCGCATCAATCGGCCTGCGCGGAATTGGTACTCCGCCACCAATTGGTGGTCTTGGTTCCGTTCGACCGGGAAAATTTTGCAGGCTGGCTCGGCGCACGCGCCGACGGCCTCCACCAGCGAGCCGTGTGGGCCACGCAAGCAAAAAACGCCGATGGCTGACCCCGTAGGGCCAGCCGCCTGTTTTTAACGCCTCAAATCGCGCTGTGCGTGGCCGCTATCCCAGCGCGGTGAGCATTTCCTCGATTTTTGCCAGCCGGCCATTGATGGTCAGCAGCAAATGCCGGTCGGCGCTGATTTTGATCGGCACACGATCTCCGAGCGCGTTTTGCTCCCAGTCCACACCTTCAATGCCGGTGGGCTGCGCGGGCGGCGGCGGTACCGGGTCGGGGGTTTTGGTCACAAACGCTGCGACGGCGTTGAGGTAAGGATTATTCCACTCCCCGTTTTCAAGCAGGGCGCGGGTGGGTGTGGTGTTGCCAACGGTGACCAACGGGAAATGTTTGTCGTCGTGGCGCGGGTCGGTCGTGGGCTTGCTGAAATCGTAGCCGTCGTCGTTGTTGTGAATCATGGCAATGCTCCTTTGGTGGGTTGAAGGTTGAACCGCGTCAGCGATTCGAAGGCGCTGGTGTATCGGGCCCGGCAGTCGTTGAGCTCGATGCGCCAGTCGTGGGCGATGCCGTAGTTTTCGGTAACAACGGCTTCGACGCGAGAAAGCGCAATTCCGGAATCGCTATCGACCAGCTCGCCGGTGGTGGCGGTATGGATGGGCACGAAACTGGCGGCGGCATTGTGGTGCTGCACGAGGCCAACAGGCACAATGCAGCGAGAATCAGCAAAAGTCGTGACATATTCGGGCACCTTTTCGATTAGGGTTTTGGTGGTTTCCACGCGCACCACCTTGATATTGGCGGTGGCGATCTCAATCTGCCGGTGTGCGGCGGTGAGCTTGGCTTCGTTGGCCTTCACTTTTGCCGCGAATTTGGCCTGTGCGGCGGCGATCTTGGCCTGCCAGATGCGCGCCTCATCCTCGCGCTGCGCATCCCCGTAGGCGCGCACACCGAAGAACGCGGCCACCAGGCAGATGATGGCGACCCACAGCTGCCAGGGCAGGCCGGCCAGAAAGTCCCACGCCAGTTTCAACAATGGCAGGAATGGCATCTTAGAACAGCCAACCGTACAGCAAGGTCACAACCACGCCGGCGGCAAAGCCCAACACCAGCCAGCCGACGTTCTCGGCTTTATCATCCTCAAACGCCGCCGCCATTTGGCTGATGACGGTGTTCAGGTCGTGCTTGTCGATCTTGCCGTCGCCGTTCATGTCGGCGCGGGCGGTGAGTCTGGCTTTGAGTTGGTCGATTGCTTTCATGGTGAATCCTTTCAGAATTGTTGATGGTTGGTGATGGTGATCCAGATCTCTTCGCTGGCGGCCTCGGCTGCATCGAGCTTTTCAAACAAACGAACAAACGCCGCACGCGATTGCTCGATCGCTTCGCCGTGCGGTGCAATGCGTGTGCCCGGCAGAATGCAGCCGTCCGTATCGGCATCGGTGTTGCCGGGGTGGATGCGCACGCCTTCAAAGCCTGGCACGGCTTGAATCAGCGGCAGGTCGCGTTTGAATCGGCTGCTGTAGGTGATGCGCACTTTATAGGTGCCGGCCGGGATGGCGGTCTTGCCGTATTGTTTCCACGCAAACACCGGCTGGCCTTCAACTTCACGCACGACGTCTTCGAGCGTGTAGCACAGCCAGTCACCATCAACCGAGAGTGTGCCGATGGTGCAGCTCACACCGGATTCATGCCGTTCAAGCAGTAGATTCATCGAGCGCCACGCCGCTCAATGCCCGACCAGGCGCGCGCAAAGATTTCGCGCAGATCGCCGCGCACGAGCGCCACGACCACCAGCGCCAGGCCGATATGCAGTATCAGCTCGACGCCCCGCGCGCCATCCCACGGCCACCAGTAGGCGCAGGCGTGGCCGAATGCACCGGCAGCGGTGAGAATAAAGCCCCAGCGCTCGCAGCCGGCGGTGTGGGGGCCCATGTGCTGATTGATGTAAAGGACCATCCCCAGGAAGACGATGATTAGCGCTGCGGAATTGATGATGTTTTGCAGGTCGCTCATTGTTTATCACCTCCGTTTTTACCGGCGCGAAATTTATCAAGCCATGCCCACGGGTCGGCAGCAAAGGCGCGCCAGATCGAGAGCAGCCCTGGCACAATAAACATACCGCCAATGCCAAAGATGAACGCGAGCGCGTTATTCACAATCGGCGGCAGTGTGTAGAGCTGCATCACCAGCGATGGCCCGAGAATGGCGCACACCACACCGGCGAGCAATGCGGCGAACATTTCTTTTTTGGTCATCGGCGGCGAATAACTGATGCCCAGCGCCGCGCCGATAAAGCCGAGCACGGCGGTGATCAGCTCGAAGCTGTGCCAGTTGAAATCCTTCATCGGGCGGTCTCCATTTGTCGTTCGAAAAGTTTGCGCATCACGGATGGGGCCGCATTGGCACGGCGACTGGCAACACCGCATCAATGGCCTCAATGGTTGTGGCCGCGGCGAGCGCATTTTTGCGTTGCTGCGCCTGCTTGAAATTGTTCAAGCCGGCAGTCACCATAGATTCATACATCGCCCGAAACTGGGCCACGGTAGCCATATCCAAATAGCTGTTGTCCGCCGCTTTCCAGACGCCGAGCCATTCAGGCGGGTATGCGTCGAACAGCGCAATGTAGTTGGCGATGCCGTCGAGGTCCGATCGCGAAAGTGCGTCACAGGCAATTTCTTTGCCGGCGTGGGTGAATGTGGCCTGGTTCGCATCGGCGCGGGCGGCGTTGACCAGCCTGTTTTTTTCGGCGCGGCGCGATTCGACCACAACAGCCTGCACCTCGCTCGGCAGGTTGGTCACCGCCCAGGCGTAGCTGGCAATTTCGTTGCCGCCAAAATCGACGACCACCACAACTGGCACACCGAGTTTTTGCAGCGGCGTGATTGTTGGCGGCGCGACGTCACGCCACTCAACCCACCGGAGACCTTTTTCAGGCGCGAGTTGCGGCGCGGCTTCCTCGAAATCTTCGAGGCGTTGCACAATCATGCTGGCATCGAGCAGGGCGAATGTTTTCATTTTTATTCCTATTAGTTTCCAAGGCCGGCCGCAAAGCCAGTCGGTGGCGCATAAACCAATGCCGATGCGCCGAAGTTGGCTGTGATTGTTGGCGCATTTGCGCCGGATTGCCCCGCTGCTGCGTACTGAACCCCACTCAGACCCGTGGCGGCTGTGCCTTGTGATACATTGTTTTTGTAGAAAACCAGCGTGCCAGCGTCCATGTCAAGCGCCACCCCGATTACATCCCCAGTTGCGAAAGTCGCGCCATAGGCTGAGCCGCTGCCACTAACCCATTTTTGACCAGAGCTACCGTAGTAACCCACGCTGTTTGCACTATTGCCGGGAAAGTTGCTTGTTACTTCCGAGGAATTGGCAATGCCTACCAGCGGCCCAATAATATTTACACCAACCACATATTCCCAATACCACTTGCCTGCCGATTTTCCTATCGTCGAGCGCACTAAGCCCACAGTGGTCGTGGTGCAAGTGGCAATTAAGTTGCCGCCACTGAGCGTAATGTCGGCGTGTTTGTCAGACGGGTTCCAAGTGGCGTAAGTTGTAATGACAAAGCCCGTCTTGAGCCTCACACCAAACCCGTTTAACTGGTTCATTCTGAACATGATTAAACGTCCGTCGTCGCGTTGGTGGTGAAGTGAACCGACACGCCATGCAGCCGCGCATCAATCGCCATCGTGTCCGAGCCATTGGTGGCATCACGATAAATTTCAAACGTCACCACATCAAGCTCTGTCGGTGTTGAGCCAACCGTCACTGCTGCCGATTCTGGCGCGACATACAGGTTGCTGGTGGTTCCGCCGGTGTCGGTCACGGTCACACCGGTTCCCATTGCGTTGTCGAGCGCCTCGTTGTCTGAGCGCGCCATTGCGCGTAGCCCCCACACCACACCGAAGTTGGTGGTGGTCGCGGCGTGGCTCCACGCTGGCACAAAGGTCACGGTGGATTCGTCCCACGACTTCGGCATGCGCACCTGAAACTGCGCGTACTCAATTACGGCGGCATCGAAGTCGAGTGAAGCCACCATGATTTTGTTGGTCACCAGCTCTGTCGTGCCTGATGCTGGTCCATTGGTTGTACGCGGCACTATCGCGCCAGCAGGAATCCACATGGTCTGTTTGCCGACCAGTGTTGGGATAACCGTGGTGAATTTAATGACACGCCAGCCAATGGTGGCATCGACATAGCTCAGCTCGACGTTGAGCGCGGTCTCGCCGGTCAGCGTCAAGTTTGCCGTTGCACTGTCAATCCTGTCCGCGCCGTACAAGAACGTAACGGACGTGACTGAGGCCGAGCCGGATGCGTATTGAAATCGGTCGCCGGCCGTGGGCGTGGTCGGCATCGTCACCTGTTGCGCGTTGGTGGTGCCGATGTATTTGTAGCCCTTGGCCGCCGTGAAATTGGCGCTCTTTATTTGCTGCGTGAACGACGCATTGGCAAGTTCGTTTAGCTTCGGGATGTAGGCGGTGTCGCCGGCGAAAAAGTTGGTTGTCGGCATTATGTTTCCTCAAGATTTAGCTGCGTGCGCAACAAGCCAAACTTGTCGGCTGTGACCACCAGGTCCGGCATCGCGCCCGCGAATTTGGCGAGCATGGTGTAGTCCCTCTCTTTTTCCCCACCGGCGCCTGGGTACAACGACACAAACACATCTTGTCGTTTACCGGCATAGCGGTACATATCGGCAAATTGCGCACGTTGCGATGCGTCGAGAAAATCCACCGCAAACCCCATCTTGCGATAGGCCACACCGGCGTCGCTGCGCAGTGAGCCGCCGGCAGCGCGTGATTGCTCTGTGTTGTCTTCCCAGGCCATCGAGGCGCTGGATGGGTTAAACAGCAGCTCCGCGTAGTCGCCCGCAAATAGCCGCGATGCCTCGACATACCCGGCGCTGTTGCCGACATCAGTGATGGTCACGCGGCCACTCAAGGCCAACACGCGGGTGAAATAAACCACGCTGAATTTTTGGCCGAGAAAACTATCAAACACGCCCGACCCCAGCGGATCGACGCCAAAGTCGAGGTCACCAAGCGTGGCGTAGTCATAGGCCGCCACGGTGCCGCTGTCGTAAATCTGTGTGGTCCACGCTAGGTCAGAAAATAGCTGCACCCGCCAGGTCGCGCCCGATTCAAGGTTGTGCCGCATCAGCGTCAGGAAATTGAGGTAGTAGCCCTGCCCAGCCCATGTAAAGTTAATCTGCTGCGCAGCCGTGCCGCTGCTGCGCGCAACCCGACCGCGTGCTGGTATCTGCACATTCGATGGCGGCATGGTTGACAGCATGGTCGGGCTGGCCGACATGGTTGCCGCGTCCACGGCGTTTTTGACGCACAGAACAAGGTTGGTTGGCATTAGTAGAAGTCTCCGGCGGTAACGTAAGGCTCGGCAATGTCGGTGATCGGGAACACGCCCGCCAATTGAATGAAGAGTGAGATCGTCACTTTTCCGGTATCAAAGTTTTCTTCCAGCGCAACGATGATGCCGGCGCGCTGCGCGTCGGTGGTCAAGCCGAACCGCTCGGTATTGATCTGCACCGATTCGCCAAGGTTGTAAAACGCGGCATTGACCTTGGTTTCAAAGCTGACGATGGCGCACGGCTTGCTGAAGATCGCCGCCATTCGCGTTGCCTCGGTTGTGGCGGCACCGGAGGTGACAAACAAGGTGTCGCGGTTGCGCGGTAGTTCGCGCAGGATGTGGTTTGATGGCTGGTCGAGGCCGCTGTAGCTTGGCGCGGCGGTGGTGTATTGCGCAGCGGCGGCGTAAAGCGCCCGGTTCGCCGCCGTTACCGACCCGGCAATGCCATCCGCCTGCACGGTAAAATTTTGTTGAAAGCCGAGCTGCTCGATGTCGCTGGGAATGAATAACTTTTCAATCTTGAATGAATCAAACCGCAAGTCATCTACCGACAACGTGTGGTCGAACGGGGCCACCGGCACGCGCACCAGGGCAGCGCAAAACTGGCCGAGCCGGTTGAAATACCAGAAACCACCGGCAGACTTGGCGACCGCATCGATCGCATCCATCACGTTGATTTCGGCGGGTAAATACAGACCCATCTGATCAGTCAAATTCGCGCCAAACAAATCGAGCGAGCCGACCCGCAGCCCCGAATAAACACCCGCCGCGCCAAAGCCCAGCCGATCAGCGATGATGGTGCGCAATGCGTTGCGATGCAGCAAACCTGCGCGCGTGGCTGACGACGCCGAAAGATCATTGGTGACATCGACTGTGATGCGGCCGGCAGGTGCGGCGCTCAAGGTGAATTCACCATTCGGCAGATCAGCCGTGTACGCGACCGAGACGCCAGAGTCCCGCACCTGCGTGATGCCAGTTGAGCCGGCCAGCGTCTCATCGTGAAACTTATAACGCAGCGTGGCCGAATCTTTTAATTTCGCCTCGGCATTAAATACTTTGCCGAAGGTGATCGGTGCTGGCGCGCCTGCATTAGCCGAGCTGCCGCCGATGGTGGTGGTCTGCAATTTTCGGTTGAGCTGCACCGATTTATCACGAATGCGAAAACCAATCTTATCGCGCGCCGGCGAGTAGGTTTCGTACACCACGCCAGACAGCACCCGCACAAAATCCCATTTACGCCAGCCCAGCCCGCCGAGGAACATATTCAGCGGGCGACCGTCACAAGCCCATACCAGCCAATCATCACGCGCGCCACTTTCGTTTTTAATCACCAGATCGCCATACGCCTGCGATGGCCGGCCGGTGAGCGTGGCGTCAGAGACTTTCGAGCTGAAGGTCGGCACCGAGACAATGATGTCGTCGTAGACCTGGTTGCGCGGCGTCTCTGAGCCGCGGGTGGTAAATGGCACGGTGGAGAGCAACGCCGTCGAGGCATTGGCCACCGCGCCGGTGGTCTGCCCCAGCACACCCAACTCGCACAACACCACGCGCTGGTTGGAATCGTTGTTCGCCCAATCCCGAAACTCAAGCTCTGAGCGTGGGCGTGGTGCGGTCTCGCCATTGGTGCCGACTGATACAAAGCCGGGGAAATCGAGCGACAGATTATTGGCGACCAGGCAACGTGAAAACAGGCCGGCAAAGCCCACGCCGGTGATGCTGCCATCGGTGAGCGTGACATCCCACGCCGTCGGCTCTGGCACACCATAGCGCCACGCCTTGGCGGACAAGGTGGTGCCATTTGCCCGAAACCGGAGGTACCAATCCTGCGCGGTGGCGGCGAGAGTCTTGGCGGAACTGCTCGCCAAGGTGGTCATGGTGCCGGCAACAATCTTGATGATGCGCACAATGCCGGTGGCTTCGTCAATGTATGCCGCGTAGCCCTGCTCGGCTGTTACTGCGCCACTGCCGCGCACCAGGCAACCGGCGCTGTAATTTGGCGTCGCCGATGAAAGCTGCACGATGGTCAGCACTTCGGCGTTGTCGCGCGTGGCATCGCCATCGACGGCATCGACGGTGAGCGCGCCTTTAACGCCGACTGCGCAGGTGATGGCTGCTATACCGACCGTGCGGTACCCATAGCTGCCGATATCGGCATTCACCGGCGATTGCGGTATCTCAATGCCGACAACCGGCGTGGCGGCAAATGACCAGCGTGATGTGAAGTCAGCCATTACGGTGCCACTCCATAGGCTGTTTCACGAAAGGTGCGCACGTACTGCTTGGCGGTCGATGGTGAGCGGGTGGTGACGCTAAACGTATCGGACACGCCGCCGATGGTGAGCACCGCATTTATCTGCGTGACGTACTGGGCGGCACTGGTGAGCCGCACGGTGACCACATCGCCGTTGACCACGGTGCCTGCCGTGCTGGTGTACGCGCCGCCGTTGATGCTGTACTGGGCATCGGCGCCAGAGATTGAAATCGCGGCGGCTGCGCTGATGCCGGCGACCGTCACGCCAGCTGATGCGGTCAACGTGGAAAGCTGTGCGCCGGTGATATCGACAAAGCTGAAGGCATCCGGCGTGGTATCTGCCGCTGCGCTGGTGCAATTAAAGGCATCCGATACGCCGCCGACCGTCATGGTGGTGGATGAGCCAATAGCGACGGTACCGCCCACTGTGTGGCGCACTTGGAAGGTATCGTTGACCACACAAGTTGTCGCACCGATGGCTGTCCACGCGCCGCCATTCTTGCGGTATTCGTGGCTGGTGCCGTTGGTGTTGCTGAATGAGACGTTGGCCGTACCATCGATGCCGGTGATGGTCACCACATTCGATGTGCCAACGGTGTTGATGGCGACCGCGCCAAGGTCGGTGAAGGTGAAGGCATCCGGCGTGGTGTCTGCCACGGCCGCCGTGACTGTCCAGGTATCTGTCGTCGCTGGCGAGCCGATGGTGACCACAACATTGCCGACACCGCCGCTCGATGGTGCCGAGGTCAAGCGCAGTTGTACGGTATCGCCGTTGCTGACGGTGAATGGTGTACCGGTTGCTGTTACCCAGCCCAGGGCATTTTTCTGGCACTGAAAGCCGGTGGCCGTGCCGCTGGTTGAGAATGACGCATTCGCCGGTGCAGCCACACCGGCAATGGTGATGGTATTCGACGTGGTGAGCGTGCTGACAACAACGCCGGATTGGTCGGTGAAGGTGAAGGCGTCCGGCGTGGTATCAACCGCAACCGTGGTGATGACAAATTGGTCGAGAAAGGTTGAGGTCTCCCGCGCTGTCGCATCGACCGTGACCGCCGTGCCGTTCGACCCTGATGACGTGCGCCGCAGTTGAAAAGTATCACCATTGACCGCGCTGGCGGATGCACCCCACGCGCCGCCATTGACCGATACCTCGCCGCCGGTCGCATCAATAATGATGCCGTCGTTGATGCCGCTGATTGTCTGCGTATTGGACGTGTAGAGCGTGCTTAACGCCGCGCCGGTCACATCGGTGAAGGCGACGCCGTTTGGTGTGACATCACGCGCAATGGTGGTGGTGGCCCAGGTCTTGGTTTGCCCATCAATAAATAGGCTGGACGTGACAGTCGTATTAAATGCGCCGCCAGTGTTGTGTTTTATTTCGACCAAATCGCCGATGCTGACAGACACGTCGCCGGGTAGATCGGCCGGCTGCCACGCGCCGCCATTGATGCGTACCCGCGTGCTGATGCCGCCGTTTGCCAGCAGGTCGAACGGGCCACCGGTGCCGGCCATCACGCCTGCCGATGACGCGTAGTCGGTAGATAAGGCCGCGCTGGTCAGCGTGGCTGGCGATATGGTGTAGGTGCTTAATGGCACGCTAGTACCTCACCGCAGCGTCATTGGCGGCCACCATCTTGTTGCCGCTGTTGTTGGTGGCCTGCACATTAGCCTGGTCGCCCTGCTGCGTCACACTGGTGAGCTGCTGCACGGCGGCGGTGACCGTGGCGACTTGTTGCTGCACCGCGCTCAGGGCCGCGACGATGCTGGCGGTGTTGGTGGTCATATCGGCGGCGGTAATCGGCCGCACTTCGCCGCCGGTAATGGCGGCACCCTGGTTGTAGGTGTTGGCAAAAATGTCGCTGTACTGTTGGCCGCTGGCAAAGAAATCACGCGCCTCTCTCAAGTAGGCGTCGCGCGCGGCACCAAAGCCGCCAATGCTGGCGGCGTCGCCACGCTGGGCGCGCATGAGGTTTTCGACATATTGTGATTGCGCTTCATCCAGCCGCGCCTGCGGCGTGAGTGGCGACAAGCCACCGAGCAGCGAGCCGCGCAAATAGCCGGAAAGCGATTGCACGGCTTTTTGCAGTTGCTCGGCGGCGCTATTGGCGGCACCGGCAAATTGATCGATAGCGCCAGCGGCGTTTTCGCTGGCGGATTGCAGCGTTTGATATGCCTGCAATACCGCCGTCAGCGCCTCGACCGCCTGCGGCCCCTGGGTGGCGGCATAGGCGAGCGCATTGGCGGGGTTAAGCGTGCCATTGCGCAGGTTGGCCATCACGCGGGTGACGATATCCGCTTGCGCGGTGGCATTGCCGGTGGTGTAGCTGCTGTAGGCGGTGGTGGCGAATCGGGACAGCGCGGAATCGAGTTGCACCTGCGCGACCTGCCGGCCATAGGTTGGGTACATCGAGCCTGCGACCGAATTAAAACCGGCCATCGCGCTGCGCATGCGCTCAGACGCGGCAGCGGCCGCCTGTGCGGCGGTGGCTTCATCCTGAAGGGCGTTGATGCGCAGTTGCAATACCCGCGAACCAGCATCCAGCGTGGCCAGCTCGATGGCGCGACGGGCCTCAAGCGCGCCGGCGACATTGCCTTCGAGCTCCATCAATTGGATGCGCAGGTCTTGCTCTTTATTGATGAGCTTGAGTTGCTCTTCGATGGTCTCGGTGCCTGCCTCCAGCGTGCGGTAGTATTGGTCGGCTACGGCGGCGGAGCCGATCAAGACCTGCCACAATGCGCGGCCGGATTCGCTCGAGAGGTCTTGTGCCTCAACCAATGCGCGGTAGGCATCGCGGGTGGCGGGCAGGATGCCATTCTGGGCCTTGATGGCGTCGCTGAGAGCGGTGAATAGCTTTTCGTTGCGCTCTTGCTCGGGGATGAATAATTTTGAATAGGCGTCGAACGCGCCGGCGACGCGGGTGAAGGTCTGCGTCAGGCTTTCACCTGCGGCCTGCATGCCCAACAGCCCGTCGATGGTGAGACCTTCGATCGATTGACGCAGAGCCGCAATGACGTCGCCATATTCGGCAGCCGTTTTGATGAGCGCGCCCGCGGCCTCCGCTGTGATGGTGAGCGCGTCAACACCGCTAAACAAATTTTTAATTGCCGTCGGTAATTCTGAAACCTGAAACGCGGCGATCAACATGCGTTGGGCTTCAAGCTGAAGCTCTGGCGCCAAGTCTGTATCACGTCCAAACTCACGGGCGCTGCGGAAAACGGCGTTGCCTGCGGCGTCGTTCACGTTGCCCCAGATGCGCTGATTGGCCGTGCCTTGCGGATCCCGATCGGCATCCAAGCCGAAGGTGACGCCATTCGAGGTTCCGCCCAGTCGGCGCAGCAATTCGAAATACGATGTCGCTGTTGCGCTCACCACCGATTGCTGCGCGGTGTCAAACGCGGTGGCCGTTGAATGCCGGCCATCGCCGCCATAAAATGCCGAACGGGTCTGCGTGCCATCCGCATTGAAGGTCTGCCATGAGCCGCCTTCGATTTTTGGCCCGCCGCCCTTGCCGCCAAAGGCTGCATAAGCACCCATCGCGGCGATGGCGATCCAGCCCCATACCGGGATCGCCGCCAGAGCGGTTGTGATGGTCGATGTCAGGCCGCCGGCACTCAACAAGCCGCTTGTGGTGGCGCCAGCGGAGCCGATCACCGCGCCCGCGCCGGTTGACCCGCCGAGCATCATCATGGTGCCAGAGCCAATGGTGGCACCGCCTGCACCGAGCACGCTGCCCGCTGCCGCAGCACCGCCGAATAGATAGCTAGACGCGGCTGTGCCGAACGTTGACTGCAACGCGGACGAGCCTATCGACCCGAGCAAGGAGGAGCCGCCGCCACCTGCCGCGCCCGTGGCCGCGCTGGCCAGCCCGCTAAAGCCCAGCCCGCCGGCCGCTGTGGCAACAAGCTGAAGCATGATCGGTTTCGCAAATGACTGGTAAATAAAATCCGACACGGTGCGCTTGAACAGATCACGCAAAGAGGTGGTGAATTGTTTCCAGCTCGACAGGCTGCGGTCGATCAGCTTGGTCCAGATGTCGCTGAAGCCGGACTCGATGCGGCCAAGGTAGCCGCTCCATTCTTTTTCCATCGACTGATGGAATGACGGCTGCTTCGCACCGATGGCGGTCAGCCCGTCTTCGTACTCCCGCTCCATCGCATCGATGTACGCCACCCAACCCTTGACGTCGATTTCTCGATACTTTTCTTCATTTTTCCAATAGTCGTCGTGGATCTTCGCCATCGCGTTGTTGAGCTCATCGGCCTCGGCGAACACATTGTCGGCGTAGGCGATCCAGCCCTTGATGTCGAGCTGCCGCATGCGCTCGTTGTATTTGGCAATTTCGTCGGCGGCGGATTTTTGGTCGGCGAGCAGTTTGGTAATGGCGTCGGCTTTTGCCTTCGCTGCCGCCTCGCGTGCAGCTTTTTGTTCCGGCGTTTCGCCGCCCGGCGTTTTGCCTGATGCCGTCTCCAACTGCGCCAGCATTTTTGTCAACTCGGCATTTGCCGCCGCCAGGCGAGCATCGAGCTTTGCATCGCTGTTGAACATCCAATCGAGGATGCCGCCTTTTTCGGCGCGCGCCGCCTGCAAGACTTTGATCGTTTCGGACATCTCGCGGATGTCTTTATTGAGCTTGGTCGCCGGCGCCAGCATATCGTCGGTGAACAAAAACGCCCCAACGGCACCCAACCCGACCCACGCAGCCTTGAGCTTGCCGGATTCAACCAGCGCTTCTTTCATCGCCTCGCTGGCTTTGACCAACCCCGGCCCCATTTCATTGAGCAGCGAAACGCCCAGCTTGCCGCTCGATGCCTGAAGGGCCTTGAGGTTGTCGTTGAATTGCTCGGCGGCCTTGGCGGTTTCGCTCGACATGGTGAGGCCGAGCGCCCGGGCTTCGCCGCGCAGCTTGGCGATGCCATCTGCGCCTTGATTCAGGAATGGGATCATGTCCTGACCGGCTTTTTTGAATAGCTCGGTGGAGAGCGCGGCCTTGGTCGCCCCATCGGGCAGCGCCTGATATTGCTTGGCGAGCTGCTCGAGCGCGCTGAGTGTGTCGCCCTTGATATTGACGCCCAACTCTTTGAACAGCTTGGCTTGTTTGCTGGTGGGGTCGTTGGCCGCGACCAGGCTTTCAGAGAGCGCCTTGATGCCCTTGCCGAGCGTTTCGTTTGAGACATCGGCCAGCTTGGCGGCGTAGGAAAGCTCAGACAGTTGCTCGACGGCGATGCCGGTCTTTTGGCTCATTTTGTTGAGCGCTTCGCCGGTATCGAGTGCGTTTTTGACCAGCAAGCCAAATGCGCCGATCGCGCCGCCACCGGCCAAACCGGCGAGCATGCCCTGCCAGCGGTCGAACTGGCCCATGGTCGTTTGCAGATTTTTCTGCATCGACGCAAAGGCACCGGCGGTGCGGTCTTCGGCAGTCAGGATGGTTTTGGTTTCGCGCGTGGCCATTAGCTTGAAGCCCTCGATTGGAGTTGCTCTAAAAACAATGCGTCGAAATCACGCGCGGCGACACGATCCACAATGCCGGCGAAGTCAAACCGCGATTTGTATTGCGCCTTGCTGGTGTAGATCACCACCGGCTTCACGGCGCTGCCGTGACCAAACCGGAACACCTGCCAGATGCCGAGCGGTAACCGACCACCACCAGGGCGGCCGACAAAGTACTCGGCTTGTTTTTTCTTGGCGTTGGCGCGCCGCTTCTTTGCGACCGTCAAACCGGGCAGCTTTCGCGCACGGTTGGCGGAGTAGCCCGAATACATCTCAGCGGCACGAAGCGCACTGAGGATCTTCATGATTTGGCCTTTGGACATATTGCCGTAGCCATCAATCTCGGCGGCACTGCCTGGCACGGCATACATCCCCTGCGGCAGCAATGAGTGCGCCTGTAGCGCTTTCTCAAAACGTTTCAGGCGACGCTCGCCGCCGCCGATTTGCGGGCCCAGAAAATTCACCGCCGGCGTGCCTTTTACGGCTTCGTCTTTAATGCCCACCTCCGCCTGAAGCCGATTGACATTGGCGGTGCGGACATAGGTGCTATTGAGCGCGTAAGGCGTGGGCCGATCAAAGGCGCGCTCCATTTCTTTGCGCAACTCTTCTTGCGCGGCCTTGGCGGTTTTGGTCAGCGCAATTGCCGCCGAGAGCCGCAGGTGTTTTTGGTCGGCATTGATCGCGTTAACAATCTCTTTGATGTTGCTTTTGAGATTGATGACGATCACTGACGCCTCCCGTTATTTGCGGCTTCTTGCTCTTCGTGTTTCCTGGCTTCGCGGTCGTTGATCGCGTCACACCAGGCGGCATCGATGTCGATCATGCGTTTGACAAATACTTGTTGGTCGCCTTGCCAGCAGTGTTTTGCCCAGCACTCGATTTCGGTTGGCGGTATGCCGGCAATGCTGCTCATGCCTTGCGGCCGGATGGATTGCAACTTTCGCCAGCCGAGCAGATAAGTCACGTTGTCCGGCCACAGCTCATGCGGCACCAACCCCGGCAGCAGATCGGGCGGCAGATCGGCCAAGTCGGCGATCACATCCGCATGCTCTAGCTGCCAGAGAAGGTGCGCAATCAGTTTTTTGTTTTTTCCTCTTCAGGGCGGATGAAGTTGTCGTCGTCCAGCGCAAAGCTGGTGACAAAATCGCGCACACGCTTCAGGTCCTTGAGAATGACCAGCGCGTTGTCGGTGGTGAACTCCAGCGGCTTGCCGTCTTTGTCGGTGACGCCTTCCCAATCAAACAGCGCGCCTTCAGAAAGACATTGCAGCATGGTGGCCTGCGCGACATCATCCGGCACACGGCGGCCTTTGTATTCGCGGCGCAGCAACTTCTGCGCGGTTTCGTACACCTTTTGATATGGCGCGGCGGATAGGCTGCCGATCTTGAAGCGAACCTCGTCAGTGAACGATGTCCAAACACCTTTTGCGCCTGACTCGTCGAGGCGCTTTTGCTCTTCGTACAGATTCATGATCTTTCCTTATAAAAAGCGGGGTTGCTCCACCGTCGTGGCCCCGTAAAACAAAAAGCGGGCACCCGAATGAGTGCCCGCCGGTGGACTTGCTCGCTGCGTTTATTGCGTTTTTTGCTTCTGTGCCGTTTAGGTCTGTGGCGCGACTGCCGCACCGCAACGGTCGATGATCATCACTTGGCCGGTGTTGCTGATGTCGAGCGCCTCAAATGTGAGGTTCAACATCATGGTCTGATTACGGCCACCATTCGGGCGCTCGGCGGTGCTGTATTTGCCCTGCGGGAAGGTGACGACGTAGGCATTGTTTGCGGCGTCCGTGAGACGATACGAGAGGCTCGACTGTGTTTGGTTGAGGTGTTTGTTGTAGTACACCGCATCGGCCATGTAGAGGCCAAGCTGCACGGTGGCACCGAATTCACCCAACCGGAAATCGACGTTGCCAAAACTGCCCACGGCATCAAGACCTTCGACACCATTCATGGTCTGGCAGCTATAACTCTTGACGAACGTGCCGGCCAGCGCGGCGCCGCCTTCAAGAATGTTCGACACGTTGCCAACAGCGTTCATCACGCGATTGGTGGTGCTGGCAATACCGGTGCCAGGCAATGCGCTGCCGGTGGACATGGGCAGGGCATCCCGACCGATGAAGTCGAAATTCATGTCGATCAGGCCGGCCGGTGCCAAGCTGTGGCTCCATTTATCCACGACCATGCCACGGAAGGCTTCGTAGAGCCCGCCGGTGCTCAAGTCTGGATTGAATCGCTCGATCGAGAATGATTTTTTGGTGCTGCCGTTGATGTAGCGCGCACCAGAAACCACGATGCCGGTGGTGCCGGTTTCAGCCGTTAAGCCGGAGGCAACGGTGATGCCGGTGGCGGATGCGCCGGTGATTTGGATCAGGCGGTTGTTGCCGGTGTTGATGGCGCCTGAGATGCCGATCCATTGGCCGGATGCGCAGGCGCTAAACGGTGAGCCCGCACCTACGATGCTGAGGCCGGTGGCGCTGAAGGTGCCTGTGCCGGTGGCCGCGCCGTTGGTGCCGACCACGTTTTGCACGGTGGTGGCGAGTGCGGCTTGGATCAGCTCGTCGTAGTCACCATACGCCCATTCGGCGGCTGCCGGACCTTCGGCGTTGGCGTCAACAGCGATCAAGTCACGCGGCGCGCGCGAGGCGATGATCTCTTTTGACTTGGTGGTGATGATGTTGTATTTGAGCGATTCAGATGCGAATCGCAAAGCGTTGAAGTTGCCGGTGCCGACGATCACACCATATGCCGAAGCGGACTCCGGCTTGGTGCGTAGTGTCTGGCGGTCTGTTTGCCCGATTGCCATGATGGCCTCCTAAAAAAGAAAAAGCCGCCAAGGTCGAACCAGGGCGGGCGTGTTAAAAAAAGTGCGCTGAAAAAAAACGTTTAACTGCTGAATGAATCCGCGTTGGATTCGAGGTGCCGAATGGTCATTACAAATTGCAGGGCGATGGCATAACCCTCATAGTCGCCATTGCTGCGACGAGTGGGTGAGCCGCCAAGCCGCTGGGTGTTGACAATCTTGCCGTCAAGTGTGGCGCCAGCCGTGGTGCTGAGTAAGGTTGTTTCGACATCACGGCGCAGGTTGTAGGCCGCCTGTTCGACGTCCCCCAACGCTTTGACCACACAATGCACAATCAC